>JBGVTF010000122.1:0-18483 GCA_041862415.1 Anaerolineae bacterium | reverse complement strand
ACCGCTCCGATGTCCAGGGTCAGGCGCTCGCCTACGGCGTTGTGGTCAATGGCGCCAGGCTGGCAGGCCGACACGCAGGCCAGGCACTCGGAGCACACCCCACAGGAGAGACAGCGCTCGGCCTCGGCCACGGCCTGCTCCTGGGTGAAACCCAGGTTTACTTCGGCGAAACCTGATCGCTGGGCTAGGGGCAAACGGGGCATCTGAGCCCGCGGCCGCTGCACGGGCTGCTCAGGCGTGTAATACTCAGTGGCCGAAAGGTCAGGCTCCTCAGTGGTGCGCCCCAGCGCCAGGTCCTCGCCTCGCAGGTAAAGGACAATGGACTCGGCAGCGCGCTGCCCGGCAGCGATGGCTTCGATCACGCTGGCTGGCCCAGTGACGGCGTCACCCCCGGCGAAAACGCCAGGTACGTTGGTCTGCAGAGTCACCGGATCGGCCACGTAGGTCCCCCTCTGCACCAGTGACAAGCCCTCGAAAGGAGTATCCACCGTCTGCCCGATGGCCACCAGCAAGGTGTCACACTCCAGGGTGAACTCAGAGCCTGCGATGGGCACGGGCCGCCGCCGCCCGCTCTCATCGGGCTCTCCCAGCTCCATGCGGATGCACTCCAGGCCGGCAAGCACCCCATCCTGGCCCAGGGCCCGCACTGGGGCAGCCAGGTAGTGAAATTTGATCCCTTCTTCCTCAGCCTCCTGGACCTCCCAGGGCTCCGCTGGCATCTCAGCCCGTGAGCGGCGATAGAGGACGGTGACTTCCTGGCCCCCGACCCTTCGACTAGGCCGTCGCCCTGAGCCTGTCGAAGGGTCAGGACAAGCCCTTTGACTGGGCCGTCGCCCTGAGCCTGGCGAAGGGTCAGGACAGGCCCGTCGTGCCACCCTGGCCGAGTCAATGGCCACATCGCCGCCGCCGATGACCACCACTCTTTCACCCAGGCGCGGGGGAGAGGCCGTGTCTCCCCCTAGAGCAGCGAGATTCACCGCCCGCAGAAAGTCCACACCAGAGAGCACACCCTTCAGGTCTTCTCCAGGGATGCGCATGGTCCAGCCCTGATGAGCCCCCACAGCGACGAAGACAGCGTCGTGTTCCTCCCGCAGCCGCTGGAATCCGTCCCCATCAATCGGATGGTTGAGGTGGATCTTCACCCCCAGGGCCTCGATGGCCGCGACCTCGCGCTGCAACACCTCGGGCGGCAGGCGATAGGTTGGGATACCCACGGCCATCATTCCCCCTGCCACCGGCAGGGCTTCAAAGACTTCGCTGACGATGCCCCGGCGAGCCAAAAAACAGGCCGCCGTCAGGCCAGCAGGGCCGGCGCCAACGATGGCCACGCGTTTGGAGGGTGCTGATGGGGCTGAGAGAGTTCCCTTCAGTTCCCCCAGACCCTTCTCCCACCCTTCGACTTTGCTCAGGACAGGCCCTTCGATAGAGTTTATCCCGAGCGAAGCCGAGGGGCTCAGGACAGGCTCTTCGACACGCTCAGGACCCAGCACCCAATCGTCTACGAATCGTTTCAGCGCACATATCGCTACCGGTTCATCCAACTCGGTGCCACGTCGGCACTTCTCCTCGCAGGGGTGATGGCACACCCGGCCCAGCACGCCGGGGAAAGGCACCGCCTCACGGACTAGGTCGAGGGCTTCCTGGAAGCGACCCTGGGCGACGAGAGCCACGTAGCCCTGGACGTGGATGCCGCCGGGGCAGGCCGCCTTGCAGGGCGCGATCCCTCGCTTCTCGATGGCGAAGACGTTGGGCACAGCCCTGTAGCCGTGACCAAAGATGGCCTTGCGAAGCCCGCCATTGACGGAAACCGTCACCGGGCAGACTGGCTCGCAATCCCCGCAGGCGGTACACCTGGCCAGGTCTACGTAGCGCGGACCATGCTGCACCTCAACCTGGGAATCTCCCCGCTGACCGGTCAAGCCAGTCACCCTGGCGTCGGTCAAAACTTCAATGTTAGGATGTTTAACTGCCTCCAGCATCTCAGCAGTCAACAGATGCGGAGAGACCTCATTTTCATTCCCACGGGCGAGAAACGGTGACTCCTCCACCCAATAGACTTTAATTCCTGACTGGGCCAAATCGAGGGCCGCCCGCACACCGGCCAGACTGCCCCCGATCACCAAAACGCCCTTTCTCAACGCTACAGTCCCTCCAACCAGCTACCCCTCGCTACACATCCTTTTTAACCTGCTGCCCATACTCATATCCTCGCTCAAAGGCTTTCAGATTAAGCTCCTCTGTACCTTTGGGCACTGAGGACAGCACTGCCTTTTTCATCGCTTCTACTGAGACCAGGTCGGTGATCGCAGTGAGAAAGCCCAGCATAACCACGTTGGCCACGACCTTGCGCCCCAACTCCTCAGCCAGGCGGGTGGCCGGGATAGAGAGGAGTTTCAAGCCTTCGGCCGCCTCATCGGTCTCCACCAGGTCTTCGTCAATAATCAAAAGGCCATCCTTTTTGAACCCGGGCACATACTTGCTGTAAGCCCCCTGCGACATGACCACCAGAATAGATGGGTCAATGACGTGGGGGTAACTGATAGGTTCATCGGAGATGACGACCTGAGCAGCCGCGGCCCCACCCCGCGACTCGGGCCCGTAACTCTGAGTGAAAGTCGCGTTCTTACCATCGTGGATGGCCACCGCCTCACCGATAATATAGCCCGTCTTGATGATGCCCTGACCACCGAAGCCACTCAGCCTGATCTCCGTCCGACTCATACCTTCCTCCCTTTACTCCTTACTGCCCATCGCCCTGCTTAGCCCCTCCTGGCAAAAGTCGGAGAAGGTGGGCTTCCCAATATCTACGAACACGCCCTCAATGATCTCCCCGTCCAGGTCTATGTCCACATCCCTGGGATTGGCGCCGTGTTGGATGACGCCTTGCTGATGGTAATATTTGAGGGAATCCAACCCCGTGCGCCGTCTTTGCCGGCGGCCGTAGTTGGTGGGGCAAGGGGCGATGATCTCGACCAGGCTGAAACCTCGCTTGGCCAGAGCCTCACCGATGGACCTCTCCAGACGCCGCACGTGAAGCATGGTCCAGCGAGCCACATAGACCGCCCCGCTGGCCGCCGCCAGGTAGGGAATGTTGAAAGGGTGCTCGAAGCAGCCGTAAGGCGCGGTGGTGGCCCTGGCTCCAACGGGTGTGGTAGGGCCTACCTGCCCTCCCGTCATCCCATAGTTGAAATTGTTGACGCAAATGACGGTCATGTCAATGTTGCGCCGAGCAGCGTGGATGAAGTGATTGCCGCCGATGGCGATGAGATCGCCATCGCCGCTAAAGATCACCACCTTGAGCTCCGGGTTGGCCAGCTTGAGCCCGGTGGCGAAGGCGATAGCCCGCCCGTGGGTGGTGTGAAAAGAATCCAGCTTGAGGTAACCAGCCACCCGCCCCGTGCAGCCGATGCCAGAAACGACAGCCACCTTGTCCAAATCCAGGCCCGATTTCAGCAGGGCGCTGATGAAACAGGTCACGGCTGTGCCGATCCCACACCCCGAACACCAGATGTGAGGCAGACGATCCTCCCGCAGGAGTTCATCCATTGGATGTCTTTCAGGTTCCAAGTCTCTCACTCCTTGCTGCTACCTGCGTGCCGCTTCTCTGATGGCCTCCAGAACCTCCCCCGGCTCGTGGATATCGCCCCCTGGGTGCGGTACCAGGATAACCTCCGCTTGGCCGGCCGCGCAACGTTCCACCTCCAAAGCGATCTGACCCCAGTTCAGCTCGGGCACCACGAAAGCTTTCACTTTCTTAGCTAGCTCCCTCACACGTTCCTCTGGGAAGGGCCAGACGGTGATCAGCCGCAGCATCCCGACACTGATCCCTTCCTTCCGAGCCAACTCCATAGGCCACATGGCCGTGCGCGCCGAGATGCCGTAGGAGCAGATCACCACCTCGGCATCCTCCAGGCCATCCTCCTCCAGTTGGATGATGTCATGCTTATTCACCCGGATCTTGTCTATCAGGCGCTGGATCAGGGGCCACTGCGCGCTGTCATCGGCCGTGTCCGGGTAGCCCCGCTCGTCGTGGGTGAGGCCCGTAGCGTGGAAGCGATAACCCTGGCCAAAGTTAGACATGGGCGGTACCAGGTCTTCATCGGCTTTGAAAGGCAAATACTCTTCAGGGGGAACAGTAACCAGGCGGCGGGGGTAAAGCTCGATTTCCTCAGGCGGGGGGATGACCACCTTCTCTGTCATGTGACCGACCTCAGCATCAGTCATGACCAGTACTGGAAGGCGGTATTTCTCTGAGAGATTAAAAGCCCTGATGGTGAGATCGAAAAGCTCTTGCGGAGAGCTGGGGACCAGGGCGATGATCTCGTAGGGGCCATGGGTACCCCAGCGGGCCTGCATCATGTCTCCTTGGCCTGCCAGGGTAGGCAGGCCAGTGGACGGCCCGGCTCGCTGCACGTTGACCAACACGCAGGGGGTCTCGGTCATAATGCCCAATCCCAGGTTTTCCATCATAAGGCTGAAACCAGGGCCTGAAGTGGCTGTCATGGCTTTGACCCCCCCCCAGGAGGCTCCCAGCACGGCAGCCATAGAGCCCAGTTCGTCTTCCATTTGGATGTAGGTGCCGCCCACCTCAGGCATGCGGCGGCTCATGCGCTCGGCTACCTCGGTGGCCGGGGTGATAGGGTAGCCAGCAAAAAAACGGCAACCAGCGCTTATGGCCCCCTCGGCACAAGCGATGTCACCCATCATAAAGAACTCACCGCTCAGAACCCCCCTCTGGCTCACAGCGTCTTCACCTCCCGCTCCTCTTCTACGCTATAGATGGCGAACTCAGGGCAAAGCATCTCACAGAGGCCGCAGGAGACACAACCGTCACCGTCCTTGACGTAGGGAGGATGGTAGCCCTTGGAATTGAACTCCTCCGAGACCTCCAACACATGCTGAGGGCAATACTCCACACAGAAACCGCAGCCTTTACATCTCTCTTTGAGAATCTGGATATTGCCCCGAGGGATCTTTAAACTTTCTATATCAAGCGGCTTCCGCCAATACCTCATTTCTCCCTCCAGATGGGAGACTATGCTACCTGACACGTTTTACCTTTTGTGAAAAATTTCCCTAATCAGCCAGTATTATATCCGATTCAGCCGGAAAATGCAAGAAATCATTCGGATATGGCTAAAACAACTTGAAATCGGTATTAGCTGGCTTTTTCTGCCTGAAGGCTCCATTCCCCAAGCCATCCTAGCCAGACACAATTCATTCTCTGCGGGCCACTAGCTCAGCGATTTCAGCCGGGTGGCGAGCCACCTCAACTCCCACCACCTCAAGGGCCTCGATCTTCTCGACTGCTGTGCCCGCGCCGCCGGAGATGATGGCTCCGGCGTGACCCATCCGTTTGCCAGGCGGTGCAGTGCGCCCGGCGACGAAAGCTGTCACAGGCTTAGTCACATGGGTAGCGATCAATTCAGCCGCCCGTTCCTCATCACTGCCACCGATTTCACCGATGAGCACCACATGCTCCGTCAGGGGATCCTCTTCAAAGAGAGTGAGTATGTCAACAAAGTCGGACCCGATGATGGGATCGCCCCCAATGCCAACGCAGGTGCTCTGTCCCAGGCCCAGGCGGGTCAGTTCATTGACAACCTCGTAGGTGAGGGTGCCGCTGCGCGAGATCACCCCCACAGAGCCCGGCGTATGAATGTAATCAGGCATGATACCCACCTTGCACTCACCAGGGGTGATTACACCGGGACAATTGGGGCCAATCAGGCGCACCCCCTTTTGATCCAGGTAGGCCCGCACCTTGAGCATATCAAGAATGGGGATCCCTTCGGTGATGCAGACGATGAGGGAGATTCCCCCGTCAGCCGCCTCGTACATGGCATCGGGGGCGAAGCGGGCCGGTACGAAGACAATGGAAGTGTTGGCTTCGGTAGCAGCTACAGCATCTTTGATGGTGTCGAAAACGGGCACCCCATTCACCCAACCGCCACCTTTGCCTGGCGTCACCCCGGCTACCACATTGGTGTCGTACTCGATCATGCTGCGGGCGTGAAACTCTCCCTCCCGGCCTGTGATACCCTGCACCACAAGGCGCGTGTTCTTATCAACCAAAATGCTCATCTAGAAAACTCCTTGAGCGTTTCCCACTTTTCAGTGAAGTGTATGCCCAATTGTTCCAGCTCTTCCAGGACCGGTTCGTAGATCTCAGGGAGCACAGGGCTGTGGACGCCGATCAAGTTGACCTTCCCTTGCAGGATCAACCTGACACCGATAGCCGCCGGCAAGCCGACTGTTCGTGACATGGAGGTGTCACCGTGAGGAATCCCAAAGTCAATCATCGTAGAGGTGATCTTTTCCCTACGGCGGTGTTCTGAGCCTTGTCCTGAGCCCCGTCGCAGGGTTGTCGAAGGGTCGGGATATTCAGCGATGAACTCATGTTGCAAGATGAGCATATCTCGCTCACCCTCTTCATATTGCATCTTCTCCAACATGCGGGCGGTCAGGATGTCTATGGGTGCGCCCTTCTGCAACGGCAGTGGATCATCGCTCAAAAGGCCCAGCCATTCCAGGTTGCTGATGACCAGCGAATCTTCCTCAACCTTCAGGTAAATGGCCAGGTCCTTCTTGGGATCGCCGGTGCTACCAATGAGCTTGGCCGTCAATTGAGCAAAGGTCAGGCCAGCAATGTCGTCCCGCTCTTCCTCGTCCAGCAGGCCCAGGTCCACAATCTTCCTCATGGTCGGGCACCATCCCACGTTGCGCAGGGTGCCACGGAACATGCTCCTGGCCGTGGTGATGCCGTAGGTCTCCATGTAGGGCAGGCTATCCCTGTTGGGGTAGCCCTCGAAGTCAATCACCTTTCCCGCCACCTCCACAGGCACGGTCCAATAGTGGTCGAATAGCTCCTTGCCAGGGACGAACACTTCCTGGCCGTCCTTCAGATAATGGGCCGGGTTCTTGCCCGCCAGGAGCACACCCTTGGGACTCCAGGAGAACTTGTAACCGAGGGGATTGGTGTTGGCCTCCGGTGCCGGCAACCCGCCGCACCAGGAGGTGAAACTGGTGATCGCTCCGCCGTCTTTCTGAACACGGTGGATGACCCTCATAGCAGTCATGTGGTCAATGCCGGGGTCCACACCGATCTCGTTCAGAAGGATGACGCCCGCCTCCCTGGCTGCGCTGTCCAACGCCTGCATGGGCTCTTTGACGTAGGACGTAGTGACCATGTGTTTGCGATGTTTGACGCAGAGCCTGGCAACCATAGGATGGTAGACATAGGGCAACAGACTGACGGCCAGGTCGGCTTGGCGGATCAGTTCCTCCAGAGCCGACTCGTCCGTCACATCCAATTGGCGAGCTTCTCCTTTTGGGTGGCCGCTGATGATGTCCTGGGCTTTGCTGAGGGTACGGCTGGCTACGGTAACGTGAAAATCCGGCTGGTTAAGCAGGTACCGAACGTGGGCACTTGCCACCAAGCCGGCGCCAAGAACGAGAATTTTTTTCATCGTTATTATATCCTCCTTGATATGTTTGTTACCCCTGCCAGGGTTTCGGCACTGTTGCGCCACAGGCGGCACTGTTGCGCCACAGGCGGCACTCTTGTGCCACAAGCCATCCCGTTTGGGTATTTTCAATCCAGAAGCGGGGGCATCTCCTTCAGCCGTACTTGGGCTTTGCTCGTGGCGGATTTGTCATCCGCTGCCCATCCGCGGATTACAGATCCGGTGGGGGCGATGGGGGAGCGATTGATGGGTTCGTAGTAGCGACGTTGGTCGCGTTTTGTCTCCAACTACGGATGTAGTGCTAACGGGCCTGGGCCAACTCCACCGCCTTCTGGGCCGCCTCAACCAAAGTACCGGCGGTCACCATTTTGGCACCAGCCAAGATGCGCCGCCCCTCTTCTTCGTTGGTGCCTACCAAACGAGCGACCATGGGCACATCGGTAGGCACCTGCTCGAGAGCCTCCAGGACACCTTTTGCTACCTCGTCACAACGGGTGATACCCCCAAAGATGTTGAAGAGCACCGACTTGACTTTAGGATCAGCGAGGATGATGCGCAAGGCAGCAGCCACTCTGTCCGCCTGAGCCCCGCCCCCAATGTCGAGGAAATTAGCGGGCATGCCACCATAGAGTTTGATGATGTCCATGGTGGCCATAGCCAGACCTGCCCCATTGACCATACACCCGATTTCGCCATCCAGCTTGACGTAGCTGAGACCGTAGTATCTGGCTTCAGTTTCCGCCGGAGCTTCCTCGTCCACATCCCGCATCTCAGCCAGTTCAGCATGACGGAAGAGGGCATTGTCGTCTATGATCATTTTGCCATCCACAGCTAGCAGAGATGGGGGACTGCCACTCTGGTTAGTGACCAACAGAGGGTTGATCTCAGCTAAGGAAGCATCGCAATCCACGAAGGCGTTGTACAACCCTGTGGCTATGTTAATAAAGCTCGACACCAAACCCTTCTCCAGGCCGATGCCGAAGGCCAACTCCCGGGCCTGATAGCCCCGCAAGCCCAGGAAGGGATCAATGGAGACCTTGAAGATTTGCTCCGGCATCGCCTTGGCCACCTCCTCGATCTCTATACCCCCCTCCGCTGAGGCCATCATCACCGGGCAACGGGCAGCGCGGTCTATCACTATCCCCAGATAGATCTCCCTGACGATATCCATCGCTGCCTCGTCAATGAGAACCTTCCTCACTTTTAGGCCCTTGATGTCCATGCCCAGTATCTGGCTGGCTTTAGCCTCAGCTTCGGGGGCATCTTTGGCCAATTTGATCCCTCCAGCTTTGCCGCGCCCACCGACCAGAACCTGGGCTTTGACTACCACCCGTCCCCCCAGCCGTGCCGCGATTTTGTAGGCATCGTCAGGGGTTGAAGCCACATCGCCGCCAGGAATGGGCACCCCGTAACGAGCGAAAATGCGCTTTGACTGATATTCGTGTAATTTCACTGTCCCTCCTAAGGTCAGGAAATGTCAGTTGTCCCCTCCAACAAGTAGCCCCATTACCATCGGCAGGGGCCATATTATACCATGCGTTGCCAATTTGTCCAAAGCTGCGGGCAGCAATGGGCGCTCCGATAGGTCTAATAGAAGAAAGGCGGAGCCATGCCCACCAGTTGCCACCACAGGAACTCGATGGGAGGGAAAATTATCTTCGTTAGAATGCCGAACCGGGTGAAGCGCTCTACCAGGATCAGGCCAAAAAACAGGAGCAGAGCATAGCGTTCGTAGCGGGCCAGGATGTAAAACCAACGCGAGGGCAAGAAGGCAGCGAAGATGCGCGAGCCGTCCAAAGGAGTGAAAGGGATCAAATTGAAAAGGGCCAAAGCCAAACTGAGCCAGATCACCCAGGAGAAAATCTCCCCAAAAGATATGGGAATGACATCAAAAATGTAGCGGGTGGCAAAGGGCACAAGGTGCAAACGGAGGGGGATGGCCACGATAGAGGCGATGATAAAATTGGCCGCTGGTCCCGCCACCCCGACCAAGGCCATCCCCTTTTGGGGCCCATAGCGGAGCCTGTCGGCGTCAACGGGCACAGGCTTGCCCCAACCCAGGCCGAACACCAGCAGCATCAAAGTGCCCCAGGGGTCTAGATGGGCGAAAGGATTCAGGGACAATCGCCCTGCCTCCTTGGCCGTCGGATCGCCCAACTTGTTGGCCATCCAGGCATGAGCACATTCATGCACGCTGATGGCTGCCAGCAAACCTACAATCAGAGAGATAACTGTTTGCATTCCCATTTGAAGAAACAGCATAACCTTTGACTCCTGTTCACCTCTATACACGCCCCTGCATGGACCTCAATGCCGTTCGCTTCAGAGCCTCTACCCCAACCTCAGCCTGGCTTCGGACCTGGGTCCTCATCCAGTCATCAAGGAACGGCTTTTTGTGGTCCCGCAGAGTGGTCAGCCCATACTTGTCAGCGTAAGACGAGGGTATCTCATCGGGGAACTCTTGTCCCCGCATCACCCCGTAGGCCAGAGTCCAGGCTCTGGGCACCACGTCGAGTTCGTACCCGCCGCCCCCAAAGGACAGCCAGCGCGGAGCCAGAGTCTTGATGGTCTCAACGACCGCAACGTAACCCTCCGTGGTCAGGCAAAGGTGAGCCAGGGGGTCCTGATAGTGAGTGTCAATACCCAACTGGGTGACCACGATGTCAGGCTCGAATTTCTGTACCAGCGGCGGCACGATCTCCCGAAAGGCCCAGACATAGGTTTCGTCGTCGGTGTAGGGAGCGAGGGGGAGGTTTACGGCGTAGCCCCGTCCTACTCCTTTCCCTATCTCTTCCACGAAACCCGACCCAGGGAAGAGATAATACCCCGACTCGTGGAAAGAGATGGTCAGCACCCGGTCGTTGTCATAGAAGGCCGCCTGCACCCCATCGCCGTGGTGGACGTCAATGTCTATGTAGGCCACCCGCAGGCCCTCAGCCAACATCTTGTGAATGGCTACGGCTACGTCGTTGAAGACGCAGAACCCAGAAGCGTAGGCTGGCCTGGCGTGGTGCATCCCTCCGGCGAAGCTGAAGGCCACCTCGACCTCCCCGCTGAGCACCAGTTCCAGGGCCACCATCCCAGCTCCCAGCTTCAGGGCCTCTGTCTCGTACATGTCAGCAAAGACGGGATTGTCGCCAGAGCCAAAGTTATAGCGAGCGGCGTTGATGCCCTCTTCCCCCCGACTGAGCTTCTGCACAGCCGTGACGTACTCCTGGCTGTGAAAGAGACAGAGTTCTTCCACCGTGGCCTGGCGCAGCGGGACCAGCAGAGAGTCCTGGCTGTCGAAAGCGCCGTAGGCGTCCAGCAATTCATAGGTGCGTTTGAGCCGCTCCGGTTTGAGAGGATGGGCCTCCCCATGTCCCCGTCCCCACAGTTTCTCTGAGTAGATAAAAGCTGTCCTGGTCAAAGAAATCCTCCCATTATCAATGTCTCCGCCAGCAGGTCTCACGCTGAGGGCAGAAGCGACAGGCCGACTTGACCTGTCTGGCCGTGTAGCCGGGCCCCAGGCCCACTAGCCTCGAAGCCGACTTGTGGGGCACCAGCACCTGCGAAGGGTTCAGGGTCACGCCAATGGCAGCCAGGTCCAGCAGGCTGCACAGGGCCTTCTGGTCGTGGAGCGGCCAGCCTACCAAGGAGCCGGGGGCCAGGCCCAGGCTCACCCCCCACTCCCGTTGGGCGGCCAGAGCCTCGGCTAAGCGGTTCAGGTTATTGCCTACGGCGGCCAGGGCCAGCACTCCCGCCGAATCCAGCATAAAGCCCTCCAGGAGACTGCCCTCCTGAATCAGACGTCTCACCTCTGCTTCCAGGGCCGGACCGATGGTGACCACGCTGACCAGGGCCTGGCGGGCGGAAGCCAGCAGATCGGCGTGGGGGCCGACACGCAGCCAGGCTTTGCCGACGCGGGCTCTTTCTCCATCCACCTGGCGCACCGGCAGCAGGGCCCAGACCGCCGCTGGCTCGGCCAAGCGCTGAGCCTGGGCGATGGCCCACCGGGCCGTCTCACGAACGGCGGGGCGCTGGGCGGCGCTTCCCTGGGCGCGCAACAATTCGTCAACGGAGATGTGAATCTCGATGTCGTTCAGCACTGGCATAGGCATTCACCAATCGCGGAAGCGCGAAATTGTGGAACAACGCTACTGAACCCGCTTTCTGAACCATTCGATGGTCTTCTGCAACCCCTCTTCCAGGTCCACCTGGGGCTCCCAGTTCAACACCCGGCGGGCCTTGGAGATGTCGGGCCGACGCACCTGGGGGTCGTCGGGGATACGGTAATCCTCGTAGATGATGCCCGCTTTGTTGCCGGTCAGGCGGTTGACCAAATGGGCAAAATCCAGTATCGTCATCTCAGCGGGGTTGCCCACGTTGACGGGCTCTACTTCCTCAGACAGAAGCAGGCGGTAGATGCCCTCAATCAGATCGTCCACGTAGCAGAAACTACGGGTTTGAGAGCCGTCGCCATAGACGGTGAGGGGCTCACCCCGCAGGGCCTGGCCGACGAAATTGGGCACCACCCGACCGTCGTCCAGCCGCATACGTGGGCCATACGTGTTGAAAATACGAACGATGCGGGTCTCAACGCCATGGGCGCGGTGATAGGCCATGGTCAGGGCCTCGGCGAAACGCTTGGCCTCGTCGTAGACACCCCGGGGACCGATGGGGTTGACGTTGCCCCAGTAGTCTTCCTGCTGAGGGTGCCGCAAGGGGTCACCGTAGACTTCTGATGTCGAGGCCAGGAGAAAGCGAGCCTTCTTGGCCATAGCCAACCCCAGGGCCTTGTGAGTGCCCAGTGCTCCTACCTTGAGAGTCTGGATAGGCAATTCCAGATAGTCAATAGGACTGGCTGGCGAGGCGAAGTGTAGGATAGCATCTAGCGGGCCTTCCACATAGATGTAATTGGTCACGTCGTGCTTGATAAAGAGAAAGTCATCGCGTCCAGCCAGGTGTTCGATGTTGCGGGTGGTGCCGGTGATGAGATTATCCATGGCGATAACCTGATTCCCCTCAGCCAGAAAGCGATCACACAGGTGGGAGCCCAGAAAGCCCGCCCCGCCGGTAATAAGTATACGCATTCTTATTCCTCCTCCACGATACGGTAACTGCTGGTGACCTCACAGGCTAGAGTGTTTTTCACAGAGCAGTACTTCTCCTCCGAAAGTTGGATAGCCTGAGCCAGCCCCTTCTCCGACAGGCCCTTACCCCGCACCACGTATTCCAGGTGGATGTGGCGGAAGGTCCAGGGCGGATTCTCGTCCTGTTCCCCGTGGACGTTGATCTCCAGACCTGTCACCGCCTGGCGCTTTTTGCACATGATCGTGACAACATCTACAGCCGTGCATCCCCCCAGGGCCAGCAGAAGGAGATCGGAGGGTTTGAGGCCCGTGGCATTCTCCTCGTCCTGGGAGGACATCACCAGGGAGTGCTTGGTGCTATCGGTACCCACGAATTCAAGTTTGTCGAGCCATTTGACCTGCGCATGTGATTCTTTCATAAGCATCTTCTCCTACCTTTTCAGCATGTTGGTGTACCACCGGCACAAATAGAGCCACACATCTGGCTTTACAATTTCCATAAAATCGAGTATCATAATTTCAGAAGATGGTGCAGAGCCAAGAAAATGGAATGCACTTATCCTGGAGGTGAACGATGTCAACAGTTGAGACTGCGCGAATGACCGATGAAGGCCTCTTACTACCCCGCGAGATGGTCCAAGATCTAGGTGAAGTGGAGGTTGTGCGTCGCCCGGATTACATTCTGATCAAGTCCAAGGCCATACGCGATCGTGAGCTACACGGTCGGGCAAGAAAAGTGCTGCGCGAAGCTGGGCTGCTTGTGGAAGTACACAGGGAGCCACTCGCAGAAGTCTCGCCAGAAGAACGCGCTGAACTCGCCCGTCGCCTGGCTAGCGGTCGCCCTCTGTCAGAAATTGTCATTGAAGAGCGTGAGGAGGGGTGGTGAGCGCCTATTTTCTTGACACCAGCGCCTTGGTCAAGCGATACGTAGACGAGACTGGCAGCGTCTGGCTTAGAGCAATCGTTGATCCGGCACTCAGTCCCTTCCTCGTCATCTCTCAGTTGTTAGTTGTTGAAGTGTACAGTGCATTGAACCGCCGCTCGCGAGAAGGCACGATAAGCCAGGGTGACTACACGCGAACGAAACACACTTTTCAAGGTGATTGCCAAAACGAGTACAACTTGATACCGATGAACGAAGCGATCGTGGATTTGGCCTGTGATCTTTTGGAGCGGCATCCACTACGAGCGTCCGATGCCATCCATCTGGCCACCGCGCTGACGAGCAACCGGCTGTTGAGCGCTCATGGCTTGCCAACGTTGACCTTCCTGTGCGCCGACGACCGCCTGCTCGATGCTGCCACAGCCGAGGGGTTAGCGGCAGACAATCCCAACCATCACCCGTAGCTGTCACTCTTTCTGGATCCTAAGCCCGCCTTTGAGCGGGCTTTTGCTTGTGCAACTTTTGAACTCAGCTCACGGACCGCTGGAATCCGGTGCTTCAACTTGAGCACTCATGCCGGCAATGATCCCCGCAGTGATGAAGAAGACGAAAGCCAAATCCACCAGAAAGTAGGAATTGTCAATCAGGCCGTGGGCCAGGCAGGCGACCATGCTGGCCATAAGGCCCAGGGCCAGAGCCCGTTCATCTTGGCCCGGCAGACGACGGTGGAGACGCAGGCCCTTGACGAAGAAAGCCCCCTCCAACCAGAACAGGGCTACGACTCCCAGTATGCCCAGGCGTGTCCAGTAGTCCAGGACGACGTTGTGCGGGTGGGAGAGGTCCAGCTCCTGCCAGGCCTCGGGCAAGACGTACCTGGTACGATACTGGTAAAGGAAATTGTCAAGCCCCACCCCGAAGAAAGGGTGATCTTTGATCATGTTCAGGCTGGCCTGCCACAGCTTCAGGCGAAAGAAAGTGGTGCCGCCCTGGGTGTCGAGAAGAGAAGTGAAACGTTCGGTGCCGATCAAGGGAAGCAAACTCAGGGCGATCAAGCAGAGGACAGCCAGCGATATCCACAGAGCCTTTCTCCCCCGCAGGAGGCCGATGAAGAGGGCAGCGGCAGGCAGGCCCAACAGCCAGGCTCCCCGCGAATAGGTCAGGTGAAGGCAGAAGAGCACTGGCAGGCTGCACAGCGCGTAGGCTATCCGCCGCCAGGGCAGCCGGGCAAATAGGGCTACAGCAGCCAGGACAGGCACAATGCGGTCCAGAAACAGACTCAAGTTGTTCGGTGAGCCGTAGAGGCCACGGATGCGGCGTACTCCCTCGGCGGTGATGATGTCGGCGGTGAAGAAATACTGGTAAAGACCAACCAGAGCTACCAGGGTGGCGGCCAGGACGAGAGCGTCCACGACCCGCCAAAGTTGCCCCTCGGAGAGAGAGCTTGCTCGCAGCAAAAAGTAGAGAAGGGCCGACTCGAAAACCACCACTCGAAACTCCCGCATGGCCACCCCATAGTTCTCGGCAATAAGCAGGGAAAAGACGCTCACGGCTACGAAAAAGACCACGGCCCCATCAAGGCTTGATACAGGATACAGGAGCCTGCCTAGCAGGCTTCGTCGTGAGCGCCCCTCGGCCTGAGCTCGGGACGAAGGCTCAGCCGAACGGTCGGGGGGTGTGGGGGGTGTCCCCCCAACGTCCTCCCACCTCAAGACCCAGGCGGCGAAGCATAAGAGCGTGGTGATTTCCACCATTGAAAAAGACCGGCCCAGAATATGCTTGGGCTGGAGAAAGAAGGGAACGCAAAAAGCCACCAGTGCCAAGCCTAAATCAAGGCGCAGCCAGATCAAGAAAGCCAGGGAGAGCAAGCTCAACAAACTGAGAGGCAGCCAGGGCGAGAAATAGAACACGGCCGCGGCGATGATCGTCAGGGCCAACTGGAGCCCCTCATTGAGGGAGCGATAGTGGGTGGCGTAATCTCCCCACCAGGCGCAGCAGGCCGCCAGCAGGGAGTAGACGCCGCTTCGCTGCTTGCTGATCAGAGCCAGCAACCGCCAGAGCACCAACAGCGCCCCCAACCCGATCAGGCTCAAGGCCACCCGATAGGGCCGCACGTCGGCCTCCCTGGCCACCGTCCAGCCGACGATGGTCCACTGCCCCCAGCCCCCCCGGGCCACGATGACCGCCTCGTGGGTCGTGTCAGGCAGGCCAGCCGCCAGAGTGACGGTTTCGGTGCGATACAGGGGATCGTACAGGATGAGATACGACCGCCCCTGACCGTCCCGGGGCAGACGGGTGGCGGGTTGCCCATCTATAGTGATGTAAAGGTAGCTCAGGAAATCGCCCCGGCGGACGGTCAGGTCGAGCCGCGTGCCCTTGAAAGGGATGGTCAGGCTATCTCCGTCCTGGCCGATGTCAGCCCCCAGCGAGGACCAGCGCCAGGCACCTTGATACTGCGCTGTGTAGTGATCGGCCGGGTAGTAGCCGGCGTGGGCCACCGGGGGGGCCATCGCCACCTCCTGGATACGCCGGTAGAGCAGGCGTGGCTCCCAACCACGGTCCACCAGGGCAAAGCCCCAGCGGGGGTCGTCGTCCCCAGCCGTTCGACTGCGCTCACCAAGGGCAGCCGGCTGAAATTCGGGCAGGAGCATCACTCCCAGCCAGGGCCATTCGTCTCCGGCGCGATGGATGGCCTCCACCGTGCGCTGGGCCTGGAGCTCTTCCGAATCTGTGCCCCAGGGCGAGGGTCTGCCAGCCCAGTCCGGGGGCAGAGAGTTCCAGCCGAACTCTACCGCCCAGACAGCCTTTTCCTCGTCGCCTTCATCAGCCATGACCTGGCGCAAGAGAGCCAGGCGGGAGAAGTTGAGGACGGCCACATCCTCCCGCCGGTCGGCGGGGCCGCTCCAGAAGCCATAGGGCTTGGCAGCCAGAATGTCGAAATAATCCCGGCCACCAGCGGCGTACAGGCGTCGCAGGAAGGCCACCTCGTTCAGATTCAGAGGCCCCTCCTCGGTGGTCGGGGCCAGACCAGCAGTCAGGACGTAGGCTACGGGGTCGGCGGCTTTAATCTGGGCATAGCCCTCCCGCAGAAGGGTGATGAAAGCGGCCGCATCCACGTAGCCATCGCCCCAGTGAGCGCTGACGTTGGGTTCGTCCCAGACCTGATAGTAGTCAATCTGCTCGCCGTATCGCCCAGCAAAGGCCCGCACAAATCGGCCGTAGTCAGCGGTCTCCTGAGGCGGCGTGTAAGGGTTTTCACTATCCGTGTCACGCCGGGCCCAGGACGGCGCGGTGTCCAGCACGGCGATGATGGACAGGTCGTGCGCTTGCACGGCCGACACGACCTCGTCCCAGAGTTGCCAGCGGTAATGGCCTGGCTGGGGCTCGATCTCGGCCCAGGGGAAAGATTGGCGAACCCAGCGCAAACCAGCAGCCTCGATCATGGCCAGCGCCCGCTCGCGATCCGTGGTATCGTACTGCTCCAGAGAAACGTTGACCCCAAAGGGATAGGCGGAGGCTTGAGGGGCGTTCACGACATAGCCCGGGCCCTCGACGGTCTGGCGCTGCCTCCACCATAAGACGATGGCAGCCGAAACCAGAACCACCAGGGCCAAAGCGTGGAGGCAGATACGAATCGTCAGAGAGCGAGCGCCTTTTTGAAAAGTCAAACCCTACTATCCCCCATTTAACGGGACCAGCGCGGATGTCCACTTTCGCCGTCGGCGGTCAGTTGCCGGAGCTGACCGCCGGCGGTGTCCAGCCGATAGAGATTACCTTTGTGGGCCATCACCAGTTGATCGCCGTTGGGCGACCAGGCCATTTGTGGGGCCTCCAGGCCGACCTCGTCACCGGAAGGGAACAGCTTGAGCTCGTTGCTGCCGTCGCGGTCCATGGCGTAGAGATCATAAAGGCCCAGTTGCGAGTTGTAGGGCTCTTGCGCTCGACCGTAGGCAATGGAACTCTCCTGAAGGCCCGCCGCCGACCCTTCGACAGGTACATCCTGAGCGAAGCCGGAGGGCTCAGGACCCCGCTGAACCGGCGACCAGTGAGGAGCAGCCCACATCCCCGCCTTGCCGACCAGCTTGACCTTGACCTGGCCGTCTGTGCTGACCACCCACACGTCGAAAATAGGGCTATCTTCCGGGGATTCTTCCCCCGTCTCCGAAGGACCATGGACGACGCAGACCATGAAGCGGCTGTCAGACGACCAGGAAAGGCCAGGCGTCCAAACCCATTCGCCGTAGGTATGGTAGACGGGGAACTGGATGAGTGGGGTGCGTTCGCCGCTGACAGCGTCAATGAGACCCACCTGGTCGGCCTGAGCATAGGCAAAGTAGCGCCCATCGGGTGACCAGGCATAATGGGTGCCCCACCAACTGTAGACGCCTTCAGCCGAAGGCGAGAGGACCTGGGTCTCACTTAGGGGACGGGTCCCCGTCTCGGTGAAGGAGGCGATCCAGAGATCGTTGTTGGCTTTCCAGCCAGGGGAGCCCCCGGTGCGCTCTGCCGTGGAGTAGGCAAAGCGGCTGCCGTCGCTGGACCATTCACCGTAGCTCAGACCCTCGAGAGCCAGGGGCTGGGCCTTTTCCCCCAGGACGGTGGTAGAGATCACCCAAAGAGTGTTGAGGGGAGCTGTGGGATCGGTGCCGCCGCTGCGGGTGAAGAGGAGTTGCCGGCCATCAGGTGAGAGGGCAAAGACGCGAGTATCCAGGTCGCCCTCCGAGGTCAGAGGCCGCCGACCGCCACTGGCCTCCCGCATGAGCCAGGCGTTGCCGGCCGAGATGTAGGTGATGGTGCCACTGATCGGCACAGAGACAAGAGCGCCGTGGGTGCCCACCACGACGATTTCGTCCACCGCCGGGCTGATGGTTACCCTGCTCAGTTCGTTACGGGTCATCTCCACCCCGTCTTCCAGAATGAGGCGATAGGTGATCTCTACTTTGCCGTTCGCTCCGGGCTGGATCAGGCGGGTCTCCCCTTCGGCCATGGCCTCACTTTTGACGGTCTTGTGCTTGAAGGGGACAACCTCGCTGACCGTCTCGTTTTTTTCCTCCACGCGGACGAC
>JBGVTF010000121.1:0-17500 GCA_041862415.1 Anaerolineae bacterium | reverse complement strand
TCGGAAGCGACGGCCTTGGGCTTTGGGGCGCGGCCCAACTCCAGGCCGGTGCCCTCCCAGGCCTGGATAAGCCCCCGCAGCACCTGAAAGAGCAGCCAGCTCAGGACAAAGGTCACGACAAAGATGGCTGCCAGTCCAATCAGTTGAGCGTAGAGCTGATGGGGCCAGTCGGGCTGGAAGCCCCGGGCGGTGAAGTAGCCGGAGACACCCTGCCCCAGAACGCCCAGGTACTCGGTGGCCCCCACGCCGTTCCAGCCTGCGCCGTACCGCCCGTCGGCGAAGAGGCCCACGGCCAAAAGCCCCAGCAGCCCCCCCAGGCCATGCACGGAGACAGCCGCTGTGGGGTCATCAAGGCGCAGGAGATAGTCCAAGAGGTAGATGCTCAGCGGCAGAAGGAGGCCAGCCACGGCTCCAGTAAGCAGGGCGGCCCAGGGCCGCACGAAGGGGACGGCGGCGCTGATAGAGACCAGGCCGATGGCCAGACCCCGGGTGGCCATCAGGACGTCCGCCCGGCCTGTGGTGAACCAACTGTAGAGGGTGGCTACCAGCGTTCCCCCCGCGGCGGCCAGGAGCAGGTTGACGGCGACGACGGCTGGTTCGTTGTTGCCGTCGGCCAGGGCATTGAGGGGATTGGCCAGGGCCCAGCCTAGCCAGCCGACGACCAGGAGCAGAGAGCCCAGTATGGCCAGGAGAGGCAGGTGGACGGGCGGCATCTGGGCCGGTTCCCCTTCAGATGGTGGCACGGACAGGGCACGAGCGGACAGGGGAGAGACGGCCTCTGGCGAGGGACGCTCCTCTTTCGGCCTCCACAGTTTGAAGACCAGGATACCGGCCAGGGCCGCTGTACCGCCGACCAGGTTCACCAGGCCAGCTCCGGCGAAATCAATGAAGCCGTGGCCTAAATCCAGATTGGAGCCCAGGTGGGCCAGCCAGCCGCCGCCCCAGACCCAGTTGCCCAGGATGGGATAGGCGACGGCCGAGAGGAGCAGCGCGCCCAGCACGATGACGATGGCCTTGACCCTCGTCCTCAAAGATAGAGCGGGGATGAGCACGGCCGTGGTCACCAGGGCTAACTGGGAGAAGAAGAGGGCGTAGGCTGCCGGGTTGTCAGCCTCTCCCCCCAGGAAGAAACCTTTCAGACCCACCATCCCCCAACCCGGCCCCCAACTGATATCCAGAAAGGACCACTCCCAGATCAAATCCTCCACGCCCGGCCACTCGGAGAAAAGGCCGATGCCCCCGAACTGAAAGGCAAAGCCGCAGGCAAAGTAGCCCAGGACTCCCAGGCCGATGGCGGCCAGACCGGTCAGGGCGACGTCGGCGGCTTTGTCCTCCGAGGCTGCCCCGCTGGCCAGCAACGTCAGTCCAACTGGCACCAGGAAGGCCAGACAGCCAGCTAGGATCAGCCAGAAGGCAACTCCATCACTTGCCGTGGGCGACCCACCGTTGCTGGCCAGGGCTACGCCTCCATTAGCTATGACCAAAACCACGCTCCCTATCAAACCACGCTGTAAAGTGTTCCTGAGCATCGTATCCGCCTCCATTTATAGGATAAGGATTTTGTAGAATCACGGCGCGTCAGCCGGTTCTGTCTGGACAAAGCCCTGGCTGTGGACCACGTTGTAGGGCAAGGCCAGTGGACCATCAGTGGTCTGCAACACCAGGTACAGCGTGGTCAGTTGCAGGACTTTGCCCTCCACTTCGCCCACGCGCAGGCGTTGACCAGCCTTCAGTTGAGCCCGCAGATAGAAGCCAGCCGCCAGGTCCCGGGCCAGTCCCTGGAAACCCACGCCGAAGGCCAGGGCAAGGGTCAGGCCAGCCACGGCGACGAGGATGACGACCAACCACGTCACCCACCTCACATCTATTCCCACCAGGCTCAGGGCCACCACCACCGTCAGGGCCACGATGACTGCCTGGACTCCCTGGTCAAGTTGGCGCCACCAGGGCGGGGTCACCTCGCGGTCGGTGGGTCCGGCGATCAACTCGCGGGCAGCCTGACCCAGGAAGAGGCCCAACACTAACAGCAGCGCGGCCCCCAACAGGCGAGGCAGAAAAGCAGCCAGGGCAGTCATCATTTTACCGAAGGCAGCCAGACCGAGAACCTCCGAGGCCACGCCCATGAAGGTCAGCATGACGATCCAGAAGATCAGACTGCCAGCCAGGGTAGAGGCCTTTTGGTCTTTGTCTCGCGAGGCATCGCGCAGCACACGGGTCACGCCAGCCTTGTCGGCAAAGCCATCGAAGCCCAGCCTGCGCAGCATGGTCTCACCCACAGCCTCGAGCAACAGACCCAATAGCACCCCGGCGATCAGCAGCACGATAGCACGAACCAATTGGGGCAAGAAGGCCGTGAGCTGACGCAACAAAGCTTCTAATTCCGGAAGTCTTTCCATAATCTCCCTTTCTGTGTTTCTGATGCACAACACCAACGTTGACGGCTTCAATTATACTACAGAACGCGTCTTTTTTCTAGCCCCGGGTAAGGGGCTTGCGAAGCCGGGCGAGCTTGAGGGAGAGAGGACATCGGCCCCCACGCGCCCCGAACCTGCTGTGCAGGCCCGTCAGAATTCAAAATTGTCAATCGCTTGAAAGTCTGGTATACTATTTCCATTACCATTCAACACCAATATCGCAGTCTCAGAAACGGGGGAGAAAATGGTCTCAAAATCGGATGTACAGGCACTGGCCAGCCAGGCTATTGACATGGGAGCAGGGGCGTTGCGTGGTTTCCTTCAGCGTGGCGAGGCGGGGGAGTGGATCGTGGGCAGCACCGACGTGAATGTCTGGCTGGGGAGACATGAGGGCTTTGAATTGATCTTACTCGCCCTGCCTATTGGGGAGCGAGGGACACCAAGTATGAAGACTTGCCGCACTTGCGGGCGAGAATATGAGGGCGAGGTCTGCCCTCACTGCCAGACAGCCAGGAAGCGGCTGAGGGGTGAGTAAACAGCGCCCTTCGCCACGCTCAGGACAAGCAACAGTGCTGAGAGGAGCAGACGGACTTGCCTCTTAAATTAGGCCCTATCAACAAGCAGGTAGAAGACATGGCCAGGTTGGTCACGGCTGAAGAGCGCCGTGAGCAGTTGAATGCAGCCCGCAAGCTTCTGCGGGCTGCCGACGCTGCGGAGCTCAAAACCAAGATCCGCAACCGCCGCGACCCTTTCCCGTGGCTGGTGGCCGTCCCCACAGGGACGTTAAGCGGTGCCTTTCCTCCTCCGGTTTCTCCCGGTGATTTCACCGTCGTGGCTGCCGACGGGTCTTCGATTCCCCCCGACCGACACAGTCCAGTACGCTTTTACGTCATCAACACCGGTCACGCTGTCCTCACCTATGGCCGTAATCCTGACGCTAATCTCGATTCGGAAGGACGGCTGTATTTCGAGGAGAAGGACCTCTACATCTCTCCTGGCCGGAAGAATATACCCGTTGAGGGGGCGCGGTTGGGAATCACGATGGGGGTGGCTGAACTGCAAGCCCTCCTGGCTGCCAGTCGCTCGGCGATCCAGCCAGCAGTGGCTCTACAGGATGGCTCCCTGATCCTCTGGGCTCTGCAGAATGAAGACGAAGAAGTACAGACCAAGTTCTTGGAAGAATTCAAGACCTGCCTGAAAGAGTTCCAAGCCTCGCGTATCCCTGTGATCGGCTACGTCAGTTATCCGGGCAGCCACGACTTGGCCAATACCTTGCGGGTTTGGCTCTGCCAGGATGACCCCAGTGATTGCGACGCTTGCTCGCTGGCCGAGAAGGACAGAACACTATGCGCTTTCTTGGGCACGACCCTGGACCGACAGTTGTTTGACGGCCTTTTACAAGACGGGGAGCGATCTGATGTCTTCGAAAGCAAGTCAGCCATCTTGGATAGATACCTGGAACATCGCATCCAGTTCTTCTACATGAACGTAGGCGGCGAGATTGCCCGCATCGAGGCTCCCCAATGGGTCATGCGAGACGCAGAAATGCTGGAGCGTGTGCAGGCTGTGATCTATGATCAATGCCAGCGGAGTGGAGGCTATCCTCCCTATCCACCGGCCTTGCAGGAGGCCCACGAGCAGGCGGTGATCGGCATCGCCGAGAGACGATGGGTCGAGGAATTGGTGGAGCAGGCGTTGGCTGAGCGAGGGATCGTCTACGCTCGCTCGGCCAAGGCTTACAGCAAGAGAAGACGGGGAGTATAAAGACACGCCCAAGCCGCCCCTTCAATTCGCATTAGGAGGTTTGCAAAATGCTCATCGCTATCCTTTCGGACATCCATGACAACATCTGGAACCTGGAGAAGGTGCTGCCCCAGTTAGAGGAGGCTGAAGCCCTCCTTTTCTGCGGGGACTTTTGCGCGCCATTCACCCTCAAAATGATGGCCGACGGCTTCTCGGGACCTGTGCACTGCGTCTTCGGCAACAACGATGGAGATGCTTTCCTGCTCTCCCGCATAGCCCGGCGGGCGGACAACGTGACCCTCTACCCCCAGATGGGCGAGCTTGAACTGGGCGGCAAAAAGATTGCCTTCATCCATTATCCCCACATCGCCAGTGGCCTGGCGGCTTCGGGGAAATACGACGCCGTGTTCAGCGGTCACACCCACGAGCACAAAGTGGAGAAAGTGGACTCCACCCTGTGGGCTGACCCCGGCGAGGTGATGGGCCGCTTCGGGCAGCCCAGCTTTGGCCTGTACGACACCGACAGTGGCGAGTTCACCCTGCGCGCTATCTGAGCTTTAATTTTTCCTCAGGTTGTAGTATAATGTCTGGGGTCGGGGAGTGGAGGGAATAGACAAGTCAACAAGCAGTGAGCAAGGAGGTTGACGGAGAACCATGACTTTAATCAAATTCGTGCGCAACTACGATGACTTGAGCACGGACCGGGGTTTCCAGTTCGAGTTCTACTGCGACCGTTGTGGCACTGGCTTTCGGACCCACTTTCAAGCCTCGGCTACGGGGCTGGTTACTGAGGCTCTGGATGTGGCCAGCGGCCTCCTGGGCGGTGCCCTGGGCAGGGCAGCCGACGTCAGCGAACGGGTCCATTCGGCGGCCTGGGAGCAGGCCCACGACAAAGCCTTCAGCGTCGCCGTGGAAGAAGTCAAGCCCAATTTCATCCAGTGTCGGCGCTGCACCCAGTGGGTCTGCCGCGAGATGTGCTGGAACGCCGAGCGGGGCTTGTGCAAAGAGTGCGCCCCCGAAGTGGCAGCCGAATATGCGGCCGCCCAGGTGGAAGCAACGATTGAACAGGGGCAGGAGGCCATCCGAGAGACCGAGTATGTGAGCGCCGAGGACCAGAAACGACTCAAGGAGGTTGTGATAGCTGCCTGCCCCAAATGCGGAGCCGAGGTCGGCGGTGGCAAATTCTGTCCAGAGTGCGGAGCGCCTCTGAAGACGGAAAGATTCTGCACCGAGTGTGGCGGCGAGATCCCGGCTACGGCCAAATTCTGTCCAGAGTGCGGGGCGAAGCAGTAAGAGGGGCAATGAGTGAAGAGACAGTGAACTGATGGAGTGACAAACGCCTCCCAGTCTCACTGCCCTACTGTGGAAGAGTGTCAAAAAGAGGTGATGAATGGACATGAAGACATCCACTACAGAAACGGTAAAAGTCGAAATGAACTTTGCGCCAGATGTCCTGGTTGCCATGCAGATGATCGGGCTCTATGGCGACAGGCTGGAGCAAGAGATGAAGAAAGCAACGGCCACAGACCTTTTCAGAAGAGGCTTGCTATCTATAGGTAAAGCGGCCGAACTCGCTGGTGTGTGCCTGGCTGATTTCATGGACCTTCTGCTGGCCCACGATGTGCCTGCTGTCGAGTACACAATCGAGGATTACGAGAAGGACATGAAAGCCTTTGAGAGGCTGGAGCAGTGATTATTGTCTCTAACGCTGGCCCATTAATCGCTCTGGCAAAGATTGAGCGATTCGGGTTGCTACGGGAGCTTTTTGGCAAGCTTTACATCCCCCAAGCCGTCTATGATGAAGTAGTTGTGATAGGAACAGGAAGGGCAGGGGCAAATGAGACGGAACAAGCTGTCGGCGACTGGATTGAGGTACAAGAAGTTAAAGACCTGGTGATGGTTAAAAGCCTCCTCACCAAATTGGGCAAAGGAGAGTCGGAGGCCATTGCCCTTGCTTTGGAGGCGAAAGCTGATATGGTGTTGCTGGATGACTACAAAGCTCGGGCCACCGCTGAGTTCATGGGACCAACATGACCGGTACCGTTGGTATGTTAAGCCAAGCTCAAAAGAAGGGCCTCATCTCTGATTTGAGATCGCTCCTGGATGAGCTACGAGCCGGGGGATTTCGACTCAGTGACAAAGTCTATGCTGAGATACTGAAAAGGTAGGGGAGGAACCGTGTCCGAATTAACCGAACTGTACAAAGAAATCGCCGCCTGCCAGCGTTGTATCCTGGCCCAGGGACGCACCAAGGCCGTGCCTGGCGAAGGCCCCGAGGACGCCACTCTCATGTTCATCGGCGAGGCCCCTGGTTTCCACGAGGATCGCCAGGGCCGCCCCTTCGTCGGCGCAGCCGGCAAGTTCCTGGAGGAACTGCTGGCCAGCATTGACCTCAAGCGAGAAGATGTCTATATTTGCAACGTGATCAAATGCCGCCCGCCGGGCAACCGCGACCCCTCGCCAGTCGAGATTGAGACCTGTCGCCTCTATCTGGACGGGCAAATCGAACTGATCAATCCCAAGATGATTGTCACCCTGGGGCGTTTCTCCATGGCCCGCTACTTCCCCAAGACTTCCATCTCCCGCATCCACGGCCAGCCCAAACGGATGGGGGGCAGGATCTACTATCCTATGTTTCACCCCGCTGCTGCGCTGCACCAGGCCAAGTATCGGGCCGCCATCGAAGAAGACATGCGCAAGATCCCGCAACTCCTGGCAGAGGCAGAGCAGATGGTTGACGAGGAACCGCCGCCCCAGGCCGAACAATTGAGTCTTTTCTAAGGAGTTTAGTACATTGTCCGAAAACACACTCAGACTTATCCCCCTCGGTGGCGTGGGCGAAATCGGCAAAAACATGATGCTCATGGAGTATGGGGAAAACATCATCGTCATTGATGCCGGGCTGATGTTCCCCGAGAACTATATGCTGGGCATTGACATCGTCATCCCCGACATATCCTATCTCCTGGAGCACAAAGACAAGGTCAGGGGTATCATCATCACCCATGGTCACGAGGACCACATCGGTGGGTTGCCCTACGTGCTGCCCCAGGTGAACGTTCCTATCTACGCTACCAAGTTGACCAGGGGCTTGATTGAAGTCAAGCTGAAGGAACACAAGCTGCTGAAAACGGCTTCATTGCACACCATCCAGCCGGGTGATGTCCTCAACCTGGGACCCTTCCGCGTTGAGTTCTTCCGTGTCTGTCACAGCATCCCCGACGGGGTGGGCCTGGCCATAGAGACACCGGTGGGGCTGGTGGTCCACTCCGGCGACTTCAAGTTCGACCAGAGCCCCGTGGACGGGCGGCTGACCGACTTTGCCAAGCTGGCCGAGTTGGGTGGGCGAGGCGTATTGGTTCTTCTCTCCGACTCGACCAACGCCGAGACCCCTGGTTACACCCACTCCGAGCAGGAGATCGGAGAAACCTTTGACCGCATTTTCTCCGAGGCCAAGGGGCGCGTCATCGTGGCCACCTTTGCTTCCAACATCTCTCGCATCCAGCAGGTCATTGAGACGGCGGAACGACACAACCGACGGGTGGGCGTGGTGGGGCGCAGCATGGTCAACAATGTCAAGATGGCTACCGAACTGGGCTACCTCAACGTGTCGCCCGACATGCTGCTCACCATTGGTGAGATAAACCGGCTGCCCCCGCGGAAGGTGGTCATGGTCTGTACCGGCAGCCAGGGGGAGCCCACCTCAGCCCTGGTGCGCATGGCCAGTGAGGAATACAGGTCCATCAGCATCCGTCCCGGCGACACGGTCATCGTCTCGGCCACTCCCATACCGGGCAACGAGGAGTTGATCAATCACACCCTGAACAACCTCTTCCGCCTGGGGGCTGACGTCTATTACGACGAACTGCTGGACGTCCACGTCTCAGGCCATGCCAGCCGCGAAGAGCAGAAGCTGATGGTCAACCTGATCAAGCCCAGGTTCTTCGTGCCCATTCACGGGGAGTACCGTCACCTGATCCTCCACGCCCAGATGGCCCAACAGTTGGGCATCCTGGCGAAAAACATCTTTGTCATCGAGAGCGGCCAGGTGCTGGAGTTCGACGGCAACGAGGGCTGGCTTGGCGAGGAGGTGGCGGGGGGCTATGTGTTCGTTGACGGGCTGGGGGTTGGCGATGTGGGGCAGGTGGTGCTGCGGGACCGCCAACACCTCTCCCGTGACGGATTCCTGATCGCAGTCGTGGCCGTGGATGAGAAGACGGGCGAGTTGCTGGCAGAACCTGATATCATCTCCCGGGGCTTTGTCTACATGCGCGAAGCCGAGGACCTGATCGAGCAGGCCAAAGAGCAAGTGGTTATCGCCCTGGAGAAAAGCGGCTCTCCGGCAGTTATCAGCGCCAAGATCAAAGAAACCCTCAGCGAGTTCCTCTACGAGCAGACCAGACGCCGGCCGATGATACTGCCGATGGTGATAGAGGTGTGACAGGAAGGGGACAAGGGATAAGGGACAAGGGTTCAGGGCAGTGGGGCGTCACGGCGCAGGTCCGCCAGCACTGCCTCTTGTTGCTTATGGTGGTCAAAGGAGAGGTAGACCGTCTCCCGTGAGCTCGACTCTGACTGGTAGACCACTTTGAGGGCCGGACGGGGCCGCAGCCCGAAACGGACCCTCCCCACCTCGATCTCCTTGATGGTAGCTGGCATGAAGAAGACGTACCACAGGCCCACTTCTTGGTAGGGCGAAGCAGCCAGGCCCAGGAAGCTGTGGTGGGGTATCCAGGCTATGATAATGTGCTCGCGGGTCTCCACTGTCTCAAAATAGGCCTGGGCTTCAACAAAATAGCGCCTCATGCCGCTGACCTCAAAGTGCCCGCTGGCCCGAACGGGCACCTTTCCTTCGGGGGCCAGTTGCGGCCCATCCGTCGTCAGAGATGGGTTCTCTGCCCTTCGAAAAATGAGGTGGCGTGTGCGCCCGGCCCACAGCAGGACCAGCATCAGGCCCAGGCTGGCCAGGATGACCACCGCGTCGGCGACTGGCCTGCTCTCCACCAGGTCCACAGCCACGGCCGGGATGGCCAGCAGGGACAGAAAGATCAGCCAGCGGTTCAGGGGCTGGCCCCAGAACCGGAGGCGGCTCAAACGGTAGCTTACCTTGAGGATGAGACCCAGGAACGCCAAGGAGTATGCCATCCTTTCCTGAATTAGCCATCAGCAGTCAGCCGTCAGCAGTCCGGCGGTGCGAATTGGCAGACACACCACATTCAGGTTCAAGCCGTCGTCTCCCACCCCCGACGAGCATAGTACTCGGTAACCATCCGTTGCAGTTCCGCCTCGCTCAGTGTTTCACTGCTTGGCTGCAGAGGCTCTTGCAGGAAGCGCCGTGGCAGGGTATCGTCGGCTGGCACCATCCCCTCCCGCAGGTTGTACTGGCGGATGGTGTCGGCGATGCGAGCCGACAGGGCCTGCAACCCCGCTTTGTCCAACTCCAGCCCGGTCAGCCCCCGGATGATCACCGGTAGATCGTCCCAGCCGATCATGTCTCGATAGAAGCGACAAAGTATAAGAGTGTCATACACGGTATGCCGATCCTCGAAGTCAAGGACTACGTCGGCCTTTCCCTCCACCGAGGTGCGGTCCACCCAACCCGCGAATTCCGCCTTGTAGACTGTGGCTCGCAGGTGGCAGGCCCCACGGTCCGAGACGGCGAAGGCCAGGCCCATCCCTTTGAGCGCCCGGGGATCGTAGCCAGGGGGCTCCAGTCCTTTGACGTGGATGGCCAGTTCCTCCAACCCCAACTCTCGGCTGGCGGCGCGCACTCCCTGGGCCAACAGTTCGCCAGGACCCTCCCGGTTGGCGATTTGGTGCAGCAACCCGGCGATGCCATCCACGTCTCCGTAGTCCAGCTTCAAGTCCAGCGCCCCACGACGCGAGGCTTCGATGGCAAAGCTGGCCATATTACCAGCAGTGATGGTGTCCAACCCCAGCCGGTCGCAGATGTCATTGAGGTAGAGGATCTCTGCCAGGTCATCCACGGCGCACAGCCCGCCGAAGGCGAAGATGGTCTCGTACTCCGGTCCCTCTACTGTCAAGCCGGCATGACGGCCATCGGGCACGGTGGTGACCTTGCCGCAAGCGAAGAAGCAGCGATAACAAGCCTTGGGACGTGGTTTGAAGCGCTCCACCAGCGTATCGGCACTGAGCTGCTCCCAGTGGGGGACGGTGCCCGCCGACCAGTAATAGCTAGGGAAGGAGCCTACAGTGTTGGCGATAGCCACCACCATCGGGGTACCGTAATCTCGATAAGCTTTGGGCCCAGCATCGGTCTTGCCTCGCTCTCGCAATTGCCTGTCGTATGTCTCAACTCCCTCGGGATCGTGTAGGGCGCACTCGGCCTGGCCGTGGAACACGATCCCCTTGACCTTCTTGGCCCCCATGACCGCCCCCATGCCCGTGCGGCCGGCGTGACGCCCCCGATCGTTGGCTACCAGGGCGAAGGGGACCAGATTTTCACCGGCGGGGCCGATGACGATAGCCTTCGCCTTTCGCTGGCCGGTGGCTGCCTCCAGCGCCTCCTCGGCCTGGTAGGCGTCCATACCCCAGAACGGGCTGGCATCGTGGAAGATGACCTCTCTGTCGGTGATTTCCAGGTAGACTGGGGCCTCGGCGGTCCCTTCCAGCAAAATGGCATCGTAGCCGGTGGCCTTGATCTGAGGCGCCACGTGCCCACCAGCATAGGATTCACCGAAGATGCCCGTCTGGGGCGATTTGGCGAACAGGCCATAGCGGCTGGCCGGAGCCAGGACAGTGCCCGTGGCTGGGCCGATAGCCAAGATGAGGGTGTTCTCGGGAGCAAGGGGGTCAACGCCTGTGGGAGTGTTTTCCAGAAGAAGGTGGGCGGCGAGCCCTTTCCCGCCCAGGTAGCGGGTCAGGACGTCGTCGGAGATCACTTCTGCGGTCCAGGTCCGCTCAGAGAGATCCACCCGCAGAAACCGGTTGTAGAAGCCATGCATCTTTGTCTCCTTCATCTTCAACTTTGCAAGGTGTGGTTTCTTCGCTCAGCAATGCACTCGGTCTTGAAGCCTCAGCTCATCGGCCACCCAGGCGATGCCCAGTCCTTCCAGTTTGACCCGCGTGGGGGGCCTTCGTTGTCCCAGAAGTCTTGTCTAGATTCCAACTCAATTCTGCCGTCCTGGGCGGCATTGGTACAGCTCAGAGCGTGTCTGAAAAATAGCGGGTCAGGCCGTTGCTTATGCCGCTGGAGTGTCATTGCGAGCGAAGCGAAGCAATCTCAGTTTTCTGTCCCTCCGCTCTTGCACGTTCAAGAGGCTGCCCTGCCCCCTGCCCTCACCCATGCGTCTGGTTGACCTTGGCTACTCATCGGCGCCGCGTACGCCGCCGCGATCTAGGCGCTGCGGCCAGGCTGCTAGCGAGAGCATCGAGCACGGTTTTCAGGTGGACAAAGGCCAGTCCCCGGTACTCGTCACGGATGGGTGGATCGTCCGGGTCATAGTCTTCCTCTTCTTCCATAATCGCTTCGACGATGTAGCGTAGCACTTCCGGTTCAGGGTATGTGGCAATCATCGCCTGAGTCGCGCTCTCAAAGTCGGCTTCCGGGCTGGCAGAAAGGCGCTCCAAGAAGTCGAAATTGGCTTCTTCGGCCTGCATTAGCTTCTTTTCGGCCACCTTGCGCAGCCGTCGCTTGCTTTGCCTCATCATCTGCCAGACCACCATGCCCAGGTAAAAGATCAGTTCCCGTTCATGTTGGTTGAAGAAAGAATCGCCCACAGCCAGCAAGTAGGCGAGGATGACGGGTTGTTCTACCCTCATCTGATTGACGAAAAGCGGGGCTTCGTCTACAGAGGCTTGCGCCATGTCCTGCCACACTCGGGTGACGGTCTCGGCTGAAATCATGTCGGTCATCTGTTCTTCTCCTTCCGTTTGCCCTCACCCTACTCCCAGCCCCCTCCCTCTCCCGACCCTTCGACTTCGCTCAGGGCAAGCTTTGGGAGAGGGAGGGGGAGCCGTCCTGAGCTTGTCGAAGGGCGGCGGGGGTGGGTGAGGGCTGACTGCTCACTCCTTTCCGTACGCTCCATCCCTCGCCGCTTTCCGCGTTCAAGTCTTTACATCGCGGAGATACGGAAACACGGAATACGCGGAACTCCTTTCCGCGCCTTCCATCGCTCCGCGTTCTCCGCGTTCAAAGAGCAGCATACAAACACACCCGACAACCGTAGGAGTCATAGGCGTAGACACCGTCACCGTTGAGGCGAGAAGAGCAGCGAGCGTTCCTTTCACTGCTGATGAAGGAGCCGCCCCGTACCGCCCGGCTATGAGCGCCCTCTAAATCCTCACGCCCATCGTCAGGCTGATGTGGATAGAGCAGATATATGCTGCTGGTCCCCTCCCAGACGTGGCCAGCCATGTCGGCCACACCGTAGGGGCTGCCCCCCCCTCGACAAGCTCAGGGTGCAACGCGGGCGAGTATTTCCCCACTGGCGTGGTGTCACCGATGCCTGATTCCTCAGTGTTGCACTTCTTCTTGTCGAACTCGTCGCTCTAGGGTAACCGCCGCTCCAGGTTCGGATTGTCCATCAACCAACTTTCAGCGGCAGGAAGGACAAGCAGCGTGGAATACCTACTCTGACTTGGCTCGGACTTGGCCATCCAACGGGAGCGAGTAACAACTCCCCCCACACTACTTTGACGTGATATGAACTCACTTGGGATTTGAGCCCTGCCCCGCGCCGCCTTCTCCCACTGGGCCACGCGGGGCAGGGAGAGGTCGCCGCCGGGATAGTCGCAGCGCTCAGCCAACTCTTTGGCCAGTTGCCAGCCGCCAGGCAGGCCGCCCTCGCCCATGCTGATGCCCGCCCCCACAAACAGCACACAGTTGCCCTTGCACAGTTGCTCGACCAGGTTTTTGGGTATGGTCAGGTCGGTCATGTTGAATATTCCCCCTCCCCTGTGCTTCCGGCCCTGATCACTTCCTCCAGAAAATACCCAGGCGATACAATCCGCAGCCCCGATTTCTGACCCAGCAAGGGGTCTTTCAGGAAATACGTGGCATCCAGCGTGATCAGATAGTCGGGCCCAGCTTCAATGGCTGCGGCGAGGATGTGAGCGTCTTTCCGGTGGATGATCTCCTCACAGCGCCTGACCTGTTCCAGAGGAGGATAAGGGACGATTTCCAGTTTCAGGGCTTTCATCACCCGTTGAAATCGTGGCATCATCTCAGGCAATTTGCGTTGGATGTTGCGCTGACATTCATCCAGGATAGCCTCGCTGACGACGGCCTGGACTTGCCCCGCCTCGCACAATGAGAGGATGATCCCCGAAGCCCCTGTCAGAGAGGCGATGCCAGCGATGATGACGCTGGCATCGAGAAACAGCCTAAGCTTTGTCGCCATATCGTTCCTCGTAGATGGCTGCCCTTTCCTCCTCCAGACCGGCCAGCAGGTCTTCCAGGGTGATCCCCTTCTCTTTCATGAGCTTGGCAATAGCTCTCGCTTCCTCCTGCACCACCAGTTCGCCGGGGATGGCAATGAAGCTGTTGCCCCATTGAAACACGGTCAACAGGTCGTCCTCCTGAATCCCCATGCTCTTTCTGATCCTAGCCGGCACAGTGAACTGGCCTTTTTCCCGTAACCTCACCACCTGAGGCAGGACCTGAACGGCATCTCTGATCGTGTCGCCCATTGGTGTACCCCCTTTTCCAACTTTCTTACTTTCCCAGCAATAGTATACCCTCTTATCGCCTGCTGGTCAAGCTCAGTTTCAAGAGCTGTCAGGTCTGACTAAACGACACGGCGGGATTCACATCCCGCCGCCAGATAGAACACAATGCTTAGGGCGAGATGCCATCTCGCCTCACGCCCTACGCGCTCTCCTATTCCAGATCCCCTAACTCATACAGGATGGCCGCTGCAGCCACCAGCCCGGCCGTCTCGGCCCGCAGGATGCGAGGGCCCAGGCTGATGGGGATGAGGCCATACTGCCGGGCCAGCTCCACCTCGTCGGGGGTGAAGCCGCCCTCGGGGCCCACAAAGAGGTTCACAGAGAAAGGAGGCTGCTTCGCCTGCTGAAGCACAGAGCGCAGGCTGAGGGCTCCTTCCATGTCATGGGCTTCTTCCCAGGGGATCAACGACAGCCCTCCCCGGCGAGCATTCTCACAGGCCGGGCGGAAGAGCACGGCTGGTTGCAGGCGGGCGAGCCTGCCTCGCCGGGATTGCTCGGCTGCCTCCAGGATGATGCGCTGCCAGCGCTCCCGTTTCTTGTCCACGTCGTCCAGGCTGGCGATGATGCAACGGTCGCTGATGAGCGGCACGAACTCGACGATGCCCAGCTCTGTGCCCTTTTGCAGGGCGAACTCGAAACGTCTCCCTTTGAGCACACCCTGGTAGAGAGTGATCTTGGTGCGAGGCTCACCGGAGGCCAATCTCTTGTCCACCACCTGGCCTGAGACGTGCTCCTTGCCCACCCGGGCGATCTCGACCTCCTGCTCCCAGCCAGAGTTGTCCAGAACCACGATGTGGTCGCCGGGCCCCAGCCGCAGGACGTTCTGGATCTGGTGCACCAGCGAACCGACGATGGTCACCCTGTCCTCTTCCAACCAATCAGGCGGCACGAAAAAGCGATGCATGTCACTCTCCGCTCCCGCCGAATTGCAAATCCGGCGGATGGGCAGCGGATTACAAATCCGCCACGAGCAGGGTGCGTTTACTTCCTACTAACGCAACCCAGTCCTTCTCTTGCAGGCGTTCGATGATGTCCACGCCCTGAACGCCGAGAGCCTCCACGACCATCGCCTCCTGGGATTCGATGAGGCCAGCGACGACGATCAAGCCGCCCTCTTTGAGACAGTGAACCAATCCCCCACTCACCAGCTTAACAATGGTCTCAGCCAGGATGTTGACCAGAACGATGTCGAAAGCCTGGTCATGGGGCTCCAATGTCGGCCATGATCCTGGCTCCACGCTGACGATGTGCTCGACCTTGTTGGCGGCGACGTTGGCCCTGGCGGCCTTGACGGCGATGGGGTCAATGTCCAGCGCCGTCACCAGGCCCGCTCCCAGCCTGGCGGCGGCAATGGCCAGGATGCCGGAGCCCGTACCCAGGTCCAGAACACTCATACCCGGAATCAGGTGTTTCTCCAGAGCGACCAGGCAGAGGCGTGTGCTGGGGTGCAGGCCGGTGCCGAAGGCCATGCCAGGGTCCAGCTCGACGACGACGTCATCGGGTCGAGGGGTGCAGGTGTGCCAGGAGGGCTTGACGACGATGCGCTGGCCAACTCGCAAGACCCGGTAGTGTTTCTTCCAGGCGTGGGCCCAGTCCTCCTCGGACAGGTGGCGGAACCGGGGGACAGGGATGGGGTAGAGTTGGCTCAAATGCCAGAGGGCTTCCTCGATCTCCCGTTGCCCCATGGCCTGCCCGTTCTCGAAAGGCAGATAGACTTTGACGGTCAGAGTTTCCCCCACCGCTTCGTCCGTCTCACTGATGGCTTCTTCAATGACAGCCCCACCGTGACCGTAGCGGTTAAAGACCTCGCTCACCGCCTCAGCTGCCTCGCCGTTAACCTGCACGCTCACCTCAAGCCAATCCAAAAGTCATCTCCTGGTAGAAACAAGTAAACGAGGCTGGACGGCCTCGTTTAACCGAGTCTGCACTATGTTCTACGCTCCGAAGGCATCCTTTACCTTGTCAAAGATGCCCTTTTCCTTTTGAGGGATGACCTCTTTGCCCAGGGTCTTGGCCAGTTCCTGGAACAGGTGTTTCTGGCGATCGTCCAGGTCGATGGGGGTGACCACCCGTACTGTAACCAGTTGGTCCCCCCGACCGTTACGGCGCAGATAGGGCACTCCTTTGCTGCGCAGGCGGAAGGTCTTGCCCGTCTGGGTGCCGGGGGGAATGACCAGTTTCTCCTCTCCGTCCAGGGTGGGTACCTCCACCTCGTCTCCCAAAGCCGCCTGGGCAAAGTTGATGAGCAAGTCCAGGAGGATGTCGTTCTCTTGACGGCGGAAGTAAGGATGTCGCTCCACGGTGAGGGCTACATAGAGATTGCCAGGGGGGCCGCCGTAAGCGCCTTCGTGACCGCCGCCGCTCATCTGCAACCTCATGCCGGTGTCAACGCCAGGGTCTATGGTGAGCAACAGTTTTCTGGGCGCCTCGACGCGCTTGTTCCCATGACACTGGCTGCAAGGGCTGCTGACGACTTCCCCTTCTCCCCCACAGCGAGGGCAGGTCGTTATCTGGGTAAAGAAACCCGCGGAACGGCGCACCTCTCCCATGCCGTTGCACTGCGGGCAGCGGACGGGCTGGGTACCCAGCTCGGCCCCGCTGCCAGAGCAACGAGGGCAAGTCTCGTAGCGGGAGACCTCGATCTCTTTCTCGCAGCCAAAGACAGCTTCATCGAAGTTGATGGTCAGCCTGGTGTGGATGTCCTCTCCCCGGCGCGGTGCCCGGCGGGCGGTTGTGTGGCGAGCGCCGAAGCCTGTGAAAAAACTCTCGAAGAGGTCATCGAAAGCGCCGAAGCCGAAACCAAAGTCACCGAAGCCAGCGCCTTGCAGGCCAGCATGGCCAAAGCGGTCGTAGGTAGCCCGTTTCTGGGCATCGGAGAGCACTTCGTAGGCTTCGTTGATTTCTTTGAATTTGGCCTCAGCGTCGGGGCTCTTGTTGACGTCGGGATGATACTGGCGAGCGAGTCGTCGGAAAGCCCTCTTTATTTCATCCTGGGTAGCCGAGCGATTCACCCCCAGCACTTCATAATAATCGCGTCGAGCGTTCATAGCATCTCCGCTTCAATAAGCCCACCTCTATGCCTCTTTGAACTCGCCCTCGATGATGTCTTCGTCACCGCCTTCGCCAGGGGGTGAGCCACCCTCCTCGCCGGGAGGCGGAGTGGTGGGGCCAGCCTGCTCGTACATGGCCGCACCAATCTGCTGAAGGGCCATCCCCAATTCCTGGGCCTTGTTCCGAAGTTCTTCTGTACTTCCGCTGTCCAGGATGGCTCGCAGGGAGCTTATTTTGCTCTCCACGTCGCTTTTGACATTAGCGGGTACTTTGTCGCCTTGCTCACGCAGGATTTTCTCGGCCTGGTAGATCATCGAATCGGCCGTGTTGCGAGCCTCGACCCGCTCCTTGCGCTGCCGGTCCTCGGCTGCGTGTTGCTCAGCCTCTTTCACCATCCGCTCCACCTCCTCTTCTCTCAGGCCACTGGAAGCGGTAATGGTGATGTGCTGTTCCCGTCCCGTAGCTTTGTCCTGGGCCGAGACGTTCAAAATGCCATCGGCGTCAATGTCAAAGGTCACCTCGACCTGGGGGATGCCTCTCGGCGCCGGAGGGATGCCGTCAAGGATAAAGTTGCCCAACAGTTTGTTGTCAGCAGCCATGGG
>JBGVTF010000120.1:0-2707 GCA_041862415.1 Anaerolineae bacterium | reverse complement strand
AAGAACAACCAGATTGGGGGGCAAAAAGATGGTATCCCTGGTAACGGAATGCGGCCGACGACGGGATGGGTAGAAAGAGAGATCATCATTGATGAGTATGATATACCGATCCAAGTTGATGTCCCCCCTGGTCAGTACATGTTAGAGATCGGTATGTACCAGTTGGAGACCGGGCAGCGGTTGGAGGTGAATGGGGGACCTGAGGGTGAAGGAGATAGGATTCTGTTAGGCAAGGTAGAGGTGTTAGACTGAGCGATGCTTGAGCGCATCAGGACTCTGGCAAAGAGAATAGATCCCGGCCTGGCACTGGCCTGCCTCTTGGCTCTATTCGCTTTCTACCCTCTGTTGCAGCCGGGCCTGCCCAACACGGCCGACGGCGTTCTACATCTGTACCGCGCTGTGGAGCTGGATCAATGCTGGCAAGATGGGGTCTATTATCCCCGCTGGGCCCCTGACCTGTTCCTGGGCTATGGCTACCCCATCTTTAATTTCTACGCACCATTGCTGTACTTCCTAGCTGAAGCGCTCCACGTCTTGGGTTTCAGCTTCCAGGGCGCTATCAAGGTTATCCAGGTCGGTACTTTCTTGCTCTACGGCCTGGGCATGTACGTCTTCGCCAGGGAAATCGTAGGCCGAAAGCCCGCCCTCCTGGCTGCGGCAGCCTATGCCTACGTGCCTTACCGTTTCAAAGAGGCTTTCGTCCAGGGCGACTATCCGCAGTTTCTGGCCCTGGCCTTGCTGCCCTTAGTCTTCTGGGCTTTCTACAAAATTATTGTTACCAGAAAGTCGGTATACATCGTCCTCGGAGCTGGCCTCTACGGAGCACTGATCCTCAGCCATAACATCACGGCCATGCTCACGTCGGCTTTCCTGGGCTTGTACATCGTCTGGATGATACTCTCTACCCCCTCCGTCTCCAAGAATTTGGGAGAAGAAGGGGGCTGGGGGGAGGATGAGGGCAGTTGCCGCAATGCCATTACACGACTGTGGCCCGTCCTGGTCGCCCTGGGGCTGGGGGTAGGGCTGACGGCTTTCTTCTGGCTGCCGGCTCTGTACGAGAAAAGATGGGTCCAACTGGACCTGCTGACCAAAGGGTTCTTTGACTTCCGACAGTATTTCCTGAGCCTGGGGGAACTGCTCTCCCCTTCCCTGCCGCTGGATACAGCGGCCAGCAACCCTTACATGCCTTTCAATCTGGGCCTGGCTCAGGTCTTGCTCTCTCTGGTAGCTGTGCTGGCTCTCCTCCCTCGTTTTGGCCTGCGCTGGGAGGAGAAGTCGCATCTGCTCTTTTCCTTGGTGAGTCTGTTCCTGTGCGTCTTCATGATGCTCCCAGTCTCGACTCCGCTTTGGGAGCGCGTGCCCTTTCTGGCTTTCACTGAATTCCCCTGGCGCCTGCTGGGCCTGGCCGGGCTGTTCACTGCTCTCCCGGCCGGCATGAGCCTCCGTCTGCTGACCAATAGAGGACGGCTCTCTCCCGCCTTCATCGCCCTGGCTCTGAGCCTGGTCCTGCTGCCAACGACCGCCTTCGTCTACCTGTACCCACGTCAGCCCTTCATCGAGTATCCCGATCCCACGCCAGCCGACATTGTGGAGTTCGAGCTGGAGAGCCACGCCTGGGGCACCACCAGCGGCAGCGAATACCTGACTATATGGCTGACGGAGAAACCGAAGGATTCGTCTCTCTTGCCCCTTTATCGTGCGGGGCAGCCCATCAGCAAGCTGGATAACCAGCACCTGCCTGAAGGGGTCCGGGCGGAGATGCTCGACCATAGTGTGGTCAGCGATAGCTACCACTTTGCCGGTCCCCAGGCTTTCACCGCTCGCTTCAATACCTTTTACTTCCCCGGCTGGCGGGCCTATCTGGATGGGCAGCCTGTTGCCATCCAGATCAGTCAACCCCACGCCCTCATCGAGGTGGCCATCCCGCCAGGCGCACATACCCTTCTTCTGCGTTTCCAAGACACTCCGGTACGACTGCTGGCCAACGGCCTGTCGCTGGCTGCCTTGCTGGTCACACTCATCATCCTGATCCGATCTCGGTTGACAGCATCCCCTATTCCCCATCCTCTGCACTGTATCTCCCGCCCGACTGACGACTTTTCCCAGGACCAAGCCCTCTTGCTGTGCGCTGTCATCCTGGCTCTGTTCGCCGTCAAGGAAGTCCTCGTTGATCCCTACACCTCCTGGTTCAGAAGGCATTCGCCACTCCCTACGGTGCTGGGTGCCCAGCACGCAGCTCAAATCAACCTTGGTGATAAAGTGCTCTTCCTCGGTTACGATCTGGCCGACGAGGTAGTGCGTCAGGGGGAAGACTTGCACTTGGTCCTTTACTGGCAGGCTCAGCAACCTCTGGAAAGGCAATACAGCGTCTTCGCCCATCTGGATGCGCCACCGGACTACACCACCTGGGCCGGGTCCGACAACCTCAACCCCGGCGGAATCCCCACTTCGCGCTGGGCTCCGGCGCTGTACACCAGAGACGAACATACCATCTCAATTCCGGCTGACCTACCGCCGGTGGAGTATCTTCTCCAGGTCGGCCTCTACGACAAAGTCACAGGGGATCGGCTGCCCATCTTGTCCGAAGGAGGGCAGGCCCTTCGACATGGCTCAGGACAGGCCCTTCGACATGGCTCAGGACAGGCCCTTCGACATGGCTCAGGACAGGCCCTTCGACGGGGCTCAGGACAGGCCCTTCGACGGGGCT
>JBGVTF010000119.1:0-2690 GCA_041862415.1 Anaerolineae bacterium | reverse complement strand
GAGCCTGAGGAAAAAAGTCAGCTATCCGCCCTCCATTTTTGCGCCGCGTTTCCTGTTCTCATTGCTGCGAGCCTTCCTCCGGGACGCGCAAGACTGGTCGCCCTGGCACAACTACCGGCAGTGGGCTCGTTTCACCGTCGAGCACCAGCGGGAGATGGCGGCCATCGCTGGGCAAGTACAACAGTTGAGGGAGAGGGTCAGGGAAGTCAGTCTCAGCAGATCACAGATCGCTCCCGCTGGATTGCAAATCCAGCGGCTAGGCGACGGATTACAGATCCGCCGTGAGCAAGAACGGGATTTACCGAACCTGGGGGCCTGCTGGCAGGTCATCGAGCGGGCCCAGGAGCTAAACAGGAGATTGCTGGCCCTCCACCGCTGGAGTCTGACCCACGCCGACCTGACCTACACCCTTTTGCGCAAGTTGGCTGTCGCCTGGCTGGGGAAGAAGCAAGGGACAGAGGTCTGCGCGGCGTTGGTATTGGGCCTGCCCAACAAATCGCTGGAACTGGACGAGGAGTTACAGAAGCTGGCCGAGGTATCACCAGGTGAAGCGTACGAAGCGGCCCTGGCGGCCTTCTTGACCCGCTACGGGCATCGCTCCTTCAGCCTGGACATCTCTCGCCCCAACTTTGCCGCTGACCCGGCTCAGGTGACAGAGTTGGTCAAAAGCCTGGTGGAAGGCAAATCAAATCTCCAATCTCCAATTTCCAATCTCCAATTTCCAATCTCCAATCTCGAAGATAGAGCGCGGCAGCGGGAGGTGGCTTACAGCCTGGTCAGAAAGTCTGTAGCAAAAGGGCCTGCCCTGAGCCTGTCGAAGGGACTGGTAGGCAGACTCAAGATGGCGGTTTTCGATCACGTCCTGGGTTTGGCACGGTGTTACATGCCTCTCAGGGAGGATCAACGTTTCTACTGGCAAAAGAGCCTGGCTGCCATGCGGGAGCTGTTTCTGCTGATAGGAGACAGGCTGGTTGTTGAGGGGCTACTGAAGGACCGTGGGGAGGTGTTCTTTGCCACCAAGGACGAGCTTGAAGCCTACGTGAAGGCTAGAGCGGACTTCCCTGCCCATGAGGTTCAGAGCAGGCAGGGGGAGTTCCAGCAGCTTGAGGGTGAACACGAGCTCGCTCCCCACCTGAGCTACCCGGCCTTCCTGGTCGGCAATCGCCCGTTGGACGTCTCTGAGAGGAGAGAACAGGTGCTGGTGGGGCGGCCTGTCAGCCCCGGGCTCAGGCGAGGTCCGGTCAAGGTAGTGACCACCCCGCGCCAGTTCAGCAAGGTCCAGGCCGGAGACATCATGGTGACCCGGAGCACCGATCCAGGCTGGACGCCCATCTTTGGCCTGCTGGGGGGGCTGATCATGGAGAGTGGGGGGCAGTTGTCCCACGGGGCAGTGGTGGCCAGGGAGTACGGCCTGCCGGCCGTGGCCGGCATCGCCGGGGCCACCCAACTCCTCCACGACGGCCAGGTGGTGCTGTTGGATGGCCTTTCGGGGACGGTCACTGTGATCAACTAAATCACAACAAACAGACAACCTTTTTCCCATTTGTCCCTCTTCACCGCGTGATGTCAGAGTACAGTATACATCAAGACAATTGAGGGAGACCACTCAGGAAGCGTCCTAAGAAGAAGGCATGAGCACCGGCCAGGGCAAAAGCGATGGTCTTGAGGGTCTTGCCCAGCCAACAACTCAGAAGGAAGTATCCAATAGGGAAACGCAACGCGCCAGCAGCAATGCCCGCCAGGTCAAAGAAGGGATTGGGAATGACTGAGAGAAAGAAGATAGTGGCCAATCCATACTTTCTCATCCAGCCGTGCAAACTGTCATACATCTCCCGGTTCTCGATCACGGCCTGTCCACTGTAGCCAGCCAGGTACCCTGTCAATTCGCCCAGCGCTCCACCCAGTCCCGCCGCCAGTCCAAGGAGGATGGGATCGAACACTCCCAATCCACCCAGGGCAAAGACCAGGGCCAGATTGGGAAGAGGGAATATGACGGTAGCATTGCCTGCCAGGCTGATAAGAAAGATCCCCGGATAGCCGTAGGCCACGAAGCGGCCCAATCTGTCACGCCAAAGGACACCGGCCACGGTGGCTGCTACGACGATAAACAAGGCCAGAAGCCGCAAGACCTTCGTTCTCGTTCGCCTTGCTGCTAAGTCAATGCTGGCTACTCCCCTTTTGGACTCCAATCGGAGCTCCCTTATTGAACCACGGTCTCTACCGTCTCTCGCATGCGGATCGTCACACCAAAGGCCAGCGCCAGCGACAGGAGGTAAAAAGCGCCGAAAGGGATCATGAATCCCTTCTCCATCGTGTAGACCAGCACGGTAAATACCACGAAGAGTACGCCCTGCACCACGGTCCACACCCGCAGCGTGCGTAAGAAGCCACCGTCAGTGCCCCGTTTTCGGGCCGTCACGTTGAGCAAGACGAAGAAAAGGGCGAGACACAGAGACTCGGCCGGCATCATTAGCTTACTCCACCACTCGGGCGGGGTGACATGGCTCCACAGGTTGACCCACGACGGGATGGGCCACAGGATCTCGACCCCGTTGAACCAGATCAGCAGGTCGAGTAGGATGTGCATTAGTATACCGATGCCTAACCCCAGCCCCAGGTTGCCCCAACGAGGACGTTTGGTAGCCCAGGCGACGACGTAGAACGCAATGACGACGGCAGCGACAGTGAAG
>JBGVTF010000118.1:0-13718 GCA_041862415.1 Anaerolineae bacterium | reverse complement strand
TCATGCATTGTTTCTCAGGTGATCTGGCCATGGCCCGGGAGGTCATCGAGATGGGCTTCTACATCTCCATCCCTGGCCCGGTCACTTTCGCCAACGCCCGTCGCCTGCCGGAGCTGGTACGCGCTTTGCCACTGGAACGACTATTGATCGAAACCGATTGTCCTTATCTCACCCCTCATCCTCATCGAGGGAAGCGCAACGAGCCAGCTTACGTCAGACTGGTAGCGGAGGCCATTGCCCAGATAAGAGGAATACCGCTGGAACAAGTGGCACGTATCACCACTGCGAATGCCCGGGCGCTCTTTGGCCTTGAATCGCCTGGAGTTGCCTGACACCGACACCGAAAGGAAGAGACTTGAAAACCATCTCCATTCTTAACCTGATTCACGAGGAGTTGCAGTATGTAGAGCAAAGGATGCGCGAGGCCAGCCGGGTCGAATATGAACACCTGGCGGCGGTGCTGGATGATATTTTGAAAAGCGGAGGGAAGCGCTTGCGGCCAGCTTTGGTCCTATTCTCAACCAAATTCCACCCCACCGATCTGGAGAAAACCATCTCTTTGGCTGCTTCGGTGGAGATGTTGCACACGGCTACCCTCGTCCACGACGATATGATAGATCACTCCCTGGTCCGGCGGGGCAATCCGACCCTCAATGCTACCTGGAACAGTGAGGCGACCGTCCTGGCCGGGGATTTCCTCTTTGCCCTGGCAGCGGGCCTGGCTGCGGAGACAGAGAACGTGCGGGTGATGTCCATTTTTGCCCAGGGCCTGATGACCATTTGCAGCGGGGAATTGAGACAAATCTTCAACAGCCGGGGGCGCCTTCCCAGCAGAGAGGAGTACTATCAACGCATCTACAGCAAGACCGCTTCCCTCTTCGCCGCTTCAACGGAGGCCGGGGCGGTGCTGAGCGGGGCACCGGAGCCAGAGGTACAGGCTCTGCGCGAATACGGCCGCACCCTGGGCATGGCCTTTCAGATAGTTGACGATGTGCTGGACTTTGTGGGCGATGAACGTGAATTGGGCAAGCCTGTGGGCAGCGACCTGCGCCAGGGGATCGTCACTCTGCCAGCGCTCTATTTTCACGAGATGCCCCCAACAGACGATAAGCTGATCAAAGTGCTCAAGGACCCTAGCGAAGAAGAGGTGAAAGCGGTCGTAGCCGCTATCAGGGAATCGGGCGCGGTGGAATCCGCCTTAGATGAAGCCAGAACCTTCGCTCAGCACAGCCAGGAGTCCCTTCAGATATTGCCCCATAACGAGTATCGCCAGGCCATGCTAGACTTGGCCGACTATGTGGTGGAGCGACGTTGGTGAGGAGGAAGCCAGTCATCGCCATATTTCAACGACGCGGCGGCCCTTGAGCCGCCGTCTTTTCACCTACAGCAGTGGGCCTCATCAGGCTTGAGAGGGCAGAGGACATTGGATCTCTCTATCGTCATCGTCAACTGGAACGTGCGAGAGTTGTTGCGGCGTTGCCTGAGTTCGATCTATCGGGCCACGGGAGCCAACCTTGAGTTGGAAGTCATTGTTGTGGACAACGCCTCCAGCGACGGCAGCGTGTCCATGGTCCGCGAGGAATTTCCTCAGGTGCACCTGATCGCCAACGATGAGAACCTGGGCTTCACCAGAGGCAACAACCAAGCCATCGCCCAGAGCCGGGGTCGCTACGTGCTCCTGCTGAACCCAGACACCGAAGTGGTGGGCAATGGCCTGAGCACGATGGTGCAGTACATGGACGCCCATCCCCAGGTGGGGGCTCTGGGTCCACAGTTGCTCAACCCCGATGGCAGCGTGCAGCCCTCGCGGCGTCGCTTCCCGACCATGGCCACGGCTTTTCTGGAGAGCACTGTTCTCCAGCAGTGGTTCCCCGACAACCGGGTCCTGCGCCGCTACTATATCCACGACCGGGGAGACGACGAGATCTTGGAGGTGGACTGGGTGGTGGGGGCCTGCCTCCTGGCCCGCCGCCAGGCCATCGAGCAGGCCGGTCTGCTGGACGAAGAGTTCTTCATGTACTCCGAGGAAATGGATTGGTGCCGCCGCTTCAAAGAACGCGGCTGGCGAGTGGTCTATCTGCCCGTGGCCCAGGTCATCCACCACGAGGCCAAGTCCAGCGAGCAAGTGAAACCCTTGCAGCACATTCAATTCCAGCGCAGCAAGGTCCTCTACTTCCGCAAACATCACGGGCGTTGGCAGGCCGAGGTCTTGCGCCTCTTCCTGCTGGCTACCTACGTCTACCAACTGCTTGTTGAGGGGCTGAAGTGGCTGGTGGGGCACAAGCGGCCATTGCGGGCGGAGCGGGTGAGAGCGCATTGGCAGGTGCTCAAGTCAGGGTTGCGGTAATCTGGCGGTTTCTCCACTTTCAAAAGATGTAGAGGGGGATGAAGGTTATGGAGGTCAATGAAAGGGACATTCAGCTCAAGGTGCCGTTTTCCGCGTTCACCAAGCTCATGGAGCGATTGCGGCCTGAGGACATGCTGCGGTTGCGCGAGTGGCTGGATGAGAAGTTGGCCGAATATGAGGATGAGTTGATGCTGGCTGATCCTCATATCATGGCTGAGATTCGAGAAGCTCGGATGGAGTATGAAGCTGGTGAATACGTGAAGTTGAATGTATCCCCCCATTGAATCTTGATAGATTCAGAAGGTGGTGAGAGGTGGTGATGATGATTCCACAAGACTTGATTAACTCGGTAGCTAACCGAAATGCGGTCTTTTTCTGTGGGGCGGGGATCTCGCGCGGGGTGGAAGGCGAGCGGGGATTCCCAGGCGGCCAGGAATTGGCCAGGGACATGGCTGAGAAGTTATTAGGGCGCACTGTGAGAGATGACGAATCGCTGGATCTGAAGCAGATTGCTCAAGAGGTGATCTGGGCCGACGACGGTAGTCGTCATCGCCTCTACAAGTATCTACTGAAAGAATTCGCTGATCCAGCGATCAAGCCATTGCGCGCTCACAACGCTCTAGCTGACTTGGAATGTGATGTCATCACCACCAATTACGACACCTTGATAGAAGATGCCTTCAAACAGGCAGAAAAGCGTTGTGGCACGGTTGTGCGAGAAAACGACTTGACCCGGATGCAAGAAGAGGTGAACGTGGTCAAGATTCATGGTTGCGTCACCGATGTAGACAACATCGTCATTGCCGAGGGGGATTACTACCGTTGGCTGACCAGCGACTCGGAGATGAAAAACCTTGTCCGGCAGTGGTTCATCCGGCGCCGTATCGTCTTCATCGGCTTTAGCTTGAGCGACCCCAATTTCCGCCAGTTGTATCATGACTTGCGTCTTCGCTTTGGAGAGGCACTGAAGGTGGCTTATGCTGTCTTCAAAGAGAGATTTGACAATTATGATATGCGTTTCATTGAGAGTCAAAAGATCCAAATCATTGAGCAGGATGCAACGGCGTTCTTGGAGAATCTCGTGGAGCAGGTGGTGCTCCCAAGAGCTTTTGAAAAATATGGGCCTATAACTTGTGCCCAGATATACCGCGATTGGCTCAATGCGGACCCAAGACGTACCCAAAAAGACCTTGCGAAGCTCGCCGGTAGACCAGAGGCAAGAATCTCAGATCTTCTCACCTTACTAGATCTGCCCGACCGTTATAAACAACTGGTGGAAAGTAAGACGATAGAATCATACCAGGGTGCCGCCTGTGTGTAAAGGATACTTAAGAAACTGGAAGAGCGCGGGGAACTGATCGAGAGAGATGATGAGATCTATGAGTGGGCCAAAAACAATCCAAGTACGCGTGAAGCAAGGGAGTGCTACAAACAATTAAAGAGTGGTAAAGGCTGGGGCGAGTTGGGGGTATGAGCTAGTCTGAATGCTCAAACTCTGGCTTCACCGAAAGTTGCAGATAGGTACCGCGTGTTCCAAGATTCCGCGTCCATGAGGGTCGCGGAAACGCGGAGGGACGGAGGGCGCGGGTGGGGTCTCCGCGTGATCCGCGAGTTCTGAGATTCCGCGTTCAAAAGGAGAAAACTATGTCATCCATTGCTATCATCACCGACACCGATTCCAGCCTGCCGGCCGACGTGGCCGCTCGCTACGGCATCCGGCAGGTGCCCATCACCGTCCACTTTGGGCAGGAGACCTTTGAGACGGGCGTGGACATTGACGATGCCCGGTTGTTCGCCCGGGTGGACCGCCAGGGCAAGCTGCCGACGACCTCTGCCCCCGCGCCGGGCAAGTTCGCCGAGGCCTACCAGGCCGCCTTTGATGCGGGCGCGGAGGCGGTCATCTGCTTTTGCGTCAGCAGCGAGGTCAGCGCCACGTACAGCGCCGCCGTCAACGCCCGTGACCTGCTACCCGAGCTCGACATCACGGTAGTGGACTCGCGCAGCCTCTCCATGGGCCAGGGGTTCATGGTGCTGGCCGCGGCTGAGGCCGCTCAGGCGGGCGCGTCCAAGGACGAGATCGTTGCCCACGCCCTTGCCGTGGGCGAGCGCATCTATCTCTACGCCGCGCTGTCCACGCTCAAGTATCTGGCCATGAGCGGGCGGGTAGGGCACCTGGTGGCAGGGATGGCTGGTTTGCTGAACGTCAAACCCATCCTCACCATACGAGACGGCAAGCTGGACTTGCTGGAGCGCGTCCGCACGCGGACGAAAGCGTGGTCTCGGGTGATCGAGTTGACGGCGCAAGCCCTAGACGGTCGCCCAGTTGAGCGGATGGCCATTCTCCACACCAATGTTCCAGAGGATGCGCGTCTGTTCGAGGAGCAGGTACGCGCCAGCTTGCCCTGCCCCGACGACGTGCTCACAGCCGAACTCAGGCCAGGTCTGTCCGTCCATTCTGGAGCTGGGCTCGTCGGGGTAGTGATCGTAGCCAGCAAAAAAAGATGACGAATGAAGATCTCCATGAAAAAGTAGCCCGGAAGCCTCAGAGTCACAGTATCAGCCGAAAGATAGCGGAAAGGGTTTTGCGGAAACCCAGTTCCGGTCTTGACACTGGTGCAGGAATTGGTTATACTATTGGTAGAAAGGATGGTATAACAGAATGGCCCATGTCAAAACGGCGGTCTCTCTCCGGAAAGACCTTTTTGAACAGGTCGAAGCCCTGGCCAGCGAAATGAAGATCTCACGCAGTCGCCTGTTTGTGCTTGCTCTGGAAGAGTTTCTCCGGCGACATCAAAACCAGCAACTGCTGGAGCAGATCAACGCGGCCTACGACGAAGCTCCCGATCCGTCGGAACAAGCTCTACGGCTCAGAATGCGTCGCCAGCATCGGCAGATTGTGGAAGGCGAATGGTGATCAATCAAGGCGACATCTTCTGGGTTGACTTGGAAGAACCCTCAGACTCGGAACCCGGATACCGACATCCCCACGTGGTCGTCCAGAACAACGTGTTCAACCGCAGCCGTATCAGCACAGTTGTCGTTTGCGCGCTAACTTCCAACCTCAAACGTGCCGCTGCTCCAGGAAACGTCCTCCTTGAACCGAAAGAAGCCAACTTGCCGAAACAGAGTGTCGTCAACGTATCCCGGATTTTCACAGTGGATAAGAGTCAGTTAGGCGAAAAGATCGGGACACTCGCAAGGAGGCGAGTGAGTGAGATTCTTGACGGGATCGGGCTGCTGTTAGAACCGCGTGAACTTGAGTAGGACGGGTTCTGCAAACACATGGCTGGCCGACAGCACGCCTGACCTCGCGGAAGACATCGGAAAACCGAGCGTAACACGAACCCCAAACGAGGTCAGCCTACAAGGAGTGCACGCCGCCAGCCTTTACTGTTTGCGGAAAGATCCTACGCTCTCAGCGTCTCAATGATTCCAAGTGGTGGAAGAGAAGAGATGAAGGTCTGTTTGATCAGCGGCGAGTTCAGGCCGATGCAGGGAGGCGTCGGCGATTTCACTTATGAGGTGGGACGAGCCTTGCACGACCTGGGGGCAACGGTGACGGTGCTGACCTCGACGGCAGCCGGGGCACCTCGCAACCAAGACGGGTTGCGGGTCGAGCCACGCCTGGAACGTTGGGGGTGGAACAGTTGGCGGACCATCCTGCGCACAGCAGAGGAACTGGAGGCCGATGTCCTCAACATCCAGTACCAGGCCGCCGCCTACGGGATGCACCCGGCCATGAACTTTCTGCCGCTGCGATTGCGAGCACGGAAACAGCGCCCCAGGGTCGTGGTCACTTTCCACGACCTGAAAGTGCCTTATCTGTTCCCCAAAGCGGGTCGCATCCGCTGGTGGGTCGTCCTGGCCCTGGCCCGCTGGAGCGACGCCGTCATCGTCACCAACGCAGAGGACCTGGAAACCCTGGCTCCTTATTCCTTATCCCCCACCCCTCACCTGATTCCCATCGGCAGCAACATTGAACCAGCGCCGCCCGCCGACTATGACCGCGACGCCTGGCGCGCCCGTTGGGGTGTGGGACCAAAGGACATCCTGCTCTCCTACTTTGGTTTTCTCAACGAGAGCAAAGGCGGCGAGACCCTGATGCAAGCTCTGGACAGAGTAGTGAAAAAGGACTACCGCGCCCGCCTGCTGATGGTGGGCGGCAAATGGGGTTCCAGCGACCCCACCAACGTGGCCTACGCCCGGCGGGTTGAGGCCCTGATTGACGAACTGGGCCTGTCGGAGCGGGTGATGTGGACGGGCTATACCCCTCAGGAGGAGGTGTCGGCCAACCTGCTGGCCTCGGACATCTGCGTGTTGCCCTACCGCGACGGGGCTTCCTTCCGGCGGGGGAGCTTTATGGCCGCCCTGGTCCACGGCCTGCCCATCGTCACCACGATGCCCAATGCTCAATTCTCAATTCCCAATTCCCAATCCACCTATCGCTTGCCTAGCCTGCGAGATGGGGAAAATGTGCTGCTGGTGCCGCCGGACGATGCAGCGGCCCTGGCGGAGGCCATTGCTCGTCTGGCCGATGCTCCCGGGCTGCGGCAGAGGCTAGGGCGGGGAGCGAAAGAGATGTCCCAAGCCTTCGGGTGGGGTCGCATCGCGGAGAAGACCCTTGAGGTTTACCATGCTATTCGACTATAGTCACTGCTCTCGCTGGATTTGTGATCCGGCGGGAATGGCCTGGACTGCAAATCCAGGCAGAGCGTTCATACAGCAGCATCGGGCCATCGCTCTTGTCCTGACCGGCTTCCTTGTTTTGGGCACGGTCTACAGCGTGGTCACGCCCCTCTTCGAGGCCTCCGACGAACTGTGGCACTATCCTTTCGTCAAGCATCTGGCTGACGGCGGGGGACTGCCGGTCCAGGACCCCCGCGTCGAGCAGCCGTGGCGGCAGGAGGGCAGCCAGCCACCCCTCTATTACGCACTGGGGGCTCTGACCACCTTTTGGATTGACACTTCCGACTTTGCGGAGGTGCGGTGGCTCAACCCCCACGCTGACATCGGCGTCGAGACGGCCGACGGCAACCTCAACATGGTCGTCCATTTGGAGCGAGAGGACTTTCCCTATCGAGGCACGGCCCTGGCGGTGCATATCGTGCGCTTTCTTTCGGTGCTGATGGGGGCAGGCACTGTGCTCTGCACCTATCTGATCGCTTTGGAGGTTTTCCCGGGCCATAAGACGCTGGCTGCTGGCGCGGCCGCTTTCAACGCCTTTGTGCCCATGTTCCTTTTCATCAGCGGCTCTGTCAACAACGACAACCTGACGATTCTCTCATGTTCGCTCACCTTGCTCATCCTGGTTCGCCTGATACGTGGTGGAAGACATTCGGAGCAAACCGTTCGACTAGCTCACGGCGGGATGCCAAGTCCCAATTGGGCATTGGGCATTGGGCATTGGTCACTATTGGGCCTGCTCATCGGGCTGGGAGCTCTATCCAAAGCCAGCGCCCTGGGCCTGCTGCCTCTGACGGCCTTTAGCCTGGCCCTCTCAGCCTGGCAGCGACGGGCTGAGACGGTGCACCGCCGCATTGCCTGGTTCTTTGGAAGCTTTGTCACGATCCTGGCTGTTTCCTTCGCCGTAGCCGGTTGGTGGTACCTGAGGAACTGGTTGCTCTACCGTGACCCACTGGGCCTGAACACCTTGGTGGCCATCGTCGGGTCCCGTCTCCACCAACCGACCCTGCGGCAACTGCTGGGCGAGTGGGAGGGGTTTGTCAAGGCCTTCTGGGGGCTCTTCGGCGGGGTCAACGTGGCCATGGAGCCCGCCGCCTATTGGATGCTCAACGCTTTAGCCATCCTGGGCCTTGTCGGCCTGATGATCGCCCTGGGCCGCTCACTGCTTTCACGTTTCACGTTTCACGCTTCACGGGACGACTCGTCACCCGGTACTCATCACGCACTACTCATTCTCTTGGCCTGGCCCATCGCCCTTTTTCTAGCCCTCATCCGCTGGACCACGATCACCAAAGCCTCCCAGGGCCGGCTGATGTTCCCGGCCATCTCGGCCATCTCCATCCTGCTGGCACTGGGGTGGAGCCAATGGGTGCCGCGTCGCTATGAGAAGTGGTTAATAGGCATCGTCGGCGGCCTGATGTTCGTCCTGGCTGCCATCGCCCCTTTCCGTTACATTGCGCCAGCCTACGCCAAGCCGGTCCTGCTCTCGGAGGCCGAAATCGAGAGGATTCCCCATCGCCTCGATGTCACTTTCGGAGACAAGGCCAGGCTGCTGGGTTACGAGGCCGGCGACGAAGAGACCAGACCAGGGGAGAGTGTGGAGGTCACCCTCTACTGGCAATCGTTGGCCGAGATGGATAGGGATTACACCGTCTTTGTGCACCTGCTGGATGAGAACGACTTGGTCATAGCGCAACGGGACACCTATCCAGGTCTGGGGACCTACCCGACCCGCCTGTGGCGAGTGGGCGACACCTTCGCCGACCGCTACGTCTTGACCCTGCCTCCCACGGTTTTCGCACCCTGCACGGGCCGCTTCGAGGTGGGGCTCTACGATTTCGCCAGCGGGGAGAGGTTGCTGGCCACGGGGCCGGATGGGCAACCACTGGGCGACAACGTGCGCTTTCACCGGATAGCTGTCCTGCCTCGTGAGGATAGCCCTCTGCCCAACCCGGTCCACTTCGATTTCGAGGGTCGGATCGCCCTCGTGGGCTATGATCTGGACAGGCGCACCGCGCGACCGGGAGAGACCATCCACCTCACCCTATATTGGCGGGCTTTGGCCGAGATGGAAGAAGACTACACCGTCTTCACCCACGTGCTGGGTGAGGAGGACCGCCTTTGGGCGCAGATGGACAGCCAGCCGCAGGGAGGCGCTGCGCCGACCTCGTCCTGGCAGGTGGGCCAGGTGATCGAGGACCATTACGATTTGGCCGTCAAACCCGACACACCGCCCGACGTCTACGATATCGAAGTGGGGCTTTACCTGGCTGCTACAGGAAGACGATTGGGGGTTCTGGACGAGGGAGGGCGCTTGTGGGACAACCGGGTCCTTCTGAGCAAGGTACGCGTGGTGAGTCCGTGAACAGACTAGTCGAAATCGTCATACAGCACAAAGCTATCGCGGCCATCTTGGTCGCTTTCGTGTTGCTGAGCACCACCTACAGCGTGGTCACGCCCATCTTTGAAGCGCCCGATGAGCTTCAGCACTATTTCTTTGTCCAGCACCTGGCTGATGGGGAGGGACTGCCAGTCATCACCGGCCCGGTGCCGGACATCGAGGCGGAGGTACACCAGCCGCCCCTCTACTATGCTCTGGGGGCTCTAGCCACCTCTTGGATAGACACGGGCCCGTTGACGGATTTCGTCTGGCGTAATCCTCACGCCCAGATTGGCGTCCCTACGGCGAGCGGCAACGTGAACATGGTCGTTCACTCGGCTGAGGAGAGCTTTCCCTATGTAGGGGTGACCCTGGCGGTACACCTGGTGCGTTGGCTCTCAGTGCTGATGGGAGCAGCCACGGTGCTGGCAACCTACTGCATTGCTTGGCAGATCATGCCGCAGCGCCCCCACCCAAGCCCTCCCCCAACCCTTCGGCTTCGCTCAGGACAGGCTTTGGGGGCGGGGGCAAAGGCACTGGCTATCGGCGCGGCGGTCATCAACGCCTTCAATCCGCAGTTCGCTTTCATCAGCGGGACCATCAACAACGACAATCTGGTGATCGTCCTCTTTGCACTGGCGGCCTTGCTGCTGGTGGTTTTGGCCAGGCGGGAGGTGTCAAAGGGTCGCTTGATTTTGCTCGGTCTTGTCATCGGTCTGGCCTCGCTGACCAAGCTGACTGGTCTGATGCTCCTGCCGCTGGCCGCTATGGTCCTGGGGGTGGTAGCCCTCCGCCGCCACCGACTGATTCGGGGGTTCGTTGTTCTTGTGGGGTGGATGGCTATCGTGTCCATCGTGGTTCTGGTCGTGGGTGGCTGGTGGTACGCCCGAAACTGGCTGCTGTACGGCGACCCCCTTGGCATGAAGATCATGCCCATCCTCTTCCGCACCCGGGTCTACAGGCCATCCCTGCTTGAACTCCTGGCTGAGTTCAAAGGGCTGAGGATGTCTTACTGGGCCCTGTTCGGCTGGTTCAACATCCTGGCTGAGCCATGGCTCTACCTGGCCTTCGACGGGCTGTCCCTGCTTGGAGTGGTGGGGCTGTTGCTGCTGGTCCTTAAGCAATTGAGGGGAGAGGAGACGCTGAGTTGGCCCTGGCTGCTGTTCCTGCTCCTGTGGATCGCTGTTGTCCTGGCCGGGTTGGTGCGCTGGACCCAGATGACTCGTGCTTCCCAGGGACGGTTGATGTATCCGGCCATCTCGGCCATCTCCATCCTGATGTTCACGGGGCTGGCCCAATGGGTGCCCCGGCGAGCCGTCACGTCCCTGGCCTGGGTGTTGGGCGTGGCTATGCTGGCTATCGCCGTCGTCAGTCCCTTTCGTTACATCGCACCAGCCTACGCCAGGCCGCCTCTCCTCTCAGAAGCCGAGCTGGAGAAGATACCGAATCCTATGGCCACCACTTTCGACGGCCAGATGAAGCTCCTGGGCTATGAGATAGGTCGGAAAGCGATCCGGCCAGGGGAGAGCTTTGACGTCACCCTGTACTGGCAGGCTCTGGCCCCGATGGAACGGAACTACAGTGTCTTTGTCCACCTTCTGGATGAAAACGATCTGGTGCTGGCCTCGCAAGACACCTTCCCCGGCCAGGGCACCTATCCGACCCGGCTGTGGCGAGCAGGTGACGCCATCGCCGATGTATACACCATCGTCGTACCGCCCACGGCCTTCACCCCCAGTTCGGCCCAGCTCGAAGTAGGGCTGTACGAGTTCGACAGCGGGAAGCGATTGGCGGTCCATGGACCACAGGGAGAGCCCCTGGGAGACAACGTCCGTTTTCACAGGATAGAGGTCCTGCCTCATGAGGGGAGCGACGTACCCAATCCGGTGCGCTTTAATTTTGGGGACCAGATTGCCCTCATTGGTTACTCCCTGGAGGGGCGGGCGGTTGGGCCGGGGGAGGAGATAAACTTGACTCTCTACTGGGAAGCCCTGGCCGAGATGGAGCGGGATTACACCGTCTTCACCCACGTCATAGGGGAACAGGCCCGCATCTGGGCCCAGGAGGACAGCCAGCCGCAAGGGGGAGCGGCACCGACCTCAACCTGGAGCCAGGGGCAGGTCCTGAGGGACGAATATCACTTGCTCGTCGAGTCCGACACCCCTCCCGGCGTCTACGACATCGAAGTGGGGCTCTATCTGGCAGCTACAGGAGAGCGGTTGGGTCTTCTGGATGAAGCAGGACATTGGATGGATAGTCGCGTCTTGTTGACCAAGGTGCGTATACGGCGCAACGGTGCCGTGAGGTGAGTTTCAGGAGGTTATCGGCGGGCCTTTTCTGTCGGCAGTGCGATATGGGTCTGACCTGTGCTACTGAGAGTCGCCCGTGCCCCTGTTTGCGGCAGGTATAAACCTATTAATATGCGCAGGTTATCCGAAGGTGCATTCGGATCTATCGCCAGCTTGTAGTGATCAACGATCACCTCGTTGACCCGCCAGACGTTGGTAGGGTAGCTTCCTTCCAGAGGCGGCCTGTCGTGCTGCCCCCAACGTTGGTCGGTTGTGTCTACCACGTGAACGAACACGGTGTAGTCATACGGCACCCGTTGCCGGGTGCGCCAGAACAGGGTGAGAGTCACTGTTTGGCCTGGTGACAGAGGACGGTCCAAAACGCATCCTAAAAGTTCAATGCCATTGGCAAACAAGCCATCAGCCACAGGCTGTGGTTGGTATCCTAGCCCTTTGAAAGCGGCCACTGGATCGGTAATCTCCGGCAAGTTAGCAGCGTCAATCTCATAGACAGTGACGAGCGGCCGCCCCCAGGTATCATTCACAGTCTTCGGTTTCGCCAGGTCTCCCAGTTCTTGCCCGAAAGCTGTGGCTGACTCTGGTTCCCAGGCAGCCAGGAAAACGTAGACCGCCTTACGGTCTCCATCGGCAGGGGGTAACACTAAGCCCTGATGTCCATCAAAAGAGGCTAGCGTCAAGTCTGCAGTCAGGACCCTCACCGTCGAATGGCTGGCTAGGAAAGGGGATATATAGACACTGTGTCCTTCGGCTACAGCTCTGCGGATGTACTGAGCAGCATCCACTTTGTCCTGGTCGTAGTCGTAGGCCATGTTGGGATTCCTGGCAAAAGTGACAAAGTAATCATAGACGGTACGCGTGCCACTGATGAGGACGACCGTTATGACAACAGCTATTCCCAGGATCAGCTTGATAAGAGGTTTCAAGTTCCACGTGCTAATCCATCTGCTTATGGTGAGCAGGGCTAACGCTGGAGGTATGTAGACAGCCGGCAGAATACCAATGGCACGCGAGAAACTGGGGGCATCTTCCGCTAGCAGTGTAGGAAGCAGCATGACCCCTAGCCAGAGTAGAGTGAAGCACGCCACTCCGCCCTCTCCCAGAGGTTCAGAGTGCCAGATGGCGTCGCGTATCAGCAAAACCAATCCTACCAGAAAGAAAACACCCATGAGCGGGTCGAAGACTGGCCGACCTGACAGGTTCCGTGACCACGCCTGATCGCCTTGCCAGTTAAACATGCCCAGTACCAGCAGCGCATTCCGTGTCAAAGACTGGCCAGGGTTGTCCAGAATGGACACTTCAGCCACATGACCTGTGAAATCTTGCGGGTGAGTCCAAAAGTAGTTTACGAGAGGAAGGGACACGATAGCCATGGCCAACAGCAGGATGGCCAGGCTCCCGAGATACCGGCCGATGCGCTGGCGGTCACGCAGAATGAGATATCCAGTGAACCCGATAGGGATGAGAGGGACTAGCCGAGCTGCGGTGTGGGCATATAGCCCTAGCCCTAGCCAAAAGCCAGCCCAGGCGAAGCTAATCCATGATCGCCATTGTGACACCCGTACAGCCTGACAGCCACGCCAGTAGGCGTAGAAGGCCAGGCACTCCACAAGGGGTGTCATGATGGACCGAATGCCATACCGGCTAAAAGTCAAGTGATAGAATGAGAGGGCCAAGAGCAACGCAGTGAGCAAGGCTAGAGCCCGGGCGCGGCATACGGGCAAGTTACTGACAAGAACATACGTCGCTCCCACTGTGACAATCCCTATCAGGGCCGAGGTCAGACGTAAGGCAAACACTTGCTTGCCAAGGATCAGGACCATGAATGCCTGCAAGTAACTGTACAAAGCCTCCCGTCCTGCGTTGGCAGGCAAGAACACCGGATGCTTGCCTCTGACAATGTCCAGAGCGTCGAGCATGTTGTAGGCTTCGTCAACGTCAAAACCCGGTGGCAAGCTATCCAACCTGTAGAGGCGGAGGGCAGCGGCAATGCCCACAAGGG
>JBGVTF010000117.1:0-4171 GCA_041862415.1 Anaerolineae bacterium | reverse complement strand
CAATCTGACGCTCTCGTTTTCCAGCACCACGATGCCGAGACCAGCGAAGAGGCGCTCCGCCAGCGCCGGGGAATCCACGCTGCCCCGCACGGCATAGACACCATATCGGGCCTGCAACTGGCTGGCCAGGGTGCGGAAATCTCGTTGGGCCGTCTCGTCGCCTAGGTAGGAGAGGTTGAGGTAGTCGCCCGTCAGCAGGATCAGGTCGGGCTGCAATTCGTCCACCAGGGCGATCAGTTTCCTTTCCCGCATGGTCGTCCGCTCCACGTGGGGGTCGCTGAGGTGGACGATGCGCAAAGGGAGCCCCTCGGCCGGCAGACGATCGAAAGAGAACTCGTGGTGGGTGACCTGTATGCTGAAAGGCTCTAGGAGGAAGCCATCCATGGTACACAGGCTCAGGAAGAGATGAACGCCGAAGAATACGTTCAAATATGGGGCAATGGCCTGGCTGAGGTCAACTCTCCTTTTGCGCCAGCGCCGCCAGACCACGGCCAGGCCGAAGCTGAGGGCCAGGGTAATGGTCACTGCCGAGCGGGTGACGAGCATGACGATAAAGGTCACTCTGGCCGGGCCGTAGGAGAGACCCAGCACGGGGAGGCTTTTCAACAGAGCCAAATCGAGGGCGCTGAAAGACAGGGTGGCAAAGAAGACAACCCATCCAACGGAGGCTTTTCTGGCCGTCCTGCCCCATACCCAACCGCTGACAGTGCTCGACGAAAGAGTCAGGCCCAGGAGGGGCAGAGCCATCACACGTGAAAAAGCAGTGATAATGGAGTGAACCGTATTTGCAAAGGAGGCTTCAATGTAGTTCATTCCTATATTATAACATTTTCGGCAAGTGGCTGCCAGACGCGCATCCCACGTTTGCTCTACGTTTGCCCTCTATTCAAAAGCTTGTGAGAAACCCGGTTTTTCTGCCTGAAATGGACACCCCGCTGCTTCTGGGGTTCTCTGTGACGCGGAAAAGTCACATTCGTCAGCCAAAAACCGGGTTTCTGAGCCCTGTCACGAAAAGCGTCCGGTAGCGAATTCAAGAGGCGCGGGGCAGGGTGAAACGAACAGTCGTCCCCTGCCCTTCTTCGCTCCTCAGAGTGATTTCCCCGCTGTGAGCTTCCACGATGACCTTGGCGATGGAGAGACCCAGGCCGCTGCCACCTCCATCTCGCGAACGGGCCCGGTCCACGCGGTAGAAACGCTCGAAGACACGAGCCAGATCCCCGGATGGGATACCGACGCCCTCGTCGCGTACGGAGATGCCCACCGTCTCCGCCGCCGGACCCCCGTCGTCGATGGCCACAGTGATCCGTCCCCCTTCCGGCGAGTATTTGATGGCGTTGTCCAGCAGGTTGACCAGCACTTGCTCGATGCGATCGGCGTCAGCCAGGACCAAGTGAGGCTTATCAGAAGCGCTCACCTCCACCAGAATCCCCTTCTCCTCCAACTGGGGGGCAAGCTTGTGCACGCTCCTCTCTATCAGGTCCCGGACGTCCAGCGGTTTCGGCTTCAACTTCAGGGCCTGGGAATCGGCCTTGGAGAGTACCAACAGGTCGTTGACCAGCCGGATGAGGCGGTCTGTTTCGTCCTCCACGGTGGTCAGGAAGCGGTCGCGTACCTCCCTGTCGTCCACCGCGCCGTCGCGGAGGGTCTCCACCAGTCCTTTGATGGCTGTCAGCGGGGTGCGCAGTTCGTGGGAGACGTTGCTGACAAAGTCGGTGCGCATCCGCTCGGTGGCCCTGAGTTGGGCGACCATGCGGTTGAAAGCCTGTCCCAGGCGACCGATCTCGTCGGTCGAACGCACCGGCACCTGGCGCTCCAGGTTCCCCTGTGCCACCTCGTCGGCGGCCAGCGTGAGCTGCCGGATGGGGCGAGTCAAGGCTCTGGAGAGGAGCAGACCAGCCATGCTGGCCACGACGGCGGCCACCCCGGTGGATATCACCAACCTCCAGCGCAGGTCGTAGATCACGGCCAGCAGGTCGCTCATGGACTGGCTCAGATAGACCGCACCCACTACCTGCCTGTCCACCGAGATGGACACGGCCACGTACATCGTCCGGCCCCCGATCCCGATGCGGCTCGCGGCCAGACGGATGGCCTTGCCAGGCCGGCCGCTTAGGGCCCAGGCCACTTCCTCGACGCCGCTCAGGTCGCGTCCCACATCTGCCCCGTCCATTGAATCCACCAGCACAATCCCCTGCTGGTCCAGAATGCGGATGCGAGTCTGCAATTCAGCGCTGAGGCTAAGGGTGACGTCGCTCAGGGAGGCCAAAGGCGAGTCTGGCCGAGGAGTCGGTGCCGGTGACGGTGGCGACGAAGGAGAGGCGGCCTGTTGAGCCACTTGCAGCGAGATGTTGGACAACTGCTGCTGGCCGAGGACGTTGGCTGCAGCCAGGTCTTGCGGTTCCTCCACGCGGGCAGTCGCGCCAGGGATCAGGGCCTGAGCCGTGAGCTGGGCCTGGGCGAGCAGGCTCCTCTCCATGGCGTCCACGAAATAGCGTTCCAGAAAGGAAAGCAGGAGGAAGCCAGAGATGGCCATGGCCACAAAGATGACGAAAAGGTGACTCAGCACCAGACGGGTGCGGATGCTCTTTAACATGATGGCCAAAAGTCTCTCCTAAAGGTAGCGGGCCGGGCTCCCACGCCCGGCAATCCGGCGGCCCTTCGGCTGCGCTCAGGACAGGCGTGGGAGCCGCCTCTGCTGAATCTTGAGATAGGTTCTAGGGCTCCTGAAGCTTGTATCCTACTCCCCGCACTGTGACGATGAACTCACTGTCCGGAGCGAGGCGGCGCAGCTTGGCCCGCAGGCGCTTGATGGCCGTGTCCACCGTGCGCGTGTCCCCGTAATAGTCATAGCCCCACACCTGGTTCAGCAGTTGCTCGCGGGTCAGCACCCGGTCGGCGTGGGCCATGAGGACGTGCAACAGATTGAACTCAAGGGAGGTCAATTCCAATTCGGTCTGGCCCAGGTGAGCCTCGTGTCGGGCGGCGTCCAACCTGAGGTCGCCAGACTGAAGGATTTCGCTGACGGGCTCAGGCTTTGGCCCGGTGCGGCGCAGCACGGTCTTGACCCGAGCCAAGAGCTCGCGCACGCTGAAGGGTTTGACCACATAGTCGTCGGCCCCCAGTTCCAGACCCACCACCCGGTCCACCTCCTCGTCTTTAGCAGTAAGCATGATGATGGGCAGGTCGCCCTCCCGGCGCAGGGCGCGGCAGACCTCCAGGCCGTCCAGTTCGGGGAGCATCAGGTCCAAGATGACCAGGTCTGGCCGCTGGCGGCGTGCTTTCTCCAGGGCCTCCTGGCCGTCGCGGGCCACGGTGACCTCGTAGTTGGCCTTTTTCAGGTTGTATTCCAAAAAGTCAATGATGGACGGTTCGTCGTCTACGATCAGGATCCTGGGTGCCATGCTCTTCCTCTGTGAGTACGACCGTTCGGGTGGAGAGGAACCCTTGCGAAGGTTTGACGATAGCTTTCAAGCCAAACATGTTTTCGTCGGTTGAAAATCGCTCCTTTGCCAGAGCGATCTGTAACCTTCGCAAGGGTGGCTGTGCCTACGTACATCATACCAGAAACGGCGTGGCTGGTCAAGGGCGGCTTGCCTCAAGCATAGCAGGGCTTTGTGACAATTTGGTGACAGAGAGAGAACAATTCTGAAACTGCACCACAAGCCACTCCCTCTGTCGATTCGTCATAGGGCACCATGTCAGTTCCTTTTTCGTGTTCTTGAAGGACGTCTCGATTGTCAGGAACTCTGCCCGCAGAGGCGGTGACCATCCATCCCGCGTGACTGGGCCGGACCAGCGAGAGGCGGGGGCGGAGCTTCCCATCGCCGCCCTGTTTGCCGACATGTCATTCCCGTAGGGAAGGAGCATGAGCTTTTGACAGCCGATACATACCATACCCTGGGAGAGTTCCCAGTACAGGATCGGCTTTCTTGTTAATCAGATAGGCAGGTAATAAAGAAGATGATCTCTCCGCTGACGATGCAGCCGCGCTGTCCCATTCGGTGAAAGCCCTGGACATCAGTCTGGCAGTAAATCATTCCAGTTGGCGGGACACAAATGCGCTCGTCGAGCCGGTGCAGATACAAGGCCCCCATCAGCGGCGACAGGGGACAGCCCAGGGAAATGCCCCGCTTCACCTCGTGGTACAGAAAAGAACTTTTGACTACCTGCT
>JBGVTF010000116.1:0-33128 GCA_041862415.1 Anaerolineae bacterium | reverse complement strand
GTTATCTCCCGTCGCGTGCTGCCTGCGTCGGCTACCAGGAACACGCCGTCCACTTGCCCGGCCAACACCGCCGCATCGGTGACGACCAGGGCTGGCGGGCTGTCGAAGAGGACGACGTCGGCTTTCCCTTTCAGGGTCTCGATGAGGCTCTTCATTTTCTGCGAAGCCAACAGTTCCGAAGGATTGGGGGGCAGCGGCCCACTGGTCAGGACTCGCAGGTTCTCCACCTGAGTGGTTTGCAGACGACCGTCGAGGCTGGGCTCCCCGTCGAGAAGGACGCTCGTCAGCCCCTTCTTATTGGGCAAATCAAAGATCTTGTGGAGCACGGGCCGCCGCAGGTCCGAATCCACCAGGATGACCGAAAGGCCCGCCTGGGCCATGACCACCCCCAGATTGGCCAGGGTGATGCTCTTGCCCTCGATGGGGTTGGGGCTGCTGACGAGAAGGGTCTCCAACGGCCTGTCCACAGCCGAAAACTGGATGTTGGTGCGCAGAATACGATAGGCCTCCGAGATATGAGATCTGGGGTGGATCGCGGCGATGAGCTTGTCCTCGTAGCTTTTACCATCAATACGGCTGATAGCCCCCAGAGGAGAGAGCCCCAGGGTCTGAACGATGTCGTCAGGCGATTTGATGGTATCATCCAGATACTCAATGAGGAAAGCAAACCCTGCGCCCAGCATGATCCCCACCACGGCTGCCAGAAGGACGTTGGTGCGCTTCCTGGAGCCTATAGGAACCACAGTGGCGGGTTCGATGACGCTGATGTAGTTGGTGCTTCCTCTCTGGAGGAAGGACAGCAGGGAGGCATAGTTGGCCTGCCATGTATTAAGCTGGCTTTGCAGCGTTCTGATTTGATCCTGGATACTTTGCATCTGCTCAGTGCTGAAGGCCGTCGCCAGGGACTTTTTCAGCTCGGGGAGCTCCGCCTGTCCGGCCTCGATCTGGGCCTGCAGGTCTGCCAGTTGGACGGTCACGAACTGGCGGTACTCCTCGCGCTCTTTGTCCTGCTCTGTGGGGCTTTGCAGGATGAGCTGGCGAGCGATCTCATCGGCCGTAAGCCCGGCCCATTGGGGATCGGTGTCTGTGACTTTGATCTCCATCAACTGCGTGTTCTCCACTAGATTCGCGCTGACATGCCCTCGCAATGCTTTCCAATCCATGTCCAGACCAAGAGTCTTGACCGTGGCCTGCAAAATGGGTTGCCTCCTCACCATCTCGACGTAGGTTTGAGCCAGACGCTCACTGGTCCATATGTCCTGGGTGTTGGGGTTGGGGTCCTGGATGAACTGGCCCACCATCAGGGTGGTGGAAGCCCGATAGATAGGCGGGGTGGATCGGCCCATCATAAGGCTGGCCCCGGCCGCCAGAACCGTGCACAGCACGATGAGCCACCACCATTTCCGAATGACGGTCAGGTATTCACGTAGTTCCACTAGTTAATCCTCCCCCCCCGTTTCTACTGAATCTATGATATGGGAAAATGTCGGCCATTCCCTCTCAGGGCAACGTCGGTTCCAACCAATCAGCCACGGCCCAACCGACCACGTTATCCGCCGGGTCCTCTAACCGCCACCATACATAGTCATCGGCCTTCTCTGGGCCGCCAAGTACCCTGAGAACAGTCTCCTCTTTCACCGGCTTGAGGAGACGATATCTCAAGCCAGGGCCAGAGCGAATACTGAGGGTCCTACCCTTCACACCACTGACCTTAACGTAAGCTCCCACAGTGATCTCGGTGCCCATTCCCGGAGTAGCAATGAAGGTGACAGTGGGAGTTGGGGTGGAAGTAGGAATACTTTGAGACGCCAATGGAGAGGGAAGATCCTTAGGCCATTTTATCCAGACCGGATCCCAATCGTTGTAGGGGTTGTTGCTGATGTTCCGTGGCCAGCTACCATCGGCTTCCATGACCCAGATTTGCACCCGTCCGTCCTCATTTTCCCTGTTCGAAAAAAAGACGATCTGCCGGCCATCGGGCGAGTGACTGGGGTGCTTGTCCCACTGCCAGTCATTCTGTGTCAGCCTGACGTCGGACACGACCGCCTCTTCCCTTATATCTATTACGTGTATCTCGTCGTTTCCGTCCTCCTGGGAGACGTAAGCGATGTGAACGCTGTCCGGCGACCAGGCCGGTTGGTAGGCCTCCCCCTTGGGAGGCGCTCTGAGGCGCCATATCCAATTGTCGGCCGTGTTGCGTACCCAAAGCTCATGCTGACCTTTCCACTCATAGGCAAAGACCTGCTGGCTCAGGTCTGGCGAATAAGTGTCCAGATCGAGGGCGAACTCGTAGGCCCAAGGGTCGGTCAGGCGGGCGACATTGCTTCCATCAGGGTCCATGACCCAGACAGTCGGGTCCTTTTCTGGTCCTCCCTCTCGGTCGGAGAGAAAGGCGATCTTGCCCTGGAGCTCAGACGGCATCCTGGCCGGGTCCGGCGTGGGAGTCGGCGTGGGCTCGGGGGTAATCGTTGGGCTGTCAACGTAGACCAGGGCCGACGTGGGTGTGGCCGTGAACATATTGGGCGGCGTGGGCGTAGCCGTGCCCGTAGCAACAGCCTCGGCTGTAATCAGCGCTGCGATGTAGGCAGCCGTAGCTTCGTTCTCCGGCGTAGGTGTGCTGGTGACCACGATAGGCGTGACCCAGTTGGACGGCGTGGGCGTGGCAGTACTGCCCGGAGCCCGAGCCTGAGCGGTGACCGTGGCCACCATCGCCGCGGCCGTCAGCACGTTCTCTGGCGTGGGCGCGCTGGTCACCACGACAAAGGTGGGCGTGGGCGTAGCCGTGAACTGGTGCGGCGGCGTGGCCGTGGCCGTACCCGTGGTAAAGGCCTCGACTGTAGACCGGGCCGCGACGTAGGTGGCCGTGGCCGCGTTCTCCGGCGTGGGGGTGCTGGTGACCACAATGGGCGTGACCCAGTTGGTGGGCAGAGGGGTCGGCGTACCGGTCGTGGTAGCCTGGAAGGCTACTGTGGCCGCCTGGGCCGCCGCCATGAGCGCATCCGGTGGTGTGGGCGTGCTGGTGATTACCACCAGAAAAGGAGTACGTGTTGGTACCGGCGTCAGCGGGGAGGAGCCTACGCCGATGATCAGCACCGGTTTATTGCCCAGGCTGCCAGGCCCGTAGCCGCTGTCCCAGGTGAAGAGGTTGTTCTTGCCCGCAGAAGGCCCGTCCAGGCGGAAGGAGACCAGACCGCTGTCGTACAGTCGTCTTTCCAGCAGGGCCAGTTGCCCGGCGGTGAAAGTGAAAACGTTGGCCTTGTTTTTGTCCAGGTCGCCGTTCTCCAGGGCCGGGGGAATGGTCTGATCAATCCTAGCGTTGTGGATGTCCTGAAAGCTGTGGGATGGCCAATCGGGGTCCACTTCCAGGCCCAGCAACTGCAGTTCCCAGCGGCCGCCAGCGCCCAGGCGCTCCTGGCTCAGGCCGATCACCTGGACGGCGGCAAAGTAGATGGGGGTGCCAGGGGTGATGACCGACGATGGATCGAACTGCACGGCCCCGTGATAGACGAATCCGCCGTACGTCCCGGCGTGCAGGTAGGAGTCGCCGAAGTGGTTGCCTTCCTCTTCGTTGCCAGCCACCCAGCCCACCGCCTTTGCCGCTGGTGTCAGGGTCAAGATGTTGCCGCCTGGCGGCGGGGTGGGGATCAGCGTGGGGCGGTCGGACTTCCATGGCGTAGGGGTCGGTGCCATAGCAACGGCCGCCGGTCTCGTCGGTGAGGGCCTTTCGGTACTGTCGAACCCCTGGGTGTCGCCAGGCGCCGTGGGCGCATTGATGATGGAGAAACCCAGGTAGAAGAAGGCCAGAACGACCATCACCCCTGTCACGGCCCACAGGGCGATCCGCAGCGGAGAGAGCCCCCGGCCGCCGTACCCGTAATCGGAAGGCTCTTCTTTCGAAAGTTCAGCTGCCTCGTCCAGGGGCTGCGCCGGTTTGGTGGACGCCGCTCCCACCTCATCGGACCGGGTTACCAGAGCAGGAGCCTCGACAAAACGTGGACAGAGTCGGTACTCCCCACCGAGGCAGAATCTCTTCTGATGCTCTAGCTCGATGGCCTCCGACGACCCTGAGGCAAAGCAGCGGTGGGCGCTCTCTGGATACGAGAAATTCAAAGTCCTATCTTCCTCCAGACCCAGATGCAGACAGAATCTTCTTGAAGGTGTGGTCATCATTAGAACCTCCGTGGTGAAACCGTTCAGCAGGCGCGGTTTCAACCGCCAGCCAGCTTGCTAAATGCGGGAGTCTCTGCATCTTCTCCCTGATATGATTTTATCAGACCCAAGTTGAAAATGCAGCTATCAGCCATCTGCTCATGGCCGAAGCGCCCCAGTCTTCGTGAAATCATAAGCCGCCACGCTCAACCCCATCACCAGCCAGGGGATGACCGAAGGCTTGTTGCCCCAGCTAGCGGCATCCACTACGCCGTGCAGCGACATGACGATGAGGCTGATAAAGAGGCCCAGGCCCAGGGCGCTGGCATCCTTCCAGTCCCTCCTCCCTCGGAACCGCCAGACTCGCCAGGCAGCCCGCAGACTGATGATGAGCAGGGCCACAAAGGCGCACAACCCGGGCAGACCCAGGTCCACCCCCACCTGCAAGAAGAGGTTGTGAGCGTGGTGTACGTTGGCTTTGGGGCCATACAGCGCGGAAAACGGATACATACTGGACAGGGTCTGATCGAAGGTCCCCAGACCGATACCGGTCAGGGGGAAATGCCCGATCATGCTCAAAGCCGCAGACCAGACTTGCTGCCGTTTTTCCACTCCACCGAAAGCATCCGTCATCAGGATCGCATCCACGAGAGGGTACAGCCCGAAACGGCGGACGGCCGCCCCCGCCCCTATGAGCAGAAGGGGCGTGCCCCATAAAAGTTCTGGGCGCCGCAGCAGAGCCATGACCAGCAAGCCGACAGCCAGGGCCAGGTAGGCTCCCCGCGATTGGGTCAGGATGACGATGGCCAGCGTAATCAGGGTGGCGGCAAACAGGCCGGCCCGGGCCAACCCGGCTTGCCACCTGGACAGAAAGGAGAAAGGGGCCAAAAGAAGCAGGGCCACACCGATGGGGACAAACAAGGCCAGGGCACCGGCCAGCACGTTGTCGTTGATGGTCTCATACGGCAGCAAAAGGGACGGTATATGGTCGTAGACTCCCGGGGCGGAGAACAGTTGTTTCTCAAAGTTCCATCTGGTGCCCAGAGGAGCAATCAGGGCCAGAGCCAGGCCCAAGGCCACCAGCAGAAAGGCCACCTGCCAGGCCCTTCGACTTCGCTCAGGACAGGCCCTTCGTTCGGACCGGGTCCAGTTGACCACCCCGTAGAAGAGCCCCACCCCCGCCACGATCTGGCACAGGGTTGTCAGGCTTGTGGAAGAATCGCTTGAAACCGTGATGCCTACCAGAGTCATCAGCAGCATGATTACAATGGGCCAGTCGGCCGGCGTGCGCACCGTGGGGTGGCCTCTCACCTCCCAGCGGCACAGCCAGGGCACCAGGACCAGGACCAGCCCCAGGGGCGTGAGCGGGTTCGGGAAGAGCAACAGCGGTACGACGAACAGCAGAAGCCACAGCTCTTGCCCAACGATCCAGTGGGCCAACCTTCTCACCTCAACCTCCTTCCCTTTTCGACGCCAGCCTCAGCGATTTCTTCCTCACCGATAAAAGTGCGCGTGTTGCTCATAAGGCGAAACAATGAATAATGTGAAGACGAGGCACAAAAAGGGCAAGGAAGGAGAAACTGAGAAAGGCGCTATTGATGGTGTCATGCCACCCTACTGCCCACGCCTGAACAAAACCGTCTGCACCGTCTTGAGGATGATATAGGCATCCAATAGCAGCGAGGCGTTCTGGAGGTAGAACAACTCGTACTGGAACTTTTCTAGTTGCCCTTCTTCGGAGCCGGCATAGTCGTACTTGACCTGCGGCCAGCCGGTGAGCCCCGGCCTGATAGTGAAGCGTAGCGAATAAAAAGGGATCTGTTGGGCCAGCCTCTGGGCGAAGTGCTGGCGGATGGGCCTGAAGCCGACAAAGCTCATCTCCCCCTTGAGGACGTTAAGCAGTTGTGGCAACTCGTCCAACCTACCTTTTCTGAGCAGCTTGCCCACCTTGGTGATGCGCGGATCGTCCTCCCTGGCCCAGACCGGCCCGCTCCTGGTCTCGGCCTCCTGCACCATGGTCCTGAACTTGATGGTGGTGAAGGGAGTTCCATGTAGCCCCAGCCGCTCCTGCCTGAAAAAGACCGGCCCTCTTGAATCCAGCTTGATGGCCAGGGCAATGAGTAGGAAGAGAGGGGCCGAGAGAACCAGGCCCACGACGGCCAGGCACAGATCGAGAATGCGTTTCAGCGGGCTCGAGAGGTAGGGGATGGCGTTTATGCAATTCAGCAGCCAGGAGGCGTTGACGGCAAAGGCCGGGATCTTGCCTACCAGCCGGCTGTAGAAGCGGGGCACGTCGCAGGCTTCCACCCCGTGGAACCTCAGGGCCAGCACCTGGGCCAAAAAGTCGTCGGAGAGACTGTCGTTCACCGAGTAGACGATGGTGTCCACGGCCCTTTCTCGCACCACCTGCTTCAGGCTTTCCCGGCTGGGACAGGCTCCTTCGGCAAGCCCTTCGCCCGGGCTCAGGGCAAGCTCAGGACAGGTTCCCTCTGTACAATCCCCCCAGCCATTGATAGTGCCCACCAAGTTGTATTCCTTGATGGGATAGTTCGTAAGCTCTTCTTTCATCATTCCGTTGGTCACGTCCGAGCCGACCAGCAGCAGGTTCTTACGCTGGGGCACGTGCGTGAGGTGCCCGAAGAACCACTTGCGCCACAGGAACGCAGCAGGAGCGGCCAGGGAGACATAGAGAGCCAGCACCACCCGGCCCAATTTGTAGTCGGGGAAGAGGAAAGAGAGAATAGAGAGCCCGCTCCAGCTTACGAGGACACCCCCCAGCACGGCCAGCCCATCCCGGCCGGTGGTGAAGCGCTTGCCCAGATCGTAGAGCTCAAAGACGTAAAAGGTCAGTAGTTGGACGGCGACCATGGCCGGGATCATCCAGGTCATGCGTTGGCGGACAGTGGAGAGGGGAATGCCCTCCAGGGTAAAGCGCACGGTGTAGGCCAGCAGGATGGCGCCCAGGACGATGAGGACGTCGCCGGCCATCAACAGGTATTGTTTTCTTTTGACCGGATTAGCGAAGAAGGAGAACATTATTGCTCAATCCTTTCCAGAAGCTGTGCATACTTGTTGGAGGCAACGGATCTAGAATAATGCCTCTCTACGTAGTGTCGCCCATTCCTGGCAAGCTCGTCCCGTAGAGACTCACTGTAATACAAATCCGAGATAGCCTTTGCCAATTGTTCAGGGTTTTCCGGTTCAACTAACAGCCCGCATCTGGCCTCCCCTATGATGTCGGCAATTTCACTGGGCCGATCCACAGCCGCCACGATAGGCCGCGAACTGGCCATTATCGAAAACGCCTTAGAGGGCACCGAGTGCGATGCTATGCCGCTTCGCAGCAAGACGAGGGAGATATCCGCCGCTGCCAGCACGAAGGGCACGTCTTCACGTGGCTGGTAAGGAATGAATTGTACATTATCCAACTTCATCTCTAGAACTCTCTGTTTCAGGGACGGCAGACTCGCTCCTTCACCCACGATTACAAACAGGATACCGTCCTCGGTAAACATCTGGGCACATTGGAGAAGCGTTTCCAGACCCTGGGAGAGGCCGACGTTGCCGGCGTACATGACGACGAACTTGTCACCCAGTTGATACTTCTCCCTGAAGCCATTCAGCCGCGGAAGGGGCCTGATGAAATCTGCGTCAACGCAGTTGGGGATGGTGATGATCTTGTCAGGGGGCACCCCGCGCCTCACCAATTCACGCCCAAAGTTGTCAGCGATCACCACGACGTAGCGCGCACGGCCCAACAACATCCCCTCAAGTCGCTTCAGCGCACCCACCAGCCACTTGTTCTTAAACACGCCAGCTTCCACGCCTACGTGGGGATAAAGATCCTGTACGTTGTAAATAAAAGGGGTGCCGAATAACAGGCTGGTGAGGTAGAGGGGCAGGCCAATCTGTATGGATGGAGACGGCGCTACGATCGCGTCGTGGCGCCCTGCCAGGAAGAGGCTGGCGACGGTGGCCAATAAGTGGAAGGTCAGGTAACTGAGGCTGCGGCCAAGGAGTTTGCCCTTGGGCGCGACGTACACGTAGGTACGGATGACCCGCATCCCGTCTACTTCCTCGATTCCAAAGACTTTCCCCTTGTACTCCCCCCAGATTTCCCCTTCACCATAGTAGGGAAAGGCCGTAACGACGGTGGCCTCGTGCCCCCTCTCTATCAGGTCTTCGCCCAGGGCATGGTAGATGGGTGCCAGAGGACCCAAATCCGGGGTGAAATGGGGCAGGATGAAGAGTATCCTCACGAGGATCGTCTCCTAAATCCACCTCTTACAACTCAAGGCCTTTTTGCAAGCCCAATTACATGGGTGAGCCGCGCTCACGCCGCTTGAATTCCTCAACTTTGAGGCCGATCATCAACTGGTACATGGCCATCATCAATGCGTGAACGATTCCTGCGTGGCCATCAAACACGGCCCTGCGCACGATGAGAAAATATGCCAGACGTAACAAAGTGCCCAGGATGATATAGCGGCTCGCCCAAAGTTGCAGCCTCTCACCGAACTCGTGTCTGCCTTCAACATGATAATCCGATTGCAGGGAGGAAATGACATCGCAGGCAACGTTGGTCGAGTAGAGATTGTGCTTATCTATCCAGCGCTCTATGCCATTGTTGAAACTAAAGTGCAGGTAGGGTTCGTAAATGTGTCCTATTTTTTTATCCGTCTGTTCAAAGTGATCTGGGGGCCAACTGCCGACGAAACTAAGCGTACCTTTCCGAACGAGCCTGTCATGCCAGGCCGGGTACCCCCCGGCGTGCTTGAGCCACCGTCCCATGAACATGAACTTTGGAGCAAGGCGATAGCCAACCACGTCGTCCTGGGCCTGACCCAGTTCACGGCAGATTGCCTCGGCCAGAGCAGGAGTAACCTGCTCATCTGCGTCCATAAACAGCACCCATTCACCGATCAGATTCCCATTCTCCATGGCCCAGTTACGTTGCTGATTGGCATTAAAAGGCGACATGATGTGGGTGAGAGCTCGGGCCCCACACCGCTCGGCAATCTCCAGGGTGCGATCGGTGCTTCCCGAGTCTACTACCACAGTTTCATCCGCCCACTTTAGACTCTCAAGACAACGCTGGATGTTTGTTTCCTCATTTTTGGTTATGACCACTGCCGAAATGCCTGGACTATCGTTGCGTTCTATCATTCTCTTGTTCTCATTTCAATCACCCGTCTATGTCCGACCATTGACACTCAGGGCGGCGCCGACCAGTCAAGACATCTTCATAGGCCATTGCCATCAATTCTGCTACTTCTTGGATACCGTATCTTTTACGGGCAGATGCATGGGCTTTGCGGCCCATATCTTTCAACAAGTCAGGTTGTGATAACAGCCGCCTTAACTCCTCAGCTATAGCGTCCACCTGGACGGGAACCACTCGGCCCGCCCCATCGGCCTCGACTTCGCGGCCGATGCCGACGTGTTCGGAGAGCAACACGGGCAGGCCAGCTCCCATGGCCTCTACCGCCGTATAACTAAAGTTCTCACTCCAACTGGTCAGAGCGAATAGATCGCTGGCTGAAAGTAGATACGCTCGTTCGTCTGAGCTAACGAATCCCAGGAATCGCACTTGCTCTTCAAGTCTTAGTTGGCTCACCAGGGAACGGAGTGCAGCTTCACAACCATCATCCGGGCCAGCCAGCAGCAAGCGCGTAGGAGGCAACTGCCGAACGACTCGGGCGAATGCCTGGATAAGAACGTCTAATGCCTTGCCAGGGTTCAAACGTCCCAGGAAGGTCACGACGAGTGCATCGCTGGACAGTCCCAGCCGGGCGCGTGCTTCGTCTCGCGCCGGAAGCGCATCGAACTCTCGAAAATCCAGGCCGTTGGGAACCACGAAGGTAGGCGGTCCCCATCCTGATTGCCCTATAGTTTCTCGTTCTATTTCAGAGGTGTAATGGATAGCCGCCGCACCGCGCAGGTTGCTATCCTCGATGGCTCGCAGGTAAAGCCACTTTTTCAGCCACCCCAGCCGACTTTGACGCAAGGCACTGGATATCAACGTGCCATGCGTGGAGATCACGTAGGGAACGCCTTGCCTCCTGGCTTCGAGGCCGGCCGGTATACCTGGATAGTTCCAGAAGGAAGCCAGGTGCACGACGTCGAAGTGGCCTATGCTTTCCCGGCACGCTTGCGCCAGGGCCCCAGAGTACCGGAATTTCCGCGGCCACGGGGTGTGAAAATAGAACACCCTGACCCCGCCCACGTCAACCGGCTGATGGCTTGGAACTGGAAGCCAGCCATCCCCACTGCTGTCGGTGGTATATACGGTGACGTCCAGGCCCAATCCGCTCAATCCCCGGCACAGTTGGCTGATGGCACGCACCACCCCGCCTTTTTCCCAGGCCGGTTCGTAGATGGGCGTAACGTGTAGCACCTTCGTTGTCATCCCTCAATTTGCCCCAAACCAGTCAATATATGGTCTTGTAGCGCTCGGCCATGGTTTCTACGACGATGCGCCCGACCCTCTCGACTGCTTCACCCAAGCTGCCATCTGTTCGGACGCGATGGGCGCCAGGTAACTCCGCCACGAGCTCTTCATATCTCTCAGACTGGCGCTCGATTTCCGGCAAGGATAGCTCCTGCTTCCGATCAAAAATCGCGGCGGCGCTGTTGGACAGGTAAATGACGGCATCTGGCTGCGGCACAACTCTCATCAAAAGCCTGGGCAGCCAGGCAGGCAAGGGAGCTTCGGCCTGTTGGATGATATACTCGTAGTAATATCTGTCATAGATGACAAGACGGCCACCGGCTTTATTGAACCACACCTGAAAATGCCCCAGGAGAAAATCGAAAGTGTAGTAGGACAAACGAATCAGCCATATCAAACCGTTTTCAGCTCCAGCAGAAGAAGATGGCGACTTCGCCCCTTGCTGGTCTTCGCTATCGTCAGTGGAGCGTTCAGCCTTCGCCGTTCGGCGCATTACCCGGCGAAGAGGTCTTAATCCCGGAAGCACGCCTGGACGAAAATGGAAAGTCCGCACTTCCTTGTATAGAGCCGGTTGAAGCAGTTCTTTAACTCCCGACGCCACCGAAGTCTTTCCGGCTCCATCTGGCCCAATCAACACCAGGAAAAAGCCCGTTGGTCGAAAGAGACCCTCAACCAGGCGGCCAAACAGAAACTTTCCCCAGCAAACAAGTTGTCCCCAGGGGTTATGGACAATCGCTCTCAACAACAGAGTTCTCCTCAACTCCTGTTGCATCCCTATGAGACCCTCCCAGTCGCCCTGTTTTGTCTTTTCAAGTAACCTTCTGACGCATGTATCCCCAAATTGTTCGCAGAGGGCAGCGTAGAAATTGTCTGGGGCCCTTGAGCTCATTTCCATGATCCGGGCTTTATATCTCTCCTTAATGAAACCATGCCGAAGGAGATCTTTTAGGAGCAAAATCGCCGCTTCGACTCCAGAATCAGGGATGTGAAAAGTTCCATAGCTTCTCCTGCTGTCCAGGATCTTCTTCTTTGAGATCCAGGTCAGACCTTTCCAGTGATAGGGATTAAAAACATCTATTTGAAGCACAGCTACTTGTTCAGGCGAGGCCAGGTAGTATGATTGAAAACCATATCTGCTCTCGTATCTGACTAATCTCCATGCATTGTCCCTGGCAATCGCTAACAACAGAGCCCTAAATTGGCCTAATTGGGCTGAGGGCACCAGGAGATCAACGTCATTTCCAACCCGGTCGGGCAGTCCCTCATAGTTGCGCAGGATGCAATAGGGGAGCCCTGTCGCCGACAAGCTCTCAAACAATGGCCGCAATATCGCACCTGGAGAATCTCTGTCCTGCTTGTTCATCTAAATGAATTCACCTTCAGCTCGCTCCCCAATTGCCTGCCACTGGCAAGGCGCGCCGCCTTCAAAAAGCCATCAACGCCTAGAGGGTAGTCCCAGCCGCGGATGATCTCCAATGATCTACGCCCCATCTCGGCGCGGAGTTGCTCATTTTCGACGAGCTTCAGCATGGCGGCGCTCAGTTCTATCACGTCGCCCGTCTTGACCACAAAGCCGTTATAGCCGTCGCGCACAATGTCTCCGGCGGCACCGACGCTGTCGCTGACCACCACAGGTAGCCCGCAAGCCATCGCCTCGTTGACGACGACCCCCCATGTTTCCGCTTTCGAAGGAAGCACAAAGAGGTCCGAGAGCGCGTAGTACCTGGGCAATTCAGCCGGTTGTTTGAACCCCACGAAGTACACACCGCCCGAGCCCCCGGCCTGACACATCCCCTCCAATTGCCCGCGCAAGGGGCCGTCGCCGACAACCAACAAGGCGGTGTCCGGAGCAGCCGATCTCACCCGGAGGAAAGCTTTCAGAAGCAGATCGACGCCCTTAACTGCCACCAGCCTTCCAACGTAGCAAATGACTTTGGACTCGTGAAGCCCCATCTCCCGGCGCAGCTCGGAAACAAGGTCCTTGGATTTGGCGCTCTCGCGCTGAAAGAATTCGACGTCCGGCGACAGGGGGGAGGTGAAAATACGCTCAGGGTTTGCTCCGTATGAGGTCAGATATTCTCTATGATAACTACCGGGAACGAGCCAGGCTGATGCCGGTTTGATCAGGGGGGAAAGCACCAATCGTTTCAGCCATTTGACCGCCTTACTCTGGGGCTTACCCTTGTGGCTCTCACAAATCATTACGTACGGAGTCCGCGTCCATTGACACCAGGCTATGGCCGCTACGGTGGTAAGCGGCGAATAGCCAGGCACAACGACGACTTCAAAAGCCTGCCGCCTCAACTCGCTTACAATGTCAGGATTGAAGTGAATATGAGGACGGATGTGAACGGGGAGTCGTCCCCGGAAAGGTCTGTCGGAAAATATGACAGTGCGTTCGTATTTCTCGGCTTCTGATGCCCATGGTCTGTCTATATGAGTACCATAACAGTAGTAAACTTGCAGGTTAATCTCCTCGCACTGCAGAAGCCTGTCAACCATTGGGCGGCGATAGGGTGTGGGAGCTACGAGTATCAATGCCACTTTGATTGGCTTCAACTTGACTTCCCTCTGTTCGATGTGATCACGCATTTATGCCTAGGGCGCTGCGCAGATCGGCAGCTATCTGGGAAGCCAGGTTATCGTGTGTGGTGATAAAGGGGAAGTGATAGGGGCTACTTTCATGGGCCAGCCGGAGCTTCAACAGGTATCCTCTCAGGCGCAAGAACCAGAAAACGGCTCGGGCGGTCCAGAACCTGGCATCTCTGCGCAAGCCGTATCTCTGATCGATCAGCGCTCTTTCCTTAAGATAGCCCTCGGCGCCAAGGTAGTAGAATTTGGTGGCAGTGTGCATCCTCAAGCAGGCCAGCACCTTGCAAACGTGATGGAAACGATAGTCTCGTTTCAGCCTTATGAAGAAATCCCGGTCCATGCAAAACTTAAGCGAGGTGTCCAACCGGTGTTTTTCTACAATGTGTTTGCGAAAGAAAGTGCTTGGCTGCGGGAAGTGCCTTTCTATTACATAGCTGTTGTAGGGATAAATGTTCATAAGCTGACCTCGCTCATTTATCCTGGCAAGGTCCCCACAGACCACGTCAGCACCAGGGTTCTGGACAAAAGCCCGGGCCACCGTGCTAACCGCATCGGGGGAGAAGTAGACGTCATCCGAGTTGATCCAGCCTATGACGTCTCCGCTGGCCATCTCGAACCCTTTGTTCAGCGCGTCCGACTGCCCCTCATCCGGCTCGGAGATCCAGCGCATATTGTAAGCGCCCTCGTAGGTCCTGAGCACATCCAGCGTATGATCGGTAGACCCGCCATCCACGATAAGGTGCTCGATATGGGGATAGGTCTGGCCCGAGACACTCAAGATCGTCTCTTCGATAAACTCACCCTGGTTAAAAGAAGGGGTCACGATAGAAACTCTTAGATTCTCCATCAAAGCCATACTCCCGGCCAACTACTTGCCCGCCAAGGCCTGCCTGAACCGCACAGCCGTTTTCACGGCTCGAAAATCAAGGCTCTGGTTTCGCTCCCAGATCCTGAGCCTCTCTGCGGCCAATCTGTCTTTTGAGATGTTCACCAGCAAATCAAAGGCCTGGCCGAGATCGCCGTCTCCAGGCAGCAGGAAGTCGCTCTCGCCATAGATGGAGGGGATGTCGCCCATTCGCCTGGTGACAATGGCACACAGAGAGGCCATTCCTTCCAGGAGAAGCATGGGGGTGTCTATGGTGCTGCTGAGCTGCCGGTAGGGCAGCACCAGCACGTCCGTCTCCCGCAAGGCGGCCTGGAGGCGACCCTCGGCCTCCAGGCTGTAACTTTTGCGATCGGAGTCGAGGTATTTTATCTCAGTTTGTCTCCGCAACCATTCATAGGTGCCCCGCGAGCAGGATGTATCGGCTTCGGCGCTGTAGTAGCCGTAGATCGCGGTCTCGACACCTGGATTTTCTTGCAGTTTGCGGAACAGATCAATCACTTCCTCAATTCCCTTGCCAATGTCAATTCTCCCGGCAAACGTGACTTTGATCTTCGCTTGAGACCCCTTCTCATCGGGATTCAGAAAATAGCCCGGGTTGACAGGAGGCAAGATAAGCACGGGATTGGATGACATTCCCTCAATCGCCCGAAAAATGCGCGGAGAAATCGCAAAAACACACGCATAGAACAACCTGATATCAACCAGAGCCAATAGGCGCTTCAGAGGGGATCGTGGAAACCCAAAGCGAATGAGGTGAAATCGCGCGTTGGCCCGCTGTTGAAGCCGGAACAGCGCGAAGGGTAGACGCACTTCGGGAGGTAGGTATACAGTGACGACGTGATCGTAGCCTGCCTTCAGGCTGTTCAGCGCCTCCCTGAACGTCGAAAAATATCTTAAGGTCAGCCCGCAATCTGGAACTTGAACGACCTGCGTGCGCTCGGCGCCGAAGAGAAGGTATTCCACACGATCCCCTCGCGCGCTGAGCTGCGCCGCCAGGCGTCGAATGCAAGATTCCACCCCTCCGATTTGGTGATAATCAAAGGCCGACCGAAGGCCAAAGAAGGCGATGCGCATATCAACGGCCCCTCAACGTGTGACCCATCTGGCTGCAGCAGATCATCACTCAAGCCTGTTGCCCGCGCTCTCGATGGAGCGATAGGCCATGATGTCCAACAATGCAAAGCTCACCCCCCAGAATGGCATGTTTGCTACACTACTGAAAGGACCGGAGCCTAATCCACTCACACCTCCGTACACGACGACAGCAATAACCAGGCCCATTGCTGTCATTTTGTGCAACGTCGAGGACGCTCTTCGCTGTATCTCAAGCCCCCTCTTCGCCCCAAGCAACATCATCAAGAGCAATATCCCCAGTCCGATCACCCCAGCCTGAGACAGGTAGAAAGCAAAAGAGCCGTGGGCTTTATTACCACCGCCCTGAAAGCCATGCCCCCTTCCGAGAAATAGGGTGAATAGGTCCCCTTCCAATACTGTTTTTAATGACATCCTGGCCATGGAAAGTCGGCCCTTCGCGCCTACTTCCTCACTAACCGCTGGCGATGATAGAGCGTCGGGCACTTGGGTTAACTGGTCCAACCGCTCAAATGCTGCCTGGACAAAGTTCACCGATCTGGGCAAAAGTGCGTCCAAAGCCCAAAAAGCGAGCAGACACACTACGAGGATTACAAGAATCTTTCCTACTACGCGTGTTCGCCTACCTCCCTGATCTCCGGCAATGATGAATAATGCCAACAGAGAAACAACGGTGGTAGCCCAGAGGCCACGACTAAAAGTCAATACTATCGCTAATATATACAAAAATAGCAGCAAGTAGCTCCTCGTTCTGCTCAAAAGATTTGAGCCCACTAACATACCGCTGACAAGAAGAATAGCGGCGCGCAAAACATGTCCAGATGGGATCAAAGCGTTGCGGTATAGCTGGATAGCGCTGGAAGCAGGTAGTCTAGAAAGATTGTCCTGGTCAAGTTGGGAAGGAAGCGCTCTAAAAAAGCCAGCTCGGTTCAGTATAGGTGAATAACCCAGGGATGGAAAGAGAAAGTAAAGCACCTGTTCAATGCTTGCAATCAAGGCCCCGATCAACAAGACCTTGACGAGAAGTTCTATCTGGCCGTCGTCGTGTATCAAGGCCAACGTGGAGAAGTAAATGATCGCCAGGTAGATCGGAGAAGAAGTGTGCTGGATAACATAATACAGTGGGTAATTGCATAGCAGACCTTGCAACCCAGCGATGAGGTTCACCCCCAAAAAGGCCAGCATGAGGCCCGCCAGGGAGGCTTTGCGCCGGGGAAGCTCTTGATCCCGGTCCCCAATCAGAGACAGGCAAGCGCTCATGCCGGTCAGAACAACCAGGACATCAATGATATTGACGGGGATACCCCCTATCCATAGACGGTATTTTAACCAGATTCCTCCATATAAAAAGGTCGGTACGAAGAACAGAACGACTAATGGGTAGTACAAACGTCGTCGCCGTATGCCCAGCAACAGCAACCCTGCCAGGCCCATCGCCAATATGATGACCGGTGCGGCTGAACTGTAAATCGCTACGGCCCACCCTGATAGCACTGCTAAGAGGGCACCGGCGATCACGAGCCACAGAGTATATCGTTGACTTGGACGATGGGTAAGCATGCCTAACCCCTATTCATCGCCGACAGTATTTCCACACACCCCTAAAACGTGCCCCCCTGTGAACCCGTCAGGATTCACCATGGGGTGTTGGTCATCAACTATGTCGTGTAAGGCATAGCCGAGGTCTAGAAGAAATTGGAGAACAGCTCCAGGGTCCCTGCCTATAGGCTTACCGTGGACTTCGCAAACTATAACCGGCCGCATCCTGGATAAGACCCATTGCATCCCCCGAAGAGCATTCAGTTCTTCGCCTTCTATGTCCATCTTTATCAAGTCTATTCGTTGTATGCCCACTTCTTGCGCGTAGTCGTCTAGAGAGACTGCACGAAGCGCAACTCTTTTTCTTTCGCTCGTTAAATTTGTCGAGTCATTGCCCGCGTGGACTATGTTGCCCGTGGACGTCGCTTTGTCTGAGTACTGGAACAGAACGTCGCCCGATTCTTGCGCTACAGCCAAGGGGATTGCCTGCACCACGTTGTTCAGATGGTTGATGCGGAGGGTGCGCTCAAGACTGTGGTAGTTTCCAGGCATAGGTTCAAAGGCATAGACTCTTCCATCAGGACCCACCAACCTGGCCAGCAGAAGGGTGAAATAGCCCTGGTGAGCTCCTATGTCACATGCTACCATGCCGGGCTTACACAATGCTTCGAGCGCCTTGGTCACTGCTACCTCGTAAACCCCCAGCACATAGGCCCTGGTTACAGCCGGGCCCATAAAGATCTCCATTCCGGCCAGCGGCCCGGCGAGTATCTTCATGGATCTTCCTTCCATTCCCGCGCCAAGCCGTCTGAAGACCCTCCTATACAGCGGAGAAAGCAGGCGGTTGTGACGCAACTGCTGTTTCAACCCGTCGGGGAGAGCGGCCAGCAATCGCATTAGAAGTTGGAAAGCCCCATGCCTGATCGTCATCCAACTACTTCTTTATACAAATCAGCATAGCGCTGCGCCACGATTTCCGGCGCAAATGCATTCTCGGCTTTTCGCCTTGCCTGGCGAGACAAAAGCTGCCAACGTTGTTCGTCTTGCAGAACCCAGGCAATGCCACGTGCTAAGTCGTCCGATTTATAGCATTCAGCGCGATATCCGTTAATCTTATGGTCTACAATGTCCCTTAAACCAGTTGAATCAAATGTGACAACTGGGGTTCCACAAGCTATAGCTTCTGAAGCAGTTTGGCCAAACGCCTCTTCTTGGGAGGGCATAATCATTACATCCGCGGTTGCGTATAAGAGTGCTAAACTTATATCATCATTTAGGCGTCCCACATAGTGGGTTTTGATACCAAAATCTGGAGCATTTCTAGAACGGGATGGTCCAAAGATCACTATTTCAACTTCTAAATCCAATCCGCATTTTGACAGATTGTTAAGGGCAGGTCGCAAATGTTGAAAGCCCTTCCTTGTGTCCCTGGTGGTACTTATGGCTCCAAACAAGATTATTTTCTTATCTGTGGGTAATCCCAGAATTTCCCGTACCATTGTCTTATCCAAGGGCTTGTAGCGGTCCGTATCCAAGCAATGGGGAATTACTTTGATCCTCCGGCTCCGAAAGAGAGCGCTTTGCCGGGCGCATTCTGCCAGCCAGCGGCTGGGGGTGACCAGCGTCAGATCCAATTTATCCCAAGCTCTCATCTTCCGTCGCCACACTTTACGGCTCAGGTCACGCTGCCTGGAGCTTCCCAACTGCGGACATGCCCCACACGAGTCTTTGTACCGGGTACAGTCGCCAGCATAATGACAGCCACCAGTGAAAGCCCACATATCGTGGAGTGTCCAAACTATTGGCTTTTTGATACGCCCAATCATCTCAGGCGTCAAAAAACCACCACAGACCCAGTGCAGATTGACGACATCCGCTTTAGCCACGGCATCCGCCACGTTAGCGCCTATCCACTGGGGGGCGAATGGTCTACCGTCTCGATCAGGGTAGAACTGAAGTGGCAGACTGGAGATAAATGGTCGTAGACGGGCCCACTTGCGGCTCAGGGTGCTTTCTGCCTCATGTACGTTCGGGTCGTCGCTGAATCTTCGGGCCACTCGCATCTGCGAATCAACGCCGATACGCTGCAAGCCAGCATGAAGACGGTACGCTGCCCGAGCCGCACCACCAATGATGTCGAAGGTGTTGAGATGGAGAACTTTCATTGCAGATCCTCCAACCCAAAACCATGTTGCAACATCCAATGATATTTCTCGGCAATCACAGGAAGTGCGTAGTGGCGTTTAACGTAATCACGTGCTTTTTTCCCCATTTCGCGCCGCTTCTGTTCAGAGTTCACAAATTGTGTGATAGCTTCACGCAACTCGGCGATGTTACGCTCTTCAACGAGAACAGCCACATCCTTTTCACGAATGACATAAGGGATACTGCCACTGCGTGTGAGAATACACGGCAACCCACAAGACATGGCTTCTATATTGGCAACTCCGAAAAATTCTTCCCACCTAGAAACAGCAATCGCATGATTCACAAAAATATCCGCTGAGCCTAGAATACCAGAAACATCTGCGTGAGGAACAGGACTTAGAAAAATTACTGATTCGCTTAGATTACGCTCTACCACCTCTCTTTCCAAGAGAGGCTTCATTGGACCACTCCCTAGAATCTGCAATTGAATATTGTTGCATTCTTGCAAAAGCTGAGTCATAGCTTCTATGATGTAAAACAGACCCTTTTCTGGCACTAGCCTGGAGATGACCAGCACCCGCAAAATCCCATCCTGCTCGGAGAGTTTCGGTTGTAGTGCAAACCGTGTTGTATCTACGGGGTGCCCCATGACTGTGAATTTGGGGGCAACCACTTCATCGAACAGTCCCATATCTGTGAAGCGTTCTATGCACTTTGGCACCGTCACGATTATCCCTGTAGTCTGCTGAAGGGCTTCTTTGAGGAAGCGCCGCTTCAGCTTCCAGTTCAAAGTACGGCCGGTGGTGCCCATTATTGTTGAGGAAGCATCAAACCAGACAGGCTTTCCTGACCTGTAAGCCTTTCTAATAGCAAGAAGACCTTGCAGATAGGCTGTCGTCGGATCAACGGTTAAAATACCGTCAGCCTGTGCGAAAATGGAGTCGAGGAGTCTATTATTCATCCAAGACATTGGGAAAAAAGGAAGATAGGGTAAAGGCTTCCACACTTTTCTGGGTATTGAAATAATCTTGAATGCTGGATCGTCATAAACATCATCCTCTGATTTCACTATGGTGAACTCATAGCCATAGTGTTCTTGGAGATACTTATACATCAAGGCCATTGCCTCGAAGGCAGTGCCATGGGCGATAACGCCAGGGCGGAATGAAACAAGCTTTTTCATCGGTCCCTATGCCAAATTAGGTCCAGTATAGTCAAGTCTAAATTAGTCATCTCCCTTTTCTTATGTATATAACATCATGTTTAGACAGTTCATCTATCACCTGATAATATTCAGCCAGATAGTCTTCAATCTCATCGCGGAACCTTGCTTCGATTAACATGTATTTGGGGCGGTACCTGTCTAAATCTAGGCCTTTCAATACATTTAGTTCATAGCCTTCTACATCAAGTGAAAAGAAATCAATTTCTTTTACACTGACTTCATCTAGTATTGAAGTTAACGTCCTTGCAGGCACCACTACTTCGTAGATTTTTTCGACGCTCCTTTGGATCTTCATACCGCACCTGACATGTTCCAGGTCTGCCGTATCGGACTTTTGCGCCCCTTTCACCAGCGACATCAGATTCGAATACATCATGGTGACACTCTGGTCATCATAATCCGCGGAAACAAGCGCACAGTTAAAAAGGATGGAATTCGGCCGCTCTTTGACACATTTTTCGTACAGTTCGGGGATGGGTTCGACAAGGATTCCCCGCCAATTTAGAAATCTTTCGAAATAGTATGTATTACTTTGAGCAAAACCGTCGCTAGCTCCTGCCTCAATGAAGAAGCCATTTTTATAGGGCATGTACTTTTCCAACTTTCGATCTATTTGGTTCAATGCGGGATGAGAGTAGTGATCCGAGCCGAAGAACTCGTATAAGCGCCTCCGATATCTTTTCAGATTATATCTAGCCGTTTTCATAGCAAACATTTTCAGATCCCAAGGCAATTATTTGTTCTATACAGAATTGAAGTCCGCCAAGAATAGGTATTGATAGGTCCCATGCCATTGAATGCAATTTCTCGAAAACCGTGGTCGGTGAACAACTTGAGTCCTTCGCTATACTTTTCCAAATCTGAGTTATCCCAAACCACCACTCCATCTACCTTCAAGTGGCCCAATGCAGCAGGCGCACATTCAACACGCTTGACCCCATCTATGACTACAATGTCGAAGAGACCATGCTGATCAATCTCCTGTACATAGCCCTCGTTCGGGTCTTTGAGTATAGCTCTGGCGTTCGCTGGCAGAATGGCAGTGACTTTTGCAGCCCACTGGATGTCATGCTCGACGGCGACTATTCCTTTGACCCTCCGTGCATACCATATTGTCGAGTTCCCGCAGCCATACTCAAATACTCGGAACTCAGGTTTGAGGCGTGGCTCGATGAAATGGATAAATGAATAGGTATACCACGGGATTGGTTCACCCCCCTTGTTGATAGACTGTTTTGTGCGGTAGCTCTCATACCAGCCTTCGTCAACCAGCGCTGAACTCCGAAAGAGTCTCACTGCTGCATCGAAGTTAAGCACAGCCAGCACTTTCCACACCAGCGATTTAAAGAACTTCACGGAATGACCTCCTCAAGGAGGATAGTCGAAATGGCACTAACAGCGACAAACTAAGCTGGCTGAATACGGGCCAGAGGCGCGACGACAGAATACACGACAGATAGGCGGCGACTGCATAGGAGATAAGCGTCGCCCAGGCTGCCCCAAGGCCGGCATATCTCGGCATCAGCCAGTAGTTGAGCCCGACGTTGACCACCGCACCCAGGATCGAGGTGAACATTGAGAACCCGGTCATGTTCTCTGCGATGAGCCATTTGCCACGTGCTACACCAAGACAGACGAAAATGAAAGCCCAGATATGTACCGCCAATATGGGACCGGCCTCTGCATAGTCCGCGCCGAACAGCGTGGTTACCAACGGGGACGCAAACAACCCTAGTGGAATCGCAACTGCATAGCCGAGCCCAGCCATGACATCGTAGAACGTCTGTATCCGCTTGCGGTAAACCTGCTCGCTCTGGCTCTGGCGGGAATGGACAATGGCTGGAAAGACCGAGGCCGCGACTGCCATTGGTATGAAATACCAAAGCTCGGATAGCCTTACCGCCGCAGCATAGATGCCGACGGCGGAGGATCCAACCATCCGCCCTAGCATGATTTGGTCGATTTTCATATAGATGGAGGCTGCAAGTCCCGAGAGGACAAGCGGCCAGGCGTCTCGCAGCAAAGTCATCCCAAGTTTCAGACGTGGACGCCAGCTAGCTAGAACGGGCCCACGCAGGCGGAACATGAATAGCAATCCCGCGCCAGTAATTGCACTTTGCGCCAGCCACACCCAGGCGAAGGCAATCAGGGGCATTTCAGCCAAGACGAGGCCGACTTTAATTGCAGCACAAATGACCAGGGCTGTATTTCTCGCCCAAACGACGTATTTGGACAGAACTTGGGACTGAAACCAGAAGTCGATGACGTTGAGCGGTCGGAAAATCAGGCCGCCTGCGATGATCAAGACCAGGACGCGAGTGAGCGGGTCGCTGTCCAGTTGCCAGATAACTGCAGCCACCAGGGCAAAGGTAACAAGTGCCGTCATGAGCTTTAGTGTAAAAGCAGTGCCGAGGATTTCTCCGGGTGAAGCGTCGTTACGAACTAGATTGCGCACCACGATGTTGTCCAGACCAAGGTTTACAAGAGGCCCAAACAAGGCGACAAAGCTCAAGGCATAACTATACAGACCGAACTGCTCCGGCCCCAGATAGCGGACCACCCAGATGCTGACAAAAAAGCCCACGCCCATGCTGAGGACACGGTCGGCAAAAAGCCAACCGGTGTTCTCCAGGGTCTTTTGCAGGTTATGATGCCGACCTAATCTTGTACGAATAAAATGGGGAAGGGATTTAATCGGGGCTTGATTCATCGAGGTGTGTGTCTTTCTCTATTGATTGCGGCTGTAGACATCACTAGACTCCACGGGCCGGTTCAAAAATCTGCAAACTTGTCGGTTGCATAGGGAGTGTTTTGGTCTCCTCAGATAGCCATCCTACAGGTTCTCCTATCGGAGGAGCACCAGCATGAACTTGGGGTAGGCGCACACGCACCGATGGCCGCGAAAACCTGGGTAGAATCAGTCACTTGCATAAAACACCTTCCAGTGAGCTAGACTGAGTCCCAATAGTTCTTCCAGTTTTGAGGTGTCTTCTTTGTAAATAGCTGACAGTGCCTCTGTAAGATCTCGGCTTAGGCTCGGTCGCGCGTTACTAAACACTCGCGATAAGACCCTGCTGTCAATACGGTTAATAACTTTAGCAATCGTCGATCCTAATAAGCCAATCTCTTCTTTAGGAAACAGCCTCATCTGATCACTGCTGTAAGTATAAACAATTGGGTTTCGTAAAGTACGCAATCGTAATCTCGGAATAGAGTATACTCCACTTTGCGGACGAGAGTTTAATGATTGAGGTACATATTCTTCATCAATTTCCAGAAACTTGAAAACCTTTTTGAGAGAATCAAGAGAATCTTTCATAATATCGTCGTAAAGCATTATCAGCATTTGTTTGTTGTCAAAGTAATTTAGATAGCGACTTAGATGTTTATGATAGAATCCAAACTCGATAATTTCCGCAGATCTCGGGTACTGTTTCGCAGGCCCATTATTTAGGATCTCTAAAAGCCCTTCGTTCACATGTCTTATTGGAGCAAATCCCATTCTTGCATAATGATAGTATGCTGATATAGCTCGCTCCAACGGATCACGTAAAATCGCAATCAACCTTGCAGATGGTACATGTTTATAGATTCTTTCGGGGCACTCTGGCTTGTGTAAGTAATTTGGTCGTTTAATCCCAACAGTCTTCTGTCGGGAAGCTCCTTCAAATAATTTCTCTAGTGATTCGAGATTACTCTGCGAGTAGTCAGGGTCCTCGAAAAAGGGGATTTCCTCTAGGGGCATAAAAACACTGGGATGTTCGCTTAGACAGTGATGAACAAAAGTGGTTGCAGACTTCTGCGCGCCAATGATAAGAAAATTTGGTAACATTCCGACTCTCCTTCATCTTGCCCGGGCTTGCCAACACTTCCGGTTGAGCGGACGAGGCGTGCCACGACAAGTAGCTACGGACCTATTATACCACTCAATCATCCGCCGCAACCCCTCCTCGGCGGGTATCTTCGCCCGGAAGCCAAACAGCCGCTCTGCCTTGCTAGTATCCAGGCATCGCCGGGGCTGGCCCTCCGGCTTGCTGCAGTCCCAGATGAATTCCCCCTCAAAGCCGGTCAGGCAGGCGACGAGATGCACCAGGTCCCGCATGCTGATCTCCATCCCCGCCCCCAGGCCTTGCCGTGAGCCAGGTCGAACGGTTCACCGGCTCGCTCTCGTTGTATCGCTCCGCCGCCAGCAGGATGCCCTCGGCCGCATCCTCCACGTAGAGAAACTCCCGCGTCGGCGCACCCGTGCCCCAGGCCACAATGTGGCCGTGTCCTGAGCCCCGGTCCCTGGCTTCGACACACTTTTTGATGCGCGCCGGGATCACATGCGGACTCTCCAGGTCAAAATTGTCGCCCGGTCCGTAGAGGTTCGCTCGGTCTGGGCGGCCGGGTGTATCACGCAATCCGTGCCCCCAGCGCCGCCGCATCCAACACCGAGATGCCACAAATGCATCGTCCTTCCAGCTTGAGTTTTAGCGCCAACTCCCGCCTTATGGCCCGAAACCCTGTATAGGAGTCACTCACCTTCACCCGGAAGTTGGTCAGCCAGCTCAGAAAGCGCCCCGAGGGGCGGGCGATGTGAGGCCGTCGCCCCAGCACCAGGTCGGTTTCGCCAGCTAGGATGGGCTTCACCAGGCGCGAGATGTCCTCGGCCCCGATGCTCCCCGTCGGCGTCCATGGTCACCACACCTCGCCCGACGCCTACCGGAACTCCCGCCTGACCGCTGCGATGTAGCCAGCGTTGTCCTGGCGGACCACCCGCGCGCCCGCGGCGCTGGCCGTCGTCAACGACGACCACCTGGTCGGCGTATCCCAGCGCCGAGCGCACCACCGGCCCGATGCGCGCCGCTTCGTTGCAGGGGGGGATGATGACTGACAGGCCCCTATTAGTCGGCATAGCCCAGGGCCCGCAAACGCGCCAGGATTTCCTCTTCCTCGTCTATATCCTGGCCTGCGGCGTCTGCGCCATCGCTCTCCGCATTTGTCAACGCATCGCGCAGCAGCTCTTCCAGTTGCGCCTTGGACTGCGCGCCCGTTCGCTGCTCCACCACTTCCCCAGCAGAGAAGACCATAAACGTCGGCACACCCAGGATATGGTAGCGCGCAGCCACCCGTGGGTTCTGATCCACGTTGAGTTTGCCAACCTTGAGCTGCCCATCGTATTCTGTGGCCAATTCAGCGATGACAGGTTCCACCATTTTGCAAGGGGGGCACCACGACGCCCAGAAGTCAACCAGGACAGGGATGCCAGCTCCCAGCACCTCTCGCTCAAAGTTGGCATCCGTTAGACGCAACACCTGGCCCATAGCTTGGCTCCTTTATATCTTCATGACCAGCGGCTGCTTGGCCACGGCAATCCCTTCCAAAGCTTCGGCCTCTTCCAAGACTTCGATGGTCTCCACCCGTTTCTTGACGCCCGACCACCAGGTCTGTGGCAGGATCAGATGCTTCTTCTCTTCGATCCTTGCTTTGATCTCCGGTTGAGTCAGCAACTGAAGCATCCTATACACCGCTTCCTCCGGTGAGACCCGAGGCTCAAAGCCGTACTCCTTAGGCAGCTTCTCGTAGATGGGCTCAAAGGGGTGCCGGTCGGCCTCCACCCGGGGGTTTTCCAACCGTTGGATTTTCACCGGCAGGCCGAACTCTCTCCGGCCGACTTTGGCCACAATCTCGGCCAGTTCACGAATGCTGCAATACCCCGACATCTGATTGACCACCCCATATTGCCCTGGCTCCGGGGGAGAGCAGATCAGCCGGGTCATGCATTGCATGGCATCTTCCAGGGCAATGAAGCCTCGCACTTGCTCTCCTGCGCCGTAGATGGTCAAAGGGAGGCCGATCACCGCCTGGGCCACGAAGCGGTTGATGACCGTGCCGAACCACTCGTCAATATCCAACCGGGTGCGCAGTCGTGGATCGACCGCTACCTGATCGGTGTGCACTCCGTAGATCACACCCTGCATAATGTCGTAGGATCGCAGCCACCAGTACTTGCAGGCCTCGTAAACATTGAACGTGTCCTGCACCTTGCTTACGTGGTAAAAGCTGACCGGATCGCGGGGCGTCAGTTCGCCGCCCATACTCCACTGCCGACCATCCCAATGCAGCACGGCATCAGCCGGGAACATGCCCTCAAAAAGTGGGCGTCCCGTCAGAGGTGTTCCGTACTCGCCCATCGTCCCCAGCTTGAGCAGCGAGGTCTCTGGCACCGTATCGCGCATGATGAAAAGCAGCCCCAAGGTGCCCAGGACGTTGTTGCGCTGTACCTCGATGGCGTGGTCGGCGTCAATCATACTGTAGGGGGCGCTGGGGCACTCGGCGTAGTGCACGATGGCCTCGGGCTTGACCTCTTCGATGAAGTCGCGCAGACGGGCGCGGTCCGCGATGTCCATCTGGCGGAAGTTGATGTTGATGCCCAGGACTTCTTGCGCCGCCTGAAGCCGCTCGGTCATCCTGGCAATGGGGACGACCGTGTGCGCCCCGCGCTCCATCACCCAATCCCGCCGGCCATAGTTATCAATTCCGCTGACCTGGAAGCCTAGGCTCCCCAGCCAGAGGGCCAGCGTCCAGCCCAAGTAGCCGTCAATGCCCAAGATCATCACTCGCATATCTTTGAGCATGTAACCGTAGGGACCCCCCACCCATTCGGGGCACTCTTCGAAGGTAATCCCCATAGGGTCGAAGAGCCCTATTTCGGGACGCCTTTTACATTCGGCCATGACGTAGACGTCCGGATCCTCGCTGACACTTTTCTCAAAGGCATCTACCGATTGGCCACAAGCTCGAAAATCAACTTTCCCAGCTAGATCAATGGCTGGACAATTCCAGCACGTGCAATAGGCGTTGTGCAGCTTCATTGCAAGCTCCTATTTATGAATTTTGTCAACGAGGCCAACCACGTCTCCGACGTGGTCTTTTTCGGCACGATCTCTCTGTCAGAGTTGGCTCTTATCAGCAAAAAGGCGTCGCTTTGAGAATGTTTGGCCGTAAAGATGCCCCTGCTACCATATTCCTTCGCTCTTACGCTCGCCCTCAGATTGAAACCTTTGTTCGTCGGGCGATTCCATCCGCAACTCGATCTGCGTGGACTTGCCGGCGCCATCTAATCCGCTGAAGGTGATCAACAGGCCCTGCTGCACTGCCATGAATGAATCCTGTTCGCCCTTCACACGTAGGCACGTTCAACGTTCAACGCCTGCCCTGAGCCTTGCCGAAGGGCGCCAACACGTAGCTTGGCCTCGTACCACTCAATTGTTCGCCGTAGCCCTTCTTCAAACAGCGTCTGCGCCCGGAACCCAAACAACCGCTCGGCCTTGCTGGTGTCCAGACACCGCTACGTAGAGAAACTCCCGCGTTGGCGCACCCGTGCCCCAGGCCACAATATGACCGTGTCCTGAGCGTAGCCGGAGGGCCAGCCGGTCTTGCCCGGCAAGGGGAGCTCACTCTGGGTTGGACAGCGCATGGCAAACCTCGAATTGCGAATCTCGAATTCGTGAGCGTATCGCGTTGGGGACAACCAGTGGGCCAAAATGGGCCTTTTCGTTCGTAATCTGTCTGATTTCGGCATCGTGGCCTGCCCATAATCAACCCACCCATCTGCTCTCCAGCCAATATCCCCCTATATATGGGGCTCCGGGAGGCAAGAACACAATATGTAGGAGGTGTGGTGATAACCTGCCGAAACGGGGGTGGCGTTGCTTGTCCCCAATATGATACGCTCCCCGAATTCTGTTTGTCCTCAGACGCGAGATGTGATATAATCACTTTGACCAACTGCTCACAACAGGAGTCTTGCCATGATAAGAGTGAAGGTTTCAGACCAACCCTGCCTCCAAATACCGGAAAGCCTCTCCAAACAACTGGATCTGGCTGAAGGTGACCAGGTCGAAGTGGTGCGCTCGGGCCATCTCATCACCTTGCGAAAGCCGCGCGTTGTCTCACCTCCTAAGCCCTTGCGACATCTGGCTGGCCTGGTCAAGTCCTCTCGTCCCAAGGCCTCCGTAGATGTGGCCAGGTACATGACTCAGAGGGGGTATGAGTCTCTTCATGGTCAACAGGATTCACAGGTTCACTGACCCTTTGCCTCCTGCCCTATACTGGGATGCAAGCTTTGTGGTCAATTTCGCCTATGATGCTGCCAGATACTTTCAGGAATGCGCCGACTTCCTGACGCGGCTGGACACGGCTCAAACTATCTCTTACGTCTCCACCCTGGCGTTGGATGAAGCCTGTTTCATTCTCCTCCAAATAAAAGTTGAAGAGGATCACCAACCTGCTGGATTCTGGGATGCATACAACGCCGCCCCGGGTGTAATTGAACCCTACATGGACGAGTTACAGGAGCTTGTCGAAGAAATCTATACTCACCCTCGGATCAGACTGGTGGGAGCAGAACCCCTTTTCGCTCTCGATTCCCTGGCCCATATGCGGGCCTTCCACTTCTTGCCCAGAGATGCCTACCACCTGGCCACGATGCGTCACTATGGTATTGACCACCTCGTCACTCTGGACGCTGATTTCCTGACAGTGCCAGACCTCCACATCTACACTTGTGTCCCCTCCATCCTCCATCGAGCCTCCCGGCCCTGAGTGGCGAAGAACCCCAGCCCGCCTGACGAGCGTGTGTAGCATCTTCTTGGCCAGGCCGTAGGGGGCGTTGGTCTCCTCGGGGTAGCCGTCCCACAGCTTTTCTTCCCCGAAGGGCACCGGTGTGTACCTGGGGTAGGCGCACACCGTGCCGATGGCCACGAACTTTTCCACGGCAAGGCGCCACGATTCGTGCAGGAGCGGTACGCTCATCATCAGGCCTGTCCTGAGTTTATCGAAGGGTTGTCGTAGAAGAACTCGGCCGGATGGGCGCGGTTGGCGCCGATGCCGCCAACGCGGGCTGCCAGGTGGATGACGATATCGGGCCGGGCGTCGTTCAGCACCCGCCGGATGGCCTCAAGCTGTCGCAGGTCATACTCACGGCTACGGGGGACAAAGATTTCCCGGCACCCCCGCTGTCGCAGCTTCCCTACAACGAAGGAGCCCAGGAAGCCTGTGCCGCCTGTTACAACGACCCGCTTGTCGCGCCAGAATTCGTGGCTATCCGGCCAGTCTTCGGTCATCGGTCATTCGTCCTTTGTCACGATCCAATCCCCAAATCAGTCCCCGTCAGGCATCAATTCACGGCATTCGTCATCATTTTTTTGACTTTGCTCCAGCGTTGCACCATAATTAACCTGGATGCTCTCGCCAATCATCCGCGAGCCTTGGAAAGCTGCTGATAGTATCAAGGAGGATCTTGACGAAAGAATATCAATTTCCTGTGATCATCGAATACGACCCCGAAGAAGATGTCTATCTGGCCGATTGTCCTCTCCTACAGGGCTGCTACACCGACGGCAGAACTTATGAAGAAGCTTTAGAGAACATTAAAGATGCTATACAATTATGCATCGAATCCCGCTTGGCTGTCGGCGATCCGATCCCCACTCTAGAATTGGTCAAGGTCGCTGTATAGTGCCCGACAAGCTTCCATCCGTCAAAGCCCGTCAAGTGATTAGAGTTCTGGAGGCGGTTGGCTTCCAGCGGGTCGGGCAGCCGGGTAGCCATGCCACCTACCGTCACTCTGACGGGCGTTGGACCATCGTCTCGATCCATCCAGCCAAAACCATCCCCGAAGGTACCTTGCGCAAAATCATCCGCGATGCAGGCTTGACTGTCGAAGAGCTCATCAAGCTACTTTGATCCTCACACCCCCCTCTGCTGAAGAAGAATAGGTGCGCGTCATTCGCCATCTGGTACACCACAGGACTCATTTTGCAGGCAGGCTCCGCCGGACCGGCGCATCGCCATGCCTGCACCCGCCTGATGGACAGATTTCAGTTGAGCCACCGCTACGACTCGACCCCTTCGGAGTCTATCCTGAGCAAGGCCTGTCCTGAGTTCCGTCGAAGGGCCTATGCCGATGACGACGATGTTCAACTGTGTAGATTATCGGGTGGGGGATCTTGCTTCTTCACGATATGTATGGTATACTCATCACGCAATAAGCAACGAGTGTAAGGGAGTGACAATGATATGAGCACGATTGTGATCGACATCCCACCGGAGACCTACGAGCGACTGGAGGAACAAGCGCGCAAAGCTGGCAAGGCCCCAGAAACGCTTACCCGTGAACTCCTCGAAACGGCCCTACAGGCTCGGGAAGAGGCCCGGCCCAGAACAGCACGGGAGGTCTTGCAAGCCTTGGGCCGGGTCCGCCCTCTGAGCGAAACCCTGCGAAGCAAGATCATCCCCGGTGTCACCCTCGACGAAGTGCGGATAGCCCTGACACACGCTGCTGGCCCTTCCCTCAGTGAGATCATCCTGGAGCAACGAGGACCCAAGCTGTGACCGACTACTATCTCGATGCCAGCGCCCTGGTCAAGCGCTACGCTGGTGAACTTGGCAGTGCCTGGATCCGTCAGATCACTGACCCTGTTGCCGAGAACACTGTTCTGCTCGCCGAGATTGCCCTGGCAGAAGTGGCTGCCGCCTTGGCGGCCAAGCACCGGGCGCCTGGGGGCATCACTCGACAGCAAAGGGATCGGGCCCTCAGCCGTTTCCTGCAAGACTGTGATGAGCACTTCTTACTCCTGCCAGTGGACCGACCTGTCATTGACCGTGCCGTCGAGTTGACCCAGACCCACCGCCTGCGGGGTTACGATGCGGTTCAACTGGCAACGGCGTTGGTGACCGGCGAGGCATTGAAGTCTCAGAACCTGTCTCCTCCTGTCTTCGTCGCTGGCGACGATGACCTCCTCATCGCTGCTCAGGCCGAAGGTCTGCCCACAGACAACCCTCTGGACCACATAGACCTGGACCAAGCCCCATAGCGATAATCATTCGTCGTAGCCAACGATCTTCGGGCAGGCTCCGCCGGACCGGCGCATCGCCATGCCTGCACCCGTCTGACTGCACAGATTTCAGTTGAGCCACCGCTACGACTTGACTCTACCGTACCTTCTCCAGCCAATCCGACTCAATTTCACAAGCGGTCAGCCGTCCCAAGATATCCAACAGAATCCTGACCCGGCCCGTCGCGGATACGGTCCGGTCAAACATCGCCTCCAGGCCTTCCAAAGGGCCAGCCTCGATCCTCACCCGCTCGCCGTGTTTGAACCTGCTGCTCTTCGGGTATCCGACCTGCTCCAGTTGTGCCAAACGCTCTTTGATTCGCGTGACAACCTCATCGGGTACCCGGGCCACTTTTCCCCCAAATCGGACAATACTGCGCAGTCCCGGCGTCCAACGCAGGGAAAGGAAATCGGCAGAGGTCGGATCCACTCGCGCGAAGAGATAGCACGGGAAGAAAGGCGACGGTTCCTGCCTGCGCCGATGCTTGCTGTATTTGTAGATGAGGGGGAGATAGGTCTCCACACCTCGGCCAGTCAGGACGCTGCTGACCTGACGCTCCATTCTCGGTTTGGTATACAGAGCACACCAATGTTGCATTCCCATCTAACCCCTGGCACTTGTCAACTGCGACGAGACGCTGCCGTGCGTCTGGGTAGCACGCCCATTTGGCTGGCTAACACCTCTTTCGCCACGCAGGCGGTTGCAACGAAAAAGCCAGCCCACGTGCCGCGTGGCACACGAACTGGCTTCCGGGATTTTCTCAACTCTGCCGAAGCCGTTTCTACTTCAAAATATGCAGGCTACAGATTCGCCTATTAGGGCTCGTAAGGCCCAAGTATGCTCTCGCTCTCCACTTTTTGAATGAAGCGCAGCTTGCCCTTGTTCTTGATCAGCCTGACCTCTGCAAAGGGGCCCAATCTGGCCAGCGCATCATCAATCTGTTGGATTTGCCAGGATGTCAAGACCTTCAGCGGCTTGTCCAGGGTCAGTGTGAGGGGAGTATCACTCTTCGTGACTTGCTCTATGTGTCTCATTCTACGCATCCTCTCGACCAGAAAGGTATGAATCGCCTTCTAGAACCCAAAAAGGCGACCCACACACCTGACCAGGCATGTGAATTGCCTCCGGGTATTTCTCACCTCTGTCAAGGCTATTCTCTATTCTCCAGACTTCCTTGAGTCAATGAGACGACCAACCATGGCAATCGGCTCTCGGGATTTTTCTCACCTCTGCCAAAGCCGGATTCCAATTTGATAGAATTGTAAGAAAATCATCAACTACAGGACTTGTGCGGTGATATGTCAATTAGAGACAGGCAGCGAGCAACATTTGACATCTCCAGGGAGATGGCTAGCAACATGCCGACCCTACGGTCGCTTTGCAGTCGGTAGGCATAAGGGCGCTACTATATATAGTGCAAATTCCCATCAGATTCTTTCAAGTGCGTTGGCAGCAGGTGAAACATCCCAACAACCTGGCGGGGATATGTGGTATTCTCGTTAATATTATACTCTAGAACGTTTGTTCTCTAAATGGCGTCAACGCTTGGAGGTATTAGGAAGTACTATTTTTCAGATGACTTCGGGCTAGTAACATACGCTTCTGATTACTAATACTTTGTGCATTTCTGCACGGCTTTAGCTTTCCCCCTTGTGTAACTCCCATCGTTGAGCGTAGTCCGCTGCTTGAGAGCGGTTGTGGACATGTAACTTTCTCAAGATACTCTTGACGTGGGCCTTGACCGTGTGCTCGCTGATAGACAGAGAGAGGGCAATTTCTTTATTGGTCAATGCTTCGCCTAGCTTCTGCAACACTTCCTTCTCTCTCGGAGTGAGTTGGCCGGCGGCTCTTCCAGCTTCAATCTGTGCCAGCCTGGCAAATTCCCTGAGAATCTTCCCGGCCATAAGCCCCGAGATGGCTGCCTCGCCCTTCATGGCGCCTCTCAATGAATCAAGGAGAGCCTTGGCCCGCACGTTCTTGGTCAGGAATCCCTCCGCGCCCCTCTTGATGGCTTCGAAGAGATTGGGATCTTCGTTGTGGACGGTGAGCATAATGATCTTCACGTCGGGCAATTCTCCCTTGATGGCACTGACTGCTTCCAGACCGTTGCAGCGGGGCATATTGATGTCCATAAGGATCAGGGCAGGTTTCAGCTCTCTGGC
>JBGVTF010000115.1:0-44548 GCA_041862415.1 Anaerolineae bacterium | reverse complement strand
CGACGGTTATGATCATAAGGCCATAGAACAGGGCCAAGCCGCCTGTGATGAGTTGGCCGACAGCCACTGCTTTGGAGAAGTACCACCAGGGCAAACAGTGTCAGCCACGGCGAGCCCGATTGCCTAGATGGATCTTCTAGAACACAAGTTCTAGTACTAGAATCCTATTGAGAAAATGTCTTACTCGTGGTAAAGTAAAGGTGATTCGATAGTTCAACACGGTTTGCCCCCAGGGCGTGAGCCGCCCTTGACTGACGCCAGACCAACAACGCAGATCACATCAAAAGGCCACCAGCCAAGGCCCGCGTTTCGCGTGCTGAGACTGGCGTTCTGCGCTAGTAGCAGATTGAATCGCCAATAAAAAAGCCCTCGTTACGGAGACGAGGGGAAGTGTCCTGCCAGGTGGTATGGACACCCGGTCAGGCTCCTTACCCACCAATAGGTCAAAAAGCCCGCATTGCTTTTTTCGAGTGTTTGGTAAAGGTGGTATGCGTATGCACAAGAGATGATTCATGGCCCGGAAACAGTGTTGAAGCAAACTGAAGTGCGAACGCACGAGGTAAGGTTCAAACTCGGGCGAACACAAGCAAAACGAAAGGAGAGTTAGATGAGGAACCGTTTTTACGCATTGCTAGCCTGTACCGTTGTGGTGACAATGGTGTTGGTTGGCTGCGGAGCCGGCGCTGAACCGACTCCCACGTCTGCACTGCCGACCAAGGCACCGCCGACCGAGGCGCCGCCGACCGAGGCACCGCCGACCGAGGCGCCGCCGACCGAGGCACCGCCGACCGAGGCGCCGCCGACCGAGGCGCCGCCGACCGAGGCACCGCCGACCGAGGCACCGCCGACCGAGGCACCGCCGACCGAGGCACCGCCGACCGAGGCACCGCCGACCGAGGCGCCTCCGACTCAGCCGCCTGCTGCAAAGGCTACACCAACTCCCGAGCCGACCCTTGAGGGCAAAATCGCCTTCCCTGTTTTCGATACCGAGCGGGGAACCTATGACATCTTCATCGCCAACGCCGACGGCACTGGTCGGGAAAAGATCAAAGAAGAGGCCAGTCAGCCTTGTCTCAGCCCTGATGGGTCCGAGATAACCTATCGCGCTTGGCGCGCCGATAGGAGGGGATTGATAGTAGCCCATACCTTTGGAGAGGACTACTGGGCTATCTCCACTGTCCATGAGGCTTCTCGTCCAAGCGTTTCGCCGGCGGGAACCGTCTTTCACATCAGACAAGATCTCGAGAGTCCAGTGCATATCTACCTGACCCGTGGTGACAAAGGGGCCGAGGTGATCAGATGGGGAGACCAGCGCCAGCCCATAACCGGTGAGGCCTGTGCCTGGGTATCTGGAGAGCGCCTGGTCTACAAGGGCTATGAAAGAGGCAATTACGGCCTCTACCTGACCAGTAGTGTGTACGATGGGACAGGCATCACTCAGCTTACCTCCGACACCAGTGACACAAATCCTGAGGCCTCGCCGGATGGGAAGAAGGCTGCCTTCATGTCTCTACGTGAGGGCAACTGGGAAGTCTATGTGATGAACATTGATGGCAGTGGGATAAAGCGACTGACCAACAACGGGGACACTGACGGTCTGCCGATTTGGTCGCCAGACGGTCAGACAATTGCCTTCGCTTCTGACCGGAGTGGAGAGTGGGCCATATGGGCCATGAACCCTGATGGTTCCAATCAGCGGATGCTCTTTCCTCTTGGCGGTTCTCTGCACGGTTACGTCCAAACCCAACAAGAGTATAAGGGGGGAGGATGGGAGGAGGAGCGGCTTTCTTGGAGCCCCTAAAGGGAAAGCAGTGCGGGCTTTCGTGAATTCGAGCCGTGCAGACGGCCATCGCTGGGGTGAAAGACGCTGCTATCGCCACTACCGAACCAGCCGTGAGAGGTTGACTACGCGCGTAATCGGACCCCCATGGCCGGGTCAGTACGGGCGGCGGAAGGGGCTCCGGTCGTGCGAGCGGCCGGGGCCTGAAGGCATAGAGATTAGAGCGAGCGACGTCGTGGCGTAGGATGGAAGTCTGGCTGCTGGTCGCTTTTCTGGCAAAAGAATGGATTCCGTCTGCCTGGACGGCCTGACCTAGGCCACAGTTGTGAAGGAAGACTATATATTCCCGCCATGGCTGCCGGGACGTTTTCACCTGGCGCCATGCACGCTAGCTTACATCGCTCTCGATGTGATGCAGGTTAGCGTTTTTCGTTTAAAGAGGTTTCCGAGTGTCAGCATCTTGGTACATAGGACGATAGTCCTATTGAAGAATGCTGTGGTTTGTGATAAAATGACCATCATGTCAGCGGTCTGTAACCATTTTTCACGACTGAACGAGCGTATCAAGTTATTAAAGTGCGTCCGTGGGCTTCAGCCCCGATCAGGCATTATGCAACAATCAGTAGTATGATGAGGCACCTGGATTTTCTAACCAATTTCTAACTTTTTTCTAACCATTTTCATATTGACAGACAGAGATCCTGTGCTATACTGGGAGGGGTTGTTTGGCCTCAACCCGGCGAGGTGGAAAAGCGCTTGTTTGGGGCTATGTTCGGCCGGTCGGATCGAGCATTTTACTCGAGCCCAGGTGTTCATCAGTAAGTATCCTGGTAACTGGTTCAAAATCCTATTGAAAGATGCTTTAACTCGTAGTATCATAACCATTCGATAATCCAACACAGTTTTACCCCAAGGTATGACGCCGCGCTTGACGGGCGTCAGCCCAATAATGCAGATTACATCAAAACGACGCCAGCCAATGCTGCCTTGTCGTATGCCTTTGTCCTGGCGTTATTGGTTGACTGGCGGCTTGGCTGGAAGCAGAACGCTGCCAGTTGTGAAAACCTGACATGGGCATTTTGGACGCAAAGTGGTTCTCTCCAACGCAGATCACAATAAGGAAAGGAACATGCTCACAGCAGCTTCAACGCGAAGGTACTCTTGGGGCCCACGATATCCAGACCGGTATTCCTCAGTTCTGGTGATCGTTCCAGCTTACAATGAGCAAGAGAACATTGGGCATGTCGTGAGGATGATCAAGCGCCACGCAGGGTACGCTGACATCCTTGTTATCAACGACGGGTCGAGTGACGCCACAGCCGAGATAGCTCAACGCAATGGGGCCTGCGTGTTGAATCTGCCCGGCAACCTGGGCATCGGCGGCGCTGTGCAGGCGGGTATAAAGTTCGCATGGAACTATGGGTATCCTTTCGTCGTGCGAGTGGACGGTGATAGGCAACACAATGTAGAGGACATCCCCCACCTGTTGAGCCCGGTGATGCAAGGTCGAGCCGACGTGACCATCGGGTCCCGCTTTTGTGAGAAGAAGGGGACCTACCGACCACCTTTTCTGCGGCGCCTAGGTATTTGTATGTTCTCCCTTATTGTCTCAGCCCTGGTTGGATACCGTGTACATGATCCCACTTCTGGCCTACAATGTATGGATCTCGAGGCTATGAAGCATTTCGCTAGATACTACCCACAGGACTATCCAGAGGTGGAAGCACACATTCTTATGCACAAAGCCGGCCTCAAGGTCATTGAGATCCCAGTAGTGATGCGACCGCGAGACGCTGGTGTCTCTTCCATCAATTTCCTGCGATCGATCTACTATGTCTTCAAAGTCACTCTGGCAACCTTGATCGCGGCATTCAGCACTGAACCTCCTCGGCACGAGGACAGAGGCCTTGAGGCAAGAGGCGCACTCGTATGTCACCCAGACAAAGTGAAGCGGCTCGTTCTTCGCGGGGCAGGTCACCTGTTCCTCAGGAACGGGATTCTTCGTCGCTTCGCTTCTCAGAACGACTTTAGTCACACAGGGCAGAACGTGGGGCAAAGTCCTCGGCCGCTCAGAGGACAGATCGCAGACAACTGATCGGCAACCAGTCCCTTCTGCCGTAAGTGGAAAGAGACTATGTCCTGGCAGCTACAATTCGTGGTTCTTCTAGGCAGCTTGCTCCTATTGATGACCATTCTGGAATTGATGCGTAGGAGACGGCTTGGAGCGGAATACGCACTCCTATGGCTGCTGACCGCTCTTCTGATCTTGTTCCTGGTCCTTTTCAAAGATTTAACCGACGTCCTGGCTCAGCGTCTCGGTATCGCGCAGGCGCCGTCATTGCTTACCGTCGTGGCGGTTACACTGCTGATTTTGAATCAGTTGGTTCTGAGTGTTGTCATCTCCTCGTTTGTGCAGAAAAACCGCGACTTGGCACAGAAGGTAGCTGTGTTGGAGTGGCATACTAACCAACTGCGTAAAAGGGCGCAGGAACAAGAAAGACAAGAGAGCACCGTGTGGCCTAGGGCAATGGCAGAGGATCAACTAGTCATGGGGGAGGAGGTGACTACGCCTCCGTGAAACAACACAGAGTCCTAGTAGTGGGTCTAGATGGAGCAACCTTTGATTTGTTACGCCCCTGGGCAACTCAGGGGCATTTGTCCGTATTGTGCCGATTGATGGCTGAGGGAGCTTGCGGCGAGCTGCGCAGCACCGTACCCCCAATGACCGCTCCGGCCTGGACATCCTTTGCCACAGGCAAGAATCCCGGCAAGCACGGGCTGTACGACTGGATCTACCGTCGTCCGGATAGCTACGATGTCTCCCCGGTGACGGCTCAGCACTGTACTGAGCCAACACTGTGGTCCTTGCTCAGTGCCAGTGGCCGGCGGGTCTGTACCTTGAATGTTCCCATGACTTACCCCCCACAACCGATCAACGGGATGATGATCTCGGGTATGCCAGCCCCCTCAACACGGGTGGCGATCACCTACCCGGCGGAGCTTCTCGGCGAGATTGAGGCTGAGGTAGGGGAGTATCTCTTGTATCCAGACCCTGGTCAGGCCTATTCTGACGCGGGCGTGGAGGCCTTCCTCAAACGATTGTACCAGACCAGCGAGACGCGGCTGCGGGTGTTCGAGTACCTGCGCCGTCGCGAGGACTGGGACTTTTTTATGGTGGTCTTTAGCGGGACAGACACAGTTCAGCACGCCATGTGGAAGTATATGAGCCCCGATCATCCTCTACATGACCCGGCGAAGGCCCGCAAGTACGGAGATACCATTCTGCGCTACTATCAGTACATTGACCAAGCACTGGGAAGGATCATCAAGGGTCTAGACGATGATACTGTGCTGATCATCATGTCCGATCACGGCTTCGGCCCTTTCCACAAGTTCATCCACGTTAACAATTGGCTGATGCAACAAGGTTGGCTCCAGATTAAACGCGGAGCGTTGACTCGGTTGAAGGCAGGGCTATTCCGTCTGGGCTTCTCCCCGATGAAGATGTACAACCTGTTGATGCGCCTGGGTCTGGGGAACCTGAAACGGGAAGTGGTGCGGGGCAAAGGACAGGGGCTGCTGAAAACACTGTTTCTCTCTTTCAACGAGGTGGACTGGCCGCGGACGGTGGCCTATTCACTGGGCAACGTCGGTCAGATCTACCTGAACGTGCGTGGCCGGGAGCCTCAGGGGATCGTGGAGCCAGGGGAGGAGTACGAAGCCCTGCGCGACGAGATCATGGCCGGACTGGCCGAGTTGCGCGACCCGGAGACGGGTGAACGGGTGGTGCCGGACATCTATCGGCGCGAGGAGGTCTACGCTGGCCATAACCTGGAGAGAGCGGCCGACATCCTGTTCATTCCTACACGCATGGAGTACTTTGGCTTCGGCGAGTACGAATTCGGCTCCAACGAGATCATAGAGCGCATGGAGCGGGGAATATCGGGTACCCACCGCATGAATGGTCTGATCCTGATGTGGGGCAAACCGGTCGCCTCCGCTGTCGAGCTTCAAGGCGCAGACATCTACGACTTGGCACCAACCATCCTCTATCTTATGGGCGAGCCAGTGCCGGCCGACATGGACGGTCGAGTGTTGGCCGACGGCTTGCAGCCAGCCTATGCTGACCTGAGCGACCTGCGCTACAAGGAACCGGTGGTCACAGGTGCGACCGTGACGGACGAGCTGTCGGCCGAAGATGAGGACACGATCGCGGAACGGCTACGTAGTTTAGGATATGTAGGATGACCATTATCAATGGCCTGTCTGTGGACCTGGAAGATTGGTACCAAGGTTTGACCAGCACCAATCCATTGCGACAAGCCTGGCCGACCTTTGAGAGCCGAGTGCTCAGGAATACCGAGCTGTTGCTGGACCTGTTAGCCAAGCATAACACCAGGGCTACTTTCTTCACCCTGGGCTACGTGGCCGAGCGCTTTCCCGACCTGATCTCTCAAGTCGAGGCAGCAGGACACGAGATCGGTGTGCATGGTTACTGGCACTATATGGTAGATCGTCTGACGCTGGATGCTTTCGCCGAAGAGATTGATCGGGCACTAGCCTGTCTGACCCCTATGGTCAGGGGTCCACTCATCGGCCATCGGGCGCCCTATTTCTCCATCAACCACCGATCACTGTGGGCTCTGGACCTGCTAGCTGAACGGGGCTTTCGCTACGACAGCAGTTTCTTCCCCGCTCGTAACTCGCTCTCCGGCTATCCGAAAGCGCCTCGCTTTCCGCACCGCCTGGGCGGAAACCAGGGCATGGTGGAGTTCCCTGTATCCACAGCGCGCCTGTTTGGGATGAACTGGCCGATTGCCGGCGGGATCTATCTGCGAGCTTTGCCCTATTGGTTCATCAAATGGAGTATCAATCGGCTCCACCGGCAAGGACAGCCAGCTATTATGTACCTACATCCGTATGACCTGGACACGGAGCAGTCGGTACCGGTGGCCACGCCCCGCGAGTGGTTGGTCCGCTACTGCAATCGCCGGGGCTCGTTGGGGAAATTGCGGCGCTTGCTGCGAGATTTTCGCTTCGCACCGCTGCGTGAGCTCCTTGACACGGTCGGTGAGTAGGGTCACTGGCTGACGGGAGATTTGAAGACGAGGAAAGGCCAATGATCATCACCGAACTGGAAGAAAGAGAGCGCCCGGCCTGGGACGCCTATGTGAAAGACTCGGCTCATGGGTTGCCTATGCACCTCTCGGGGTGGCGCGATGTGATGTCCAAGACCTACGGATATGAAACCCACTACCTGATGGCCACAGAAGGAGAGAAGGTAGTGGGAGTGCTGCCTCTGTTCATCGTGCGCAGCTTCCTGGTAGGCAGTTCAGCGATGACTATGCCCGGTGGGTTGTGCGCTGATAACGCCGAGGTCGCCCAGGCACTCATTGTCCGCGGCCGAGAGATTGCCCGGCAGGCCAGGATCAAAAAACTGGTGATTCAAGATACTCGTCAAGTCTGGCCCGGCGACCTATACACCACTACCAACCACGAGTATTGGGTCGTGGACACCCGTATCGACGCGGAGATAGTATGGAACCGGCTACACAGGGAGACCCGCCGTCAGATTCGCGTCGCTCGTAGGAATGGATTGACCGTCGATATCGATCGCACTGGCGAGCGCATGGGTGAGTTTCACCATGTCCTGAGTCGCTTTGTGCATAAAGCCGGCGCGCCGGTCTTTGGTCAAAGTTTCTTGGAGCATGTCATCGAGACATTTCGTGGCAGGTTTAGCATCGCTGTGGTCTACAAAGAAAAACGGCCACTCGGAGCATATTTCCAACTGTTGATGGGGAACACGGTCTATGGCATCTGGGGTGCAACGCTGCACGAATATCTAAAGATGGGAGCGGCTTACCTGGCCTATTGGGAAATACTCTACAACACAGCCATCAACGGGTATCACTTCTGGGATATGGGCCGCAGTCCGGCCAAGTCCAATAGCTCCCAATTCAAAAGCCAATGGGGTGGGGCTACCAGGCCTGTTTATCAGCAAGTCGCTGGCGTTGGGGGCCAATGGCACACCAACAGCATTGTGAATCGTATCCGGTCCGACACCAAATTTCAGCGTTTCATGCAGGTCTGGTCCAAATTACCCTTTCCGGTCGTCCAGTTCTTGGGCCCCAAGCTGCGCCGTCACGTGCCTTTTGCCTGAGTCTGTCGGACCGCTTCTGCCGATCTGGGCGCGATAGTGGCTAGCTTGTTAGGATTTGCTCCTCCGTAGACGGGTGAGAGTTGGGTCCACGAGGTTGTGAACTGATTCAGTCGGGAGATGCACTGATGTCGCTGATCGGGGATGCAGTCCAAGCGTTTCTCTACATACAGCGCCAACAAGGATGGCGAGTGGCCTTCAGCCAGGCCGCACAGTTCCTTCGAGCGCCGTTCTTCGAGTTCCACCAGGGCTATATCCTGCGCAAATCACTGCAGGAACCGATCTACGTCCCGGCACCTGAAGTAGCAGTAAGTATCAGACAGGCTGGTTTGGAGGATCTAGCACTCTTGGAGACGATTGTCCCTCCTTTGCGAGTGAAGCGCCTCGCCAAAAAGATGCAGGCTGGAGAGATCTGCTTTGTCGCTATCAAAGAACAGAGGGCCGTTGCCTATGTGCTGGCGGGCTTTGCCAATACCCCTTCCACGGAAGACACTCGGATTGAGCTCGGTCCCAAGGAGGCCTATTTGTGGGCGGCATATGTCTTGCCCCCATACCGCCGGCAAGGGGTGCTCAGGGCTGTGAATCTCAGCCTGTGTCGTCTACTGCAAGACGATGGATATGAAAGCGTTGTCCTTCAAGTGGACAGACAGAATGAAGCATCTCTAGGGCACTGCTACAAAATGGGATATTCCGTGACGGATCGGCTAACCTTTTTGAGGATTCTGGGATGGAGGCTGCGTTGGTGCGTCCCCATTGAGTAGTTCGGGCGCGGGCCAGTCATAGAGAAAGTATGAGAGAATTATGGTCCCAAAAAGGCACCCGGTGTAAAGGATATCCAATGATGATACAGCAATCGGATTGTCGGCCAATAAGAAGAGAACTCTTCTTATTGTTAGTTGCGACGCTGATCCTCTTCGGATCAGGGGGGTGTGTCCCTGTCCCAACGCCCACGCCTGTGGATACCCTCGCGCCCTCACCCACAGCGTCGCCAAAGCTGACTGATACGTTTACGCCACCGCCTACTGAGACACTCGCATCACCGCCCACTGAGACGTCCGCACCACTGCCTACTGAGACACCCGCACCACCAACCATGGCGCCTGTCACGCCGACGCCCACGGTTGAGGAAGAGACAGGCCCGACCCCTACAGGGAAAACACTGGAAATTCCCTTGGGGATTGGGATATGGGATGCGGACAATGTGGCCTTTTTCAACAGGTACGCAAGGGAGCAAGATATCATCGCGGCGCGGCTACCTTTTATGGAGTTCTTGGATGATGTCGAGGTTGGGCAAAAGATGCTCGTCTTGGGCCCTCGTGATGAAGAAGCCACTGATATTGGTTCTGTGGTAGCCGCGGCTAAGGCAAAAGGTGCCACCATGCTCGGATACAATTTAGAAACAGCGCTGCCGAAAGAGGAATTGATAAGCAAAGAGAAGGAGATGCAAAGAGTTGCTGGCGCAAATGATTTGCGGTATGCTTTTGGCCCAACGCTTGGCAAGTTGTTGAAATACTATGATGATTTTGCCCGGCATGCTGACATCATTGTGCTTCAGTCTCAACGATTTCAGACTACGAAAGAGTACGAGGAACGCGTAGAGGAGTTGATCGGAAGAATCAGATCCGCCAACCCAGAAGTGAAGGTTTGGGTGCAAGTATCGGTGAATCCTCCCGAAAAGCGTGATATAACGCCGGATGAAGTGGTCAGCGATATTCAGCTCATAGCCGACCAGGCAGACCTCATTTGGATCTTCTTCGCGCCAGAGAAGGCCTCAACAATGGAAGAGGTCTTTAAGAGATTTCGATAGTGATAGATCACGCGCGGACTTCTTGGTGCCAAAGAACTGCTAGATCCATTCCAGACAAGTGGGAAGGAGAAAAATCGTGAACAGGCGCAAGTTTGGAGCAACAATAGTGGTTTTCGGAATCCTTGCGCTGTGCCTCGTTGCTGCCCATCAGGCTAGGGCGTCTGGTGAGGGACAGTTAGCACCGCCCGACCTGCCGCCCTTTACCAACGTCACCGAGTCGGCTGGCGTGACGGCCACGCTGAATACCTGGGGGGCCAGTTGGGGAGACTACAACAACGACGGATTCCCCGACTTGCTCACCTATAGCCATGAAAGGCTGCCGGAGCTGTACCACAACAACGGGGATGGGACCCTCACCGATATCGTCGCGTCCACGCCCCTAAGTGTGTCACTTGATCGGCATTTCGCCGCCTGGGGCGACTATGACAACGATGGGGATCAGGACGTCGTCATTTCGGTCGGTGGACAGGCGGGGACTAGCTATCATGAAATGGAGCTATACCGCAATGACGGGGGGGGAGGGTTGGTGAACGTCGCCGGGGAGGCGGGCGTGAGCGATGGCTACGCGCGGGGGCGCAGTGTCAGTTGGGCGGACTATGACCGGGACGGTGACCTTGATTTCTTCGCTGCCAATCATATACGCGAGGAGGCGCCCAACCGGCTGTGGCGCAACAACGGGAACGGCACCTTCACGGACGTGGCAGCAGAGGCGGGCGTGGCAGATAGCCTTGGCCTCAACTTCGGCAGCTTTGAGGACTATGACCGCGACGGTTGGCCAGACATCTTTGTGCTGGGGATATCCCAGAATTTGCTCTATCACAACAACGGCGATGGCACCTTCGAGGATGTCTCCCAAATCACTGGGTTTGCCGATGCGGCTGGGGATTCCTACACCTGGGGGGACTATGATGGCGACGGCGATGCTGACCTCTTCATCGGGGACGCTGGGAACTCTGCGGCTGACACGGTAGAAGGGGAAGGAGGGCAAGTCCGTTTCTTCGGTGTGACCAGTGGTGGGCAGGATGGCCTCGACCTCGAGGTTGCCGGTGACCAATTGACGTTCGAACTCGAACTAAGGGGGCCTGATGACTGCACAACCCGGGCGTGTATCCACATCGGGGGGGACAGCCACCCACCGGCGACACACCCCTTCACGGTCGGGCTAGAGGCGGTTGGGACACCCGTTTACACGCCGGGTGTCTCTTCGGGCTACTACATCTGGCGGGATGACGGGACAGACCTATGGCATGTCCGTATGTCGCACCCTGTTTATTTCAAGTATGGAGGCATCGTGACGGCGTCCAGCCCCTTTAGCAGCTTCGTCCCCATTAACCTGGAGCCGCCCCCACCGTTGGGCGAGGCGATGCTCTGGCACAACAAGGGGGACGGAACCTTCAGCGAGGTGAGCGCCGAGGCTGGCGTGGACGTACCGGGGAACTACCGCGCGGCGAACTGGGTGGACTCTGACAACGACGGCTGGTTGGACCTGTTTGTGGCGGACAAAGGCAACCTGGCGATCGGCAATCCTCCCAACCATCTCTTCCGCAACAACGGCGACGGCACGTTCCAGGATGTGGCGGCCCTGGTGGGAGTGGAGGGCACCACGGAGGGCGGAGCCAACGTGTCGGCGTGGGCTGACTTTGATCGGGATGGCTTCCTCGACCTCTTTACGCAGAATGGGGGCTTTGCGGGCCTGTGGCCCTTCAACGAGGGGGGACCGAACCAGCTCTTCCGCAATCAGGGGAACGCCAACCACTGGCTACAGTTGGAGTTGGTGGGCATGGTCAGCAACCGTTCGGGCCTGGGCGCTGTGGTGCGCCTGTCGGCCGGCGGCCGGACCCAGGTGCAGACTCACACCGATGGTGTAGATGCATATAGCCAGAATGGAGACTCTCTCCACTTCGGCCTGGGCGGCAGCACGGTGGTCGACTCTATCGTCATTGACTGGCCCAGTGGTATTCACCAGGTTCTTACTGACGTGCCCGTGGATCAACAACTGACCGTAATAGAGCCGCCATACATGATATTTTTGCCCCTTATTGAAATGAGGTACTAACAGGAGTGATTTGACCCCAACAGCGAACAGTTGTTGATTGATCTAATGTTCGTCGCTTTGGCTACATTTACCCTGAGGAGATCTATGTGCAAGGCACCCAGAGTAAGCGTTGTCGTCCTCGGATTCAATGAAAAGCGATACCTGGATAACTGCCTGACCTCAGTGCTGGACCAGGATTATCCTCGGGATCAATACGAGGTGCTGTTCGTGGATAACGGCTCCAGTGATGGGTCGCTGGCGTTGGTGCAGGAACGCTTTCCAGAGGTCAGGGCGATTCGGCTGGACCGAAACCATGGTTTTGGGGGGGGCAACAACCGGGGGGCAGCCCATGCCAAGGGTGAGCTGGTGGCCTTCCTCAATGCCGACACGGTAGTTCATCGGGGTTGGCTCAGCGGCATGGTGCGGGCCATGGACGCCGATCCCCAGGTCAAGGCCTGCGAGGCTGGCGGGTTGGCTCCTGACCTTCCAAGATTCGAGGATATGGAGCGGGGAACCATGCCCCCTTACGTCTACTACAGCGACGTCGTTCGCTTTGGCCACGCGGGTCTCAATCGCATCCGTAGTGACGCGCCGCCTCGGACGACGCTGCACCTGGAGGGCTGCACGGCCATGCTGGATCTTTCCATCCTGGGTGAACTGGAGTACATCTTCGACGAGACCTACTTCCTCGACGGCGACGACACCGACCTGGGCTTCCGCATCAACGCCCTGGGCTACAAGGTGGTGGTGGTGCCTGAGGCGCTGTTCTACCATCTGGTCAAGACCGTCCCGGGCGCTCTCAAGCCCTCCAGGCAGGCGTCGCGACGGATGGTGGGGATGCACCGCAAGCGGTTCGTTACCTACTTCCGCAACCTGCACACGGCTGAGTTCCTCTTGGCCCTGCCGGTGCTGCTCCTCGGCTCGCCGTTGAAACCGTTCACCTTTGAGATGAGCCTGGGGCGAAAGCTGGCTTACGCAGCGGCTATTGTACCTGTCACCTGGTACGCCTTTGCGCAGGCAGCTCTGATCCACTTTCCCCGCCATGCCGAGAAGCGGCGGCGCATTCTGCAACGGCGACGCCGGGAGCCCTTTTGGTTCCTAAAACAGATTCTGCGACGAAGACACTACAAGGAATGATCACTAGTCTCCCATCCTATGCAGAAAGGAAACCATGAGCGAAGAGCTGATTGGCCTGATCCCAGCGGCCGGGAAAGGGGTACGCCTCAGGTTGCCTTATCCCAAGGAGTTGTATCCTATCATCCGCGACAATCGCTACAAGCCCATCTCCCAGTTTGTGTTGGAGAACATGACGGCCGTTCCTGTTGAGCACATCGTCTTTGTCATCAACGAGACCAAGCACCAGTTGATCGGTTATTTCGGCGACGGCCACCGATTTGGCTGCCACATAAGCTACTTGGTGCAGGAGGTGCGAGAGAATGCCATCCGCTCTACCTCGCCCGGCCTGGGTCACGCGCTCGACGCTGCCTACCACCTGGTGCGAGGCAAGACGGTGCTGTTCGGCATGGCCGACACCATCATGGAGCCTGTTGACGTGTTTGCACGCATGTTAGACAGCGCCAGCCCTGACGACGACGTGATCATGGGTCTGTTCCCCACGGACCGTCCGTACAAATTTGGCATGACCGCCTTCGATGCCAATGGTTACGTGCCGTACATCGTTGACAAGCCGCAGGAGACCGATCTCACGCATATGTGGGGCTGCATCATCTGGCGGCCTTCCTTCACCGAGCATCTGCACACCTGCATAAACGGTGGAGAAGTCACCGACTTTGCCACCATTATGAACAAGGCACTGGAGGCCGGTATGCGCTTTCGGGCTGTCCGCTTTGACGAGGGCGCTTACCTGGATCTGGGCACGTACGACGAGATTGTGGAACTGGAAAAACACTTCCGGGCGCGGTGAAGGAGAATAGCAGGCAAGAGAAATGAAAGGCGCAGTTCTGGCAAACAACTCGACCCGCTCACCAAGCGACTCGTCGGGACCTAAAATACTCGTCGTCGGCCTGGACGGTGCTACACTGGATTTGATCCGGCCCTGGGCGGCTGAAGGGGCCCTGCCCACCTTCGCCCGCATCATATCGGAGGGGACATGGGGGCGTCTGGGATCGGTGATCCCGCCACTGACCGGCCCCGCCTGGCTCTCCTTTATGACGGGTAAGAACCCAGGCAAGCACGGCATCTTTGACTTTATCCGTCGTGGTAAGAGCGACTACCACGGTGTGCCTATCAATGCCAGCCTACGAGACGGAGATACCCTGTGGCAGTTACTCAGCGAGGCTGGCAAGCGGGTGGGCGTGCTTTCCGTGCCGGCCACCTATCCGCCTGAGCCCGTCAACGGCTTTATGGTCACGGGGATGTTGACGCCACCCGACGCTACCGATTACACCTCCCCCCCCTCGTTGGCGCAGGAGTTGAAGCGGGCTGTGCCCAGCTTTACGATGACCCCAGAGGGGACAGCGCACGCCCTTGGGAGAGAGGCCCGCCTGATAGACGCATTGGAGCGCCTGACCGAGATGAACATGGACACCGTGCGCTACCTGATGAGCCGTTATGAGTGGGACTTTTTCATGACGGTCTTTAAGGAAACCGACGTGGCCATGCACTGGCTGTGGCGCTTTATGGACCAGCGCCATCCCTGGTACGTGCGCGACGCACCGGACCGTCTGCGCCAAGGGCTTCGGCAGTGCTACCAACGTGTGGACGCCTGTCTGGCTGAGCTCCTCAACACTGTGGGGGACGATACGATCCTCATCATCATGTCGGACCACGGCTCTGGCCCGTTGGAGCAGTACATCCACGTCAATGCCTGGCTGTTGAGTCAAGGCTTCATGCAACTGAAACGAAGCCTCTCCACCGGGGCAAAACGATTGCTCTATCAAATCGGCCTAACGCCCATCAGCTTCTACAGGCTGAGCATGGCCCTGGGGCGCGGGCCTCAAGTGGCGCAGACCCTGCGCCATCACAAAACCGGGGCCATCTCCCTGCTTCGGCGGGTTTTCCTGTCCTTCAGCGACGTAGATTGGTCTCGGACTCGGGTCTATAGCCTGGGCAACTATGGTCAACTGTACATCAATCTGCGGGGGCGGGAGCCACAGGGCATCGTCGCCCCTGGCGCCGAGTACGAACAGGTGGTGGATGAGTTGGTGGATCGGTTGAACCACCTGCGCCACCCACGGACCAGCCAGGCGATCCCGCTCCGGGTCTACCGGCGGGAGGAGATCTACCAGGGTGATCACCTGGAGGAGGGCCCGGACGTCGTTTTTCTGCCAGAGGACATGCGTTACAACGGCTTTGGCCTCTATCAGTTCTCGTCCCGGTCCTGGCTTGAGCCCACCTTCGACCGTTCAGGTGGCCACCGCATGGACGGCATCGTCATGCTCATCGGCCCGGGCATCCGGCAAGGCCATGAGCTAGGCGAGGCCGCGTTGATTGACCTGGCGCCAACGGTGCTGGCGGCTTTGGGCGTGCCTATCCCAAATGACATGGATGGCCGGGTGCTGAGCGGGGCCTTTGAGGACGGTTACTTCCACGAGCGCCCGATTCGCCACACGGCCGCGCGTGCTGCAAGACCGCACCACGAATTGGAGCTCACGCCAGAACAAGAAGAGATGGTTAAGGAGCGCCTGCGGGGACTGGGTTACATAGCTTAGCCATGAATTGGAAACGGATAGCGCGCACGGCGTTGGGTTTATCTGGGGTGGTCATCTTTGCCATCATTCTCTACCTGGGTGGCACAGAGGCCCTGTCTCGGGTCGCCCATGGCGATCCCGTCTATTTGTTGGCCACATTGCTGGCCATTGGTGGGGTGACGCTGACCGGCTCGTTACGCTGGCGTCTTCTGGTAAGCGCCCTGACACGCCAGCCGGTGTTGCCACTGCGCATGGTCTATTACTACAACATCATCGGCCGGCTCATCAGCCTCTTCGCTCCCCGGGGCGTGGGCGATTTCGCCGGCCGTCCGCTGGCCCTGCGGGCCGGCGGGGGCTCTTCGCTAGGGATGGCTCTTTATTCGACGCTCCTGGATCGGCTGTTCGACTACATCCTCATGATGCTTATGACGGGGCCCGCGCTGCTCTACGTGGGACACCTGGTCTCTCTAGAGGTCGGATCTGCTCTGGCAGCGGTCCTGGTAGGGGTTTCTTTCTTTGTCATCGCCACCCGCTTTGGGCAGGTGATCCGGTGGTTCACCGCTTTCCTGGGTCGGGTTGCGGCCTGGGGTGGCAGAATACCGGTGTTGGGTCGACTGATCCCGCAGGACAAAGTGGATCGGCTGCGTCAACTGGACGGGATTCAAATTGGCTCCCGGACCGTAGGCCAGGCCTACCTGTTGACGATCTTGCAGATCTCTCTGATGGTTCTGCGCTCCTACCTGATCGCCCGCGCCTTTGGGCTGCACCTGTCCTTTTTGGTCTTGCTGCTGGCCGCGCCGGTGGCTCAGTTGGGCCAACTCCTTGCCTTTACCCCAGGCGCGCTGGGCATCCGGGAGCTGAGTTGGTTCGCCGTCTTGCAGGCCACTGGCATCCCCCGAGACGATCTACTCGTCTTCCTGGTGGGGCATCGGGCCTACATCTACGTCTGCATCCTGGTTCTGGCCCTAATCAGCCAGTTGACCGTCACCATCTGGCCCCAGGGTGCCGGATCGCTGCCGCCCACAGTCGAGGCCGAGCAGCCAAAGACATAAAGTCAAGAAGGGTTCAGGAACGACTATGGTCAAGAAGGTTCTGGTCATCGGCCTCGACGCCGCGCTGCTGGAGTTGATTGACCCCTGGGTACAACAAGGGAAACTGCCCGTTCTTGGGCAGTTGATGGCCCAGGGGGCCAGCGGAGTGCTGCGCTCCACCATCCCGCCCCTCAGTCCGGCGGCCTGGTCTTCCTTTGCTACCGGTATGAATCCGGGCAAGCACGGCGTTTTTGACCACGCTTATCGTCGCTCCGAAAGCTACGAGGTCGTGCCGACCAACGCCCGTCGCCGGGCTGGCAGGACCTTGTGGCAGCTCATCGGCGAGCAGGGGGGGCGGGTGGGAGTCATCAACGTACCAGAGACCTATCCACCAGAGCCGGTCAACGGCTTCCTGATCACCGGTATGAGCACTCCCTCTGACGATTCCGACTTTTGCTATCCACAGACGCTGGCTAACGAGTTAGAGGAGGCCGTCGGGGGTTACAAGGTCTTTGGCCCACGTACGAAGGAGGATTTGGACCGGGCTCTGGTCGGGATGCACGAGACGGCGGTGATGCGGCTGCGGGCGGCTGCTTACCTCATGAACAACTACGACCCCCAGTTCATGATCGTGGTGCTCCAGGAGACAGATACCGTGCAGCATCGCTTCTGGAAGTACATGGACCCTGACCATCCTCAATACGACGCCGAAGGTGCCCGTCGTTATGGTGATGCCATCCTGGCGGTATATCAACGTATAGATGAGAATCTGCACCTGCTTCTCGACCAGATGGACAAGGACAGTGTAGTCATTGTCATGTCTGACCACGGTGCCGGGGCAATCCACAAATGGCTCTATCTGAACAACTGGCTAGTACGGCAGGGGTTTATTCGTTTCAAACGCACTCCACTGATCCGCCTCAAACGGGCGCTCTACCAGCTGGGCCACACGCCTGGCAACGTGATGGAGCTGGCCATGCGGCTGCGCTTGGGCCTTACCGACCAGGCCATCAACCAGGTTAGAAAGAGTAGCTCAACCAGGAACTTCCTCTATCGCTTGTTCCTCTCGTTCGATGACGTAGACTGGAGCCGCACCAAGGCCTATACCCTGGGAGGCAACATGACCGGCATTCACATTAATCTCCGGGGCCGGGAACCGGCAGGCTGCGTGCAACCGGGGGCGGAATACGAAGCCCTCCGTGACGAAATTATCGCCCGGCTGGCCGACCTGCGGGACGAGGAGACCAGCGTGCAGGTGGCGGAGCGCATTTATCGGCGCGAGGAACTCTACACCGGCCCCTACGTGGGGCGGGCGCCGGACGTCATTTTTGAAGCCCACGACGAGCGATACGTGGGATTTGGAGGCCAGGAGTTCACCGCCAACGTGGTCATGGCCCCCTCTCGCCTGTTCAACGGTTGTCATCGCCGGGACGGGATGATAGTGCTGGCAGGGCAGCCCATCCGCGCCGGGGTGCGACTAAGCCCACACGACATCGTTGACCTAGCCCCGACTATCCTGTATCTGCTGGGGTATCCAGTGCCAGCCGATATGGATGGTCGTGTGATGGTCGAGGCATTACCGACCGACTTTCTAGAAAAGCATCCCTTTCAGATCGCAGAAACTACCTGGGAGGCGGCCGAGGAGGAGAGCGGCTTTTCGCCGTCAGAAGAGGCAGTGATCGCCGAGCGTTTGAAAGATTTGGGTTATCTATGAGTCCTACAACAACTTCCATCAGCCCTGGAGATCCCTCTGAGCAGGGCCCCAGGCGCCGTTTCCCCCCCCGGTTTCGAGGGGGAATGTCTTGGGCGGTAATGATAGGGCTGCTCCTCGCCTTCCTCGTCTTTGTGTTCCTGCACCAGCAAATCGCTGCCGCCTTGTCCGCCACTGTCGCCTTTGTGCTTTTCCTCCTGCCTGGTGCTGCTTTGTCATTCTGGTTCATGCCGGGCGAGAGCCTGCTAGAGCGGCTGCCTACCGCGTTTGTCCTGAGCATTGGAATCATGATTGTGCCAGGCGTGCTCGTGCTGACGCTGCACTTGAGCCTGGACGTCTTTGTATGGACATTCTCAGGTCTTGCCGGCACCGCCGCCTTGGCCTTGGTCGTTTTTTTTACGCGCCGTTGGTCTGGTATTGCCAGGGTTGATAATGAAGGCGATGCCATCAACCCTCTACTCGCCGTCGTCTTGTGCGCGCTGGCCGCAATGTTCTGTTTTACCTCACTGAAAATCCCTTTGATTGGCGACGACTGGCAAGGTATGGCCTTCCTACAGGACTTTCTCGTCACCGACCACGTTAACCTCTATGAACCCTTCTATGGCACTGGTTTGCCGCCTACATCCCGTTCCGACTTTGGCGTTTGGGCTCTGGATTTCGCGCTGCTGAGCCGGCTGTCAGGTCTGAGCCCCATTGTGCACTACCGCTACCTGCGTCCTATGATGACCTTGGTCGCTTTGACCGCTTTCTACACTCTGGCCCGACAGTTATTGTCCCGCCGCAACGCTGCCGCGTTCGTGACCGCGTTCTGGATGGTCACCTTGCTGGCCAGCATGGTCTGGGGCGATCCAGGCTACGACCTGGTGGCACGGATCAACCAGGACAAGTTTGCGCTCCGATATATTCTGCTGCCCGTGGCGTTGCGCTTCTTGTTGAGTTACTTCCGGACTCACGATCTGCGAGACCTGATCTTTTTTGGGTTGGCAGCTTGGGACACAGGGGGGACACATCCAATGGGGCCCGTGCTCGTTGGCTTGCCCTGCCTGGGTTTTGGCTTGATTCACTTGGCACTAGAAAGGGATCGCCGCACCTTCGGCCACCTGGTGTTGGCCACCCTGTTGTTGGGGACCGGTTTGATTCTGCCAATGATTCAGCTATTGGGCGTGAGTGAGGACTGGTTGGCCTTTGACTTACGGGGTACCACCGATCCCAACTTGCTGACACGTCTGGGCATGGCGACCCGGGCCTATCGTCTTTGGCTGTTACCTAATGGTGGCTATGCCTTGCATCCAGCCGCCGTTTTGGACTCGATCAACCTCATCGCAGTGCTTGGGCTGCCATTCCTGCTATGGCGATCACGTCAAAGCCTGTCGGCACGGCTGTTGCTGGGCACCCTCGTGCTCGTACCCGCGGTGCTCTATTTCCCGCCCACGGGAAGAATCATTGGACGCTTGATCACGCCATGGTTGCTGTACCGTTTAGTCTGGCCGGTGCCGCTGGCAGCAGCGCTGACCATCGGTTGGTGTTTGTGGGCTGGGGTAGCGTATGTGCAAAAGCTGCTTAACCGTGCCGGCGTTGCCTCCTGGGCCGAGGCTGGTCTTCCCCTGGCGGTGTTGGCTGTGCTGGCAGGTGTGTTAGCCCCCTCCATCCGGACTGGACAAGCCTATCTGAAGGATGTGCGGCTGGATCCTAGCCGGGCGCAGTGCCAGGAGGTAGCGCCGCTATTGGAGCGTTTGCCCGAGATCATCAAGAGCGACAGCATCGTATTGGCGAACCACGACCTGAATTTCTGCATCCCGGCCTTCAGCCCTTGGGCCAACGTGTTGGAGTATCGTTGGACCACCACCCTGAGCCGCTTCCCTGCCGATCGCCGGGATGAGGCGCTGCAGCGCGTCAAAGACATGTTGTACTATTCTTCAGCCCGGTTTGTGGATGGGGAGTTAGCAGCCATCCTGGATCGCTACAATGTCCGTTACATCCTCATCGAGGAGGAGCAGCCGCTGAACGGTCAACTGCAACGGCTGCCCGCCTGGTTTGATCCGATCGTTCAGGAAGGCAGATATGTATTTTACGGCGTAAAAGAGAGACGCCCCCCATTGCCCCTGGTGAATGCCAACACAGCCCTGATGGAAGGCGACTGGGAGGCAGCGCGCATCCTGTACGAAGGTGCGATAGGGCAAGATCCAAACAGCACTACCTTGGCACATCTGGGACTAGGAGAACTCTATCTGACCCAGGGGCTGATCAGTCAAGCCATCGAGGAATTAGAACGAGCGGTGGCAGTTTCGCCATCAGATGGACAGATATGGGGTCAGTTGGCGGACACCTTGGTCGCTGCAGGGCGCTGTGAAGAGGCTACTGCGGTGTACGAGCGAGCGGTGAGACTGGCACCCAGGAGTCCGCTCCTGCCCCAGCGACTGGGCCACGCTTACCTTTTGACCGGTCGGTTGGAGGAGGCCCGTACGGCCTACGAACAGGCCGCCGATTTGCTGGCACCAGCCGGCTCAGCGCGCTGGTACCGGCTGCTGGGCGGCCTGTACGCCCAGGCCGGTTGGCAAACCTTGGCCCTCGATGCTTATCGCCAGTCCCTGGCAATATTGCCTCGACAAAGAGGAATGGAGATCGGCATCGGTGACGTTTATATCAAGAGCGGCGATCTGGTGCAAGCCCGGGCTGCTTACCAACGCGCTGCTCGTCTTGATCGCTGGGCTGATGGGCCGGTCCTCCGTCTGGGGATACTTGACGAGAAAGAAGGTGATCTGGCGACAGCGCTCGAACGATACCGACGCGCTGTCCAGTTTAACCCTATCAGTCCAACCGGCTGCATGCTGCTCGCGGCAGCCATTCAAGTGAGTGAAGGGGAAGAAGGTGCCCTGCAGGCTGTCCAGGATTTACCCGGCTATGACCTACTTCTGCCTGGCCCTCTCCTGGCATCGGGAAACCTGTACGCTGGTCAGGGCCATTACGATCAGGCTGCGACCGAATTCGAGCGGGCCATAGCTCGCTCACCCTTGGACACAGCCAATATAAAGACCGCCCTCGGATCGGCACTCTATAGCGCCGGTCAAAAAGATGCAGCCGTTGTCGCCTTAAGCGAGGCTTTGATTGAGAATCCTTCTTCCGCCGTTGATGCCTACATCGGGCTGGGCCGGGTCTATGCCAGCCTGGGGCAGCCAGCCCAGGCGATGGGCTCGTACTACAAAGCTGTCCGTGCCAATCCTGCTTCTGGTAATGCTCACGTGGCACTGGGTGATGAATACGCCAACCAGGCCCAGCCCGAGATGGCCATGGCCGAGTACCAGCGGGCTATCGCAGTACAGCCTGACTACCTGGAGGGTCATATTGCGCTGGGGAACGCCTATCTGGCTCGCGGAGATGAAGAGCAGGCTATGGATGTCTACCGCTGGACAGTGGCGCTGTATCCTGACGAAGCAGCGGGCTACATGGGCCTGGCGCGGACTCACCAGAGGCAAGGTCGCTTGTCCGAAGCTATACAGACCAGTCAAAATGCGGCGGCGGCGAGTCCGCAATCGCCAACGATTTATACCACGCTCGGGCGTATCTACCAGGCGGCCGGTGAAATCGAAGCAGCACAAGCCCAGTTTCTCCAGGCGGTGCAGACCGATCCAACCCACCTTTCTGCGCAGAGGACTCTAGGTTATTTCTACCTGGCTCAGCGTGACGCAGACGCTGCGGCTGAGGCCTTCCGGGCAGCCATCAAGAGAACGCCAAACGATGCCAAGAGTCGCGTGGGGCTGGCCAACGTATTGCTTGCGTCGGGCTCTTTCGATGAGGCACTGCGGCAACTGCAAATCGCCGTTGAGACAAGTGATTGGCCAGGCGACGCATATGTGGCCTTGGGACACGAATACGGCAGGCGCGCTGATTGGGCGCAAGCCGCTTCCGCCTACCGCCTTGCTACCAGTGCCGAGCCAACCCTGGTTAACGGCTACGTTCACCTGGGACAGTTGTACGAGAGCCGAGGTGAACGGGATGCTGCACTGGCTCAATACCGGGCCGCTGTGCGCGCAGCACCAGCGTCAGGGGCGGCTCTCACGGCGCTGGGAGCGGCCTTGTATGCCCGTGGTGATTCGGCAGCAGCATTAGCAGTGCTCCGCCAGGCAATCGACGTGGAGCCGACATACGCAGAGGCCTATGGAGCGCTGGGACAAGTGCTTCGGGCAGCCGGGCGCGCAGATGAGGCACTGGAGGTCTACGAGCAAGCGGTTCAACTCCTACCTGGCTCAGCAGCGAACTGGCTGACACTGGGCGGCTTTGAGCGGAATCGAGGCCGGTGGGAGGAAGCGCTGACGGCCTACCAACAGGCACTGGCAGTGGAGCCCGGCAATGTGTCAGTGTGGATCAGCCTCGGGTATTCCTATCAGGGCCAAGGGCAGTTCCACAAGGCTGAGGATTGCTACTGGCGGGCGGTGGAGTTGGAGCCGGGGAATGCGGTTGGGTACGTAGCTCTGGGAGATGCGTACTACCAGCAGGGCAGGAGCGACGAGGCGGAAAGGGTTTACCGGCTGGCGACCAGCGTGGATCAGAGTCGTGCTGCAGCCTATCTCAGCCTGGGGGAATTGTACCTGTCGCAGGGACGGGCGGAAGATGCAATAGCTGCCTATCAGCACGCGATTGAGCGAGAACCGTCAAACGAGGAGGGGTATATTCGACTTGGGCTCATCTACAAGGCGCAGGGAGATACGGACATGGCCCAGGTCCAATTCGAGAAGGCGGTACAGGTCGCGCCAACCTCTGGATATGCGCTTGTCACCTTGGGGGCTTTGCACCAGAGTCAAGGACGCTGGGCCGAAGCTGGGAGGGCCTATCACCAGGCAACGCTGGTTGAGCCCCGTTACGTTGCAGGGTGGGTGGCGCTAGGCGATTTTTCTCGCGCTCGAGGTAGCCTCCAAGAGGCCGAGAAAGGGTACCGAGGGGCAGTTACAGCCAATGTTGAGGATCCAGCCGGCCACATCGGATTGGGGCTTCTGTATCAGGGGCAGGGTTGGTCAGATAAGGCTCTGGCTCAGTTCCAGGATGCCATTGAAGCCTCTCCTGGTTCCGCCAAGGCGCATGTGGCCTTGGGGAATTGGTATAGAGCACACGGTGACTGGGATATGGCAGAGGAGAGCTATCAGAAAACGATCAGGATGAAACCCGCCTATATGGATAGTTATCTGGCCTTGGGGGCATTGTATGAAGCCAGGGCGAATGACCCAGCAGCGGAAGGTCTGTATTGGCAAGCGATAGGGATAGCGCCAACCGATGTGACGGGCTACCTGGCGCTGGGAAGATTGAAAGAAAAGCAAGGTGACAGGGAGACGGCAGAGGAACTCTACCGACAGGCCGTTGCAGTGGCGCCGGCCAATGCCAAGGGGCACCTGCGTTTGGGGGCTTTGTACACTGCCGCAGGAAAGCAGGCGCAGGCGCGGACGGAGTTTGAGGCTGCAGTGGAGATGGCGCCGACCTCTGCATCAGCCCTCGTGGCCCTGGGGGATTGGCATAGGGGACGTGGTCAATGGGAGTTAGCGGAGCAAGTCTACCAGCAGGTGCTAAAGGTGGCCCCGGCCAACGTGGAGGGTTACCTGGCCCTGGGGCAGTTGGAAGAAAGCCGAGGCGATCGCACAGCGGCGCAGGCATACTACCGACAGGCAACGGAGATAGCCCCTACACAGCCCGATGGCTACCTAAACCTGGGTGTTTTGTACGCCTCCGAGGCAAAGGTAGAGCAGGCAGTAGCAGCCTTTGAGGCAGCGGTTGAGGTGGCGCCGGCCTCTGTGTCGGCCCTTGCAGCCTTGGGGGACTGGCATAGAGAACGCGGCAATTGGGAGTTAGCCGAGCAGCATTACCGGGAGATGCTGGAGGTAGCCCCGGCGGATGCGATGAGTCACGTTGCCCTGGGGCGCCTGGAGGAGGAGCGGGGGAACCCGGTGGTCGCTGAGGAGTTTTATCGGCAAGCGAGGGCTGTGGCACCGTCCGCTCCGGCTGGGTATCTCAGTCTAGGGCGTTTGCACGCTGCGAAAGCAGAGGTAGAGCGGGCGGCTGCAGAGTTTGGGAAGGCGGCTGAAGTGGCTCCCGCCTCGGCAAGCGGCTACATCGCTCTGGCGAGACTGCTCCAAGTACAGGGGGATCCCCTTGCGGCCGAGGAGTTCTATTGGAAAGCGATAGAGGCAGCACCGGCCGATCCTAGCGGATACATAGGCCTGGGACAACTGTATGTGAGACAAGTACAGGATGAGAAAGTCCTGGTTCAGTTCAAGAAGGCGATTGAAGTCGCTCCGGCATCCAGTCGGCCCTACGTAGAGCTGGGAGGCTTTTACCAGACGCGTGGTGATTGGGAACTTGCGGAGGAGCTTTATCTACAAGCCATCACTGTAGCCTCTGGGACAGTGAGTGAGCCGATTACACTAGATGAGGTGACAGATTGGGAGACAACCAGACCGGTGGCGGGCACTGCGGCAGGGATTCTGGCTCTGGGGCAGTTGAAGGAAGAACGGGGCGACACGGTGGCAGCACAGCATCTATACGAGCAGGCGATAGCAGTGGCACCATTGGATCCCAACGGCTACCTCGACCTGGCAGCATTGCACGCAGCGCAGGGACGGCACGAACAGGCCCAGGCTCAACTGCAAGCCGCTGTGGAGATGGCGCCGGCGTCGGGGCAGGCCTATGTAGCCCTGGGCGACTGGCATCAGTCGCAGGCCGATTGGAGGGCGGCGGAAGAGGCCTATCAGAAGGCCATAGCGGTGGCCCCGGCTGACTCCCTCGGCTACCTCGGACTGGCTCAATGGCATCAGGCCCGGGGCCGCCAGCAGGAGGCGCTCACCCAGTTCCAGAGGGCGGTTGAAGTCGCCCCGGCGTCGGGGCAGGCCTATGTAGCTCTGGGCGACTGGCACCGGTGGCAGGCCGATTGGGCAGCGGAGGAGGAGGCCTATCAGAAGGCCATCGAGGTGGCCCCAACTGACCCCATCGGCCACCTCAGACTGGCCCAGTTGTATCAGGCCCGGGGCCGCCAGCAGGAGGCGCTGACCCAGTTCCGGAGGGCGATTGAAGTTGCCCCGGCGTCGGGGCAGGCCTATGTAACCCTGGGCGACTGGCACCGATGGCAGGCCGATTGGGCGGCGGCCGAGGAGGCATATCAGAAAGCGATCGCGATGACGCCTACCAACCCAGATGGATACATCGGTCTGGGTCTGGCCCATCAGGCTCAGGGCCGGCAAGAGGAGGCGCTGGCCCAGTTCCAAGCAGCGGTTGAAGTCGCCCCGGCGTCGGGGCAGGCCTATGTAGCCCTGGGCGACTGGCACCAGTCGCAGGCCGATTGGAGGGCGGCGGAAGAGGCCTATCAAAAGGCCATCGAGGTGACACCTGCCAACCCAGATGGATACATCCACCTGGGCAAGGTATACCGCGCTCTGGGTCGTCAGGAGGAGGCACTGGCTCAGTTCGAAGCGGCGGTTGAGGCTACGCCGGCATCAGGGCAAGCCTATGTAGCCCTGGGCGACTGGCATCAGTCGCAGGCCGATTGGGCAGCGGAAGAGACCTATCAAAAGGCCATAGCGGTGGCCCCAACTGACCCCATCGGCCGCCTCAGACTGGCTCAATGGCATCAGGCCCGGGGCCGCCAGCAGGAGGCGCTGACCCAGTTCCAGAGGGCGGTTGAAGTCACCCCGGCGTCGGGGCAGGCCTATGTAGCCCTGGGCGACTGGCACCGGTGGCAGGCCGATTGGGCGGCGGCGCAGGGGGCCTATCAGAAAGCCATCAAGGTGACGCCTACCGACCCAAATGGATACATCCGCCTGGCGCAGGTCTATGAAGGTCAGGGTCTCCTCAACGATGCCTTGGTAGCCTATCAGCAGGCTGTCACTGCAGCGACGAGTGACGCGAGGGGCTATATGGAACTGTCTCGCTTCTACCGCTTCCAGGGCAATAATGAGGCCGCATTAGCCAAGGCAAAGGCGGCTGTACAAGCCGATCCAGCTTCGCCCATCGCACAGGCCACTTTGGGCGACTTGCTAAGCCGCCTCGGTTGGGTGGACGAAGCCACAGCAGCCTATGAGCAAGCGATGACCCTCGCGCCCGCCGGTATTGGTGTAATCAATGCCTTGGGGCAGGCGTATCTAGTTCAGGGACGGGTCAGTGAGGCGCACACTCACTACCAGGAAGCCGCTGAGGCGCAACCCGGTTTTGTGCCACTGCCGGTAGCCTGGGGAACCTTCCTTATGAGCCGCGGTGATACAATTAGGGCGACCGAAATCTACAGCCAAGCAGTCAGCATAGAACCCGGCAATGTGAATGCTCGCCTGGCACTGGCTGTCGCCTATCAACAGCAGGGCCGGTTTGACGAAGCTGAAGCTGAGTTGCAGCGAGCTATTGCCATAGCCCCAGGTGTTCCAGAACCTTGGGTGGCGCTGGGAAACTACCATCAACGGTTTACTGATCCATCCGAGGCGATACGGGCTTACCAGCAAGCTCTGAAGTCGGCTCCGACCAACCTGGAGGCATGGCGGGGGGTAGTGGAGGGTTACCTGAAGCTACAGAATCCGTCGCAGGCTGTAGCCCAGGCCTGGGCGGCTGTCCAAGCCAGTCCGCCGGCCGCGTCTGAGAGCTGGATTATTCTAGGGGATGCTCGCCGCGACGCAGGCGACTTGGCCGGCGCTATTGCGGCGTATCGGGAAGCGCTGGCCCATCGGCCTGGTGATATAGAAGCCTATCTAGGGCTACATCGCGTCTACCTAATACAGGGCCATCTGGACGATGCCAAACGCTCAGCACGCCAGGCAGTGTACTTGGCTCCCGGCATCGCTACGCCCTGGTTGGCCTTGGGGCAGGTCTTCGAGGCCCAGGGGCGTATAGAGGCCGTCAATTCCTCCTTCTACAAGGCTTCGGCCCTTTATCGCAGTCAGCCTTGGCCGTACATTTCGCTGGGAGATTTGCTGCTCGCCTATGACGATCTTGATGGCGCTGAGGCCGCTTACCAGCAAGCCATAGCTGCGCAGCCGGGCGACATGGCGGGCTATCTGGCCCTGGGTGGGATGTATACCCTCGAAGAAAACTACAGCGAGGCTATCAGCACCTATGAGGATGGTATAGCCATCGAGCCAGGCAACATGTCAGCATACCTGCGGCTGGGCGATGTCTACACGATCATCGGCAGCCTGGAAACGGCGACGGCCAGCGACTTGGAAAATGCCTTGCGAATCCGCAAGGAGACCATTCGCCTGTGGCCGCATCTTGCCGTGACGTACATGAAATTGGGTGAGACCTATGAGACCTTTGGCGACATTGACCAAGCAATCTCCTGTTATGAGTATTCTATTGCTGTTGATCCCGAGTTCGCCGATAGCTACCTGGCGTTGGGACGGATCCTGTTCGCCAAGAAGGGGATGGGCGACGAGGCCGTTGAACTGTTCGAGCAGGCCATTGCCCTTGATGACCGTAACCCGACCGGCCATCGGCTTTTACTGACAGTCTATCGGCGGCAGCGCAATTGGTTCCGCTTGGCCGAGTTAGTCGCCCAGTACGAAGCGAATGTCCAAGCCCATCCTGACTCGGTGGCAGCCTGGATCGCCCTTGCGACCGCCTACGAGTGGCTAGACCACTTTGGAGAGGCGGTGACAGCGTATCAGCGAGTCGTAGCCCTCGATCCGACCTACGCGTACGGGTATCGGCAGCTGGCCCTATTGCAATGGAACCGCCTCGATGTGCTGAAAGCCTGGGGGCAGTACTTAGCCCTGAGACCAGCCGGCCAGGCCGCACAGGAAGCTCTCGCCCAGTTGGCTTATATACGAGAGGTCGAAATCCTGTCGCCAGACGACGATGCAGCCGTACAAGGCATTGTGCAGATCCAAGGCCTTGCTGATATAGACAACTTCGTATTCTACAAGGTAGAGTGGGGGGTGGGAGAATCGCCGACGGAGTGGCATGTCATCACTTTGGTAGAACAACCAGTTGTGATCCCAGGCATACTGGCCGAATGGGACACTACTGCCCTTGGGCCTGGGATCTATAAACTCCGCTTGACTGCGGTGGATACCACGGGCAATTATCCGCTATGGTCCGAGATCTCCATCAGGGTTCCAGATTGAGTATAATCCATGGCGGTTCCGAACCCTGTTTTAGTCTAGTTCTTGTCTGGAAAGCCGGAAGCCGGGCGTGCGAGCCCGGCCCGCTAGTTTCCAGACAGAAACTAGTCTAGTCTATCGCGTGTCTGCTATTCGATGGTTGGAATGAATAATGGATATTTCCACCAAAATTCTTAAACCTGACCGCCTTTTAGCTTGGGGAATAGAAGGGTTATTGTGGGCCTATGTTACCATTTTGCTGGCCTGGTTGGCCCTCCGGCATACCAGTGGCGACAGGTCGGGTTTGGTGCTGAGCCTCAATTACCTGGGAGTCTGGCTTTTCCTTCCCTTACCCCTCTTGGGCATTTGGGGATTATCTAAGCGAAAGAAATACAGGGCGGTTCTGCTGTTTGTACCTACCGGTCTCCTTCTCTGGTTCTATGGCCCCTTACTCACTCCCCCTGCCCCTCAAGCCACCAACCCAGCCAACTCTGTTACCATCCTGACCTTTAACCTGGGATACCTTAATGCAAATGTAGAGGCACTTCTGACAACAATCATGGCCACCCAGGCCGACGTATTGGCACTGCAAGAGATTTCCCCCTTCCAGCAGCAGCACCTAGAGCAGGCATTGTCGCTGCAATATCCATATTATTGGCATGATATTGAGGCCGGAATGGCTGTTTACAGCCGGTATCCGATCCTGACCCAGAAGAATCTACCTATGCAGCCTTGGTCGGCACAAAGCGTCGTCATCCAAGTTGCGGAAACACCTCTGCACCTGATAAACGCCCACCTGGCTCCGGTTGGCATCCGGAGATACTTTAGAACATTGGACACGGATTCGGTCAGGAGGTTAACCGACAACCGGGAAGCTCAGATCTCTGAAATTCAGACCGCCATTCAAGAAACAGGGTTACCGGCTGTTATAGCCTGTGACTGCAATATGACCGACCTGATGACAGCTTACAGTCAAGTCACAACGACCATGCGAGACGCCTATAGGGATCGTGGGTGGGGCTTGGGTCATACCTTTCTCATACCACGAGGGCTTGAACTCCGCTTCCCTTTCAATCTGCCTGTCCTGCGCCTCGACTACCTCTTTTATTCCCCGGAAATCACGGCCATAACAATCGACATCATTTCCGGCGATACTGGCTCTGACCATCTGCCGCTGGTGGGGCAATTTGAGTTAGACAAGAATGAACGATTGAGATAAGATATAATAATGAGGGGTGTGCACAATTACGTGAGAACCATCAATACATCGTGGGCAGAATCTGTATCAGTGCAGCATGAGCGGAGATTCTGCACTTTCGTATCGCCAAAATCCACATCCGCACCACCGTGGTTGTCTGATGTGGTACATTAACCAGCTGTTGCCTCTGTGCGGCTTTCTGGTGGGTCTGCTGGTAGGACTGACCGGGATGGGAGGCGGGGTGGTGATGACGCCGCTGCTAATGCTGGGCCTGGGCCTGCCGCCCACCATGGCAGTAGGCACAGACCTGGCTTATGCTACCTTGACAAAGCTGGCCGGCGCGTGGCAGCACTGGCGACAGGGGACGGTGGATTTCCAGGTAGTGCGTGACCTGGCCCTGGGCAGCCTGCCAGCTTCATTGGCCGCCGTTGGGCTGTTGACCTGGCTACGTCGGGGGGGCGCCGGATTGGCTGATATTTGGATACAGCGGGCGATCGGCCTGGCGTTGATCTTGGCAGCTCTCCTCATGCTACGACGGGTTTCCCTGGGGAACGCTCGTGTATCGCCCGCAAGGACACCGATCGAGCGTCGAGCGGGTGTGATCGCTATCGGTGCTTTGGGTGGTTTCCTGGTGGGCCTGACGTCGGTGGGCAGCGGCAGCCTGATCCTGGCGTTGCTGGTGCTGGTTGCCCCCTTTTCGGCGGAAAAACTGGTAGGCACGGACATCCTCCACGCAACTTTGCTGGTAGGTACGGCCGCTCTGGCCCATCTCTACCTGGGTCACGTGGATCTGGCGTTGGTTGGCAAGTTGTTGATCGGTTCGGTGCCCGGCGTGCTGTTAGGCAGCCGGATGACACTGCGAGTGCCACGGCAGGCCTTGGAAGTTGGCCTGGCCGGATTGCTCATGATTTCGGCTGTGCAATTGCTGCAGTAGGCAAATGGCCCTCGGCCTCCAACTTGACGTTATCTCTGTCTCTTGACAAAACTGAACTGAGCCACCGATTCTCTACCAGTGGCTCAGTTTCTTTATTGCGGTTCTTCGACATGACCTGCACCTGTTCAATTATACGTATGCAAGTTCCAATTCAAGCTTTCGCCCCTCTCTTCTGGCGTAGAAATTCCAAAATCACCCGGTCAATGCGGGCCTCCTCCTGCAGACGCTCTTCCAGGTTCTCTACCCCACTCCACCTGGAGAGGGCCGTCTTCGTGGGTTCGTCATAAATACCATTGATCTCCCCACCGTAGTAGCCCAAGTCACGCAGGATTTCCTGCACTTCACGGGCTACTTCTCCCTCCAAAGGCAGCAGATCCTCTGGCTTGCTCTTGAGGAAATAGAGCCTATGCAGATCCAGGAGCCTCCTAAGTTCTTGGATGGGCGTAGGATGATCATCTACTCGCAAGTCAACATAGCGGTCGTTGAACCCGCCGTAGCCGCCTTTCTCTCGCACTACCAGGAGAGATGCTGACTGCCGTCCCCTGCTATCGCCGCCAGCAGCCTGGCCGGCCTCCAGAGCAGCCACCAGTCTGTCGGCCAGTTCCCCCGGGGCCGTCTCAAAAGTACGGGCCATGGCTTGCACCGTATCTTCACTCACCAGGATATTGCCCTGGCAGGCGTAGTCCTGACCGACGATGTGGCCGGCCCACTCGAGACATTCTCCTCCCGTATAGGCGGCGGTCTGTCCCTTTGCATCAATGATGCCTACCTGGCGTAGATGGCGTTCCTCGTCAGCGGCGATCAACCTGTTCAGGGCCTCCTGAGCTGACAGCCCCTCCTCGGCCAAAAGCTTCAAGCCTTCAGGACCGTAACTGGTATTGGCGTAAGACTGGGTGGCGATGGCGCCCACCCTGGCTCTCGCCCAGGGCACCACTGCGCCCACGGCTAAGAATTTTGATTGCACGGCAACGCCCAGGTCTCCCGTGATGGAGTCGCGCCCGACGATGGAGAAGGTAGCGACTGGATACTCTCGCCTGACAATTCCCATGAGAACTCTCCGGTTTTACTGCTCCTCGACGGGCCGGCAGGTAGCATGTAGATAGCCGAACTCACCCCTCGATGGTATGATCTCCAATACTTCCACTATTTCGTAGAGCTTGTTGCCCAGCTTCACTCGATCACCCTTCTCCGGGCGCTTCTCCATGTTCTGGATAGCGCCGGGGTGTCCTCCCCCTTGTACGACAAAGCTGACTTTGTAGATCATGGCTCTCACCTCCTTACCTGCCTAACCAGGCTCTTTTCGGCTCAAGTTGATAAGACGGAGCTTGAAGGACAAGTCGGCGGCGATGTTCTTCATTACAAGAAAGCCGATGCTGGTGTCGTTCTCACACAGGGAGATAAAGTCTGCTCTCTTAGCCACCCAGAGCCTGGTGCCATCGGTGATGCAGCGGGCGGAAGCGGTGCGGGGACCTTCGTCTACAACGGCTATCTCACCGAAGATCTGCCCTTTCCCCAAAGTGATGATGCTCTGTTCCGTACCTGGCTCCGGAACGCCGAGAGTGATTTCTACAAGGCCGTCCTGGATGAGATACAACTCAGAGCTTCTGTCGTTTTCCTTGAAGATAATGTCATCTGCGTTGCAGGTTTGTTCTCGACACAGCTCGGCTACCTCTTCCAGTTGGCTCTCCGATAGGCCGTTCAGGATGTCTACCTTTTTCAAGAGCGGTACTATAGACATTTGCTTTGGCCCTCCTTTCTTGCTAGAATTGCTGAGTGCCTCGCCGGGAATGGGGCTTCGTTAGCCCTTCTCTGTTATTGATCCTATTATATCATTTTTGCTCTCAAAAATCTAGTCCCTTCACTTTCGGGCTCGCGAAGCCCCCTACACCGCCCGACTTGCTGCACAGGCCCGCTTTCTCATCTTGACAAAAGCGATGCTTTAGTCTATGATAGCGCTGGCATCCAGAACCTGCACAGCATGCCGGGTGAGAGATGGGTCAAGTCTATGTGCGCCTGAGGACGTAGCCCCTTTATGGAGAGAGGATTTTGTTGAAGAAACGTAAGCTGGAGCTGCTCGCCGTTCTACTCCTTTTGCTTCTTCCCCTTGTATTTTTCTGGCCAGTCACTCTCGGCGGCAAGACCCTTCTGCCCGTGGACAACCTCTTCGCTTTCGAGCCCTGGGCTTCCTTTGCCAGCCAGTGGGATGTGAGCATCCCTCACAATGAGTTGCTCAGCGATCTCATTCTGGAGAACTATGTCTGGAAACGCTTCACCGTCCAAGCCATCCAAAACCGGCAGATCCCCCTCTGGAATCCTTACCTGTTCGCCGGCCTGCCTTTCCTGGCGGCTGGCCAGCACTCAGCCCTCTATCCTTTGAGTATCGTATTCTATATTCTACCGCTGGCACGGGCCTATGGCTACTTTACTGTCCTGCAATTCTTCCTCGCTGGCCTCTTCACATTCATCTACTGCCGGGTGATCGGCATCAATCGTTTCGGTGCGTTGATGGCGGGCATCACTTACATGCTCAGCGCTTTCTTCGTGGTCAGCGTGGTCTTTACCATGATCATCGCCGCTGCGACCTGGTTGCCCCTGCTCCTGGCTATGATCGAGATTGTGGTCAGGAAACAGGAGGAGAAGGGGCCGGTGACCTACTCTCCCATACCTTATATCGCTGTAGGGGCAGTGGCCCTGGGCTTCCAGCTCCTAGCTGGCCACGTGGAGATTTCTCTCTACGTGTTATTGGTGATGGGTTTCTACGCCTTGTGCCGTCTGGCGATCCTATGGTGGCGGCAACGCAACTGGCTGGTGGTGTTTCGGCTGGCTTCCTGGCTGGTGGTTATGGTGGCCCTGGGTCTGGGGCTGGGAGCGGTGCAGTTTATCCCCCTCTATGAGGTAGCACGTCTGAACTTCCGACAGGGCTCGGTCCCCTACAGCCAGGTGGTGAGCTGGGCCTTCCCTCCGCGCCGCCTGATTGCCTTCCTGGTGCCCGATTTCTTCGGCAATCCGTCCCACCACAGCTATCTCGATGTCTTCAACTGGCAGACGGTTCGCCCGACTCTCAATGCCTACGGTCAACTCAACCCTAACGGCCCTCACAGCACCAACTGGGGGGTCAAGAACTATGTCGAAGGGGGCAGCTATCTGGGGTTGTTGCCTCTGCTGCTGATGGCCGTGGCGGCCAGACCCCTGTTGCGGTTGTTCAGTCGTCTACGGCGAAACCGGCGCAAGACCACTGTTGCGGTCATTAGTGCCGATACGACTTTACATTCCTATGTCTGGCTTTACATTATTCTAGTTGTTTTGTCCCTGGCCTTCATTTTCGGCACCCCCCTCTACGCCCTCCTCTTCTATACCTTCCCTGGCGTCAATCAATTGCACTCGCCCTTCCGCTGGGTATTTCCTTACACCTTCAGTGTGGCCGTGCTGGCCGGAATAGGAGCGGACCATCTAGCGCGCACCCACACGCCAGAGCCGGGGACCGAGGAGGGAGGAAGACGGCCACCCTGGTGGCTGCGCTGGCTGTGCTTGCAGTCCAAACCATCGGTCATCACCGTCATCGCTGGCCTGGCCTTCTGGGGTGGGCTGGCGGCCTTTGCTGCCCTTCTTCTCAGCCGGGTCTTCTATTCCCGGATCGCCCCCATAGTCGAGAAAGCCTTCTGGTCCCTGGCCAAAGCTCCGGAAGCTTTTCCCGACGTCCAGGCTTTCTACAGCTACGAACTCTGCAACCTCCTGCTTTTCAGCTTGTTGCTCACTGCCAGTGCTATCGTGCTGCGGGTCAGCCGCTGTCCCATCTACCTGCCGCAGCGATTGGGCCGACGGCCAGTCTGGGAACCGCTGGCCTTGGCAGTCCTTGTCCTCGACCTCTTCGCTTTTGGCCATGGCTTCAACCCCCGGGCCGACCCTAAGCTCTTCCAGTTCAAGCCGCCAGTAGTAGAGTTCCTGGAGCGGGACAAAAGTCTATGGCGTTTCACCACTTTCGTCGGCCCCAGGGAAAAGACCTTCAATGCCAACGTGGGGATGTACTATGGTCTCTACGACGTGCGGGGTTACGATTCCATTTTCCCCAAGCAGTACGCCGACTATATGAGCCTCATCGAGGAGCAGGACGAACTTCTCTACAACCGCATCGCGCCCCTCTCGGAGTATCCCTCGCTGGACTCACGTCTGCTGGATCTGCTGAATGTGAAGTACGTCTTGACCACTCAGCACATTCCTAGCCCTGGCTACAGACTGGTCTACGATGAGGAGATTAAGGTTTACAAGAACGAGGATTACCTGCCGCGGGCTTTCGTCGTCCCTCGGGCCAAGGTGATGGCTGACCCTGAGCAGCGGGCCGAGGAGTTGAAACACTTCGATCCGCTAGAGTACGTCATCCTCGAAGAAGAAATGGAGGGAACAGGGGATGAGGGACAAGAGGTAGGGACTACTCCCTATCCCTCTATCACCAGCTACACTATCAACGAAGTCTTCATTGACGTCGAGATGGCTGGGGAGGGCTGGCTCGTGCTGGCCGACAGCTACTTCCCCGGCTGGAAAGCTTATATGCGCCCCCTTGGGGCTGGTGAAGAGGAAGAGATTGGGGTTCCGATCTATCGAGCCGACGGCAACTTTCGGGCGGTGCACCTGCCAGGCGGAGCCCACACCGTCCGCTTCAAATATGCCCCTCGTTCCTTGCAGTTGGGTCTCTTCGTCAGTTTTATCGCCGGGGTGGTCACCTGCCTGCTGGCGGCCAACTGGCTGTGGGGTCGGTTCTATCGCGAGAGCGACGAGGACTCTGTGGTCAAGCGGGTGGCCAAGAACAGCCTGACGCCCATGGCCCTTTCTTTGCTGAACAAGGGTATTGATTTCGCCTTCGCCATGTTGCGGCTGCGCATATTAGCCCCCATGGGCGAGGGGCGCTACGCTTTCGCCATCAGCTTCATCGGTTACTTTGAGATCCTGACCATCTTTGGCCTGGGCACTCTGCTGACCCGGGAGGTGTCCAAGGAGCGTGGTCAGGCTAATCGTTATCTGAACAACACCATGGTCTTGCGGGTCATGCTCTGGCTGGCCGCGTTGCCCCTCATCGGCCTGGGCATCTTGCTGTACACCCGCTTTGGGGGCCTGACCCACGATACGGCCACAGCCGTTGTCCTCTTCGCTGTGGGTCTTTTCTTCGGCAACGTAGCTGATGCTCTCAGTGCCGTCTTCAACGCCTACGAGAAGATGGAATATCCGGCCAGCATCTCCACCGTGGTCACGGTGCTCAAGGTCAGTCTGGGGGCGGGGGTGTTGCTCCTGGGTTGGGGATTCGTGGGGCTGGCCGGCGTGTCAGTAGTTGGCAACCTGTTCACAGTAGCGGTCCTTTTTGCGTTGGTGCTGCGTCACTGCTTCCGCCCACGCCCGGGGATGGATATTGACTTCAGTTTCCAGCGTCAGATGCTGGATATCTCTTTCCCCTTGATGATCAACCATCTGCTAGCCACTATCTTCTTCCGCATTGACATCCTGTTGCTCAAACCGATGAAAGGGGACACAGTCGTCGGCTACTACGGGGCGGCTCTCAAATACATTGATGGCCTGATCGTCATCCCTTCGTTCTTCACTATCGCCATCTTCCCTCTGATGTCCCGCTACGCGGCCTCGGCTCGCGAGTCCCTGTTACGGGCTTATATCCTGTCTTTGCGATTGCTGTTGATGCTGGCGCTGCCGGTGGCGGTGGGCACCCCTTTCATCGCCCGTGAGCTGATCCTGATCCTGGGTGGTGGAGAGTATCTGCCTCATTCTATGATCGCCTTGCAGTTGCTCATCGGCTTCTTCCCCTTCAGTTGTATCAACCAGGTCACCCAATACGTGCTCATTGCCCTCAATCAGCAACGCTTTCTCACCAAAGCCTTTATGATCGGTGTGGCCTTTAATCTGATCGCTAACCTGATCTTTATCCCTATGTACAGCTACCAGGCTGCGGCGGTCATCGCCGTCTTCTCCGAGATCGTTCTGCTGATCCCCTTCTACTACTGTGTGCGCCGCAATCTGGCCCCTATCCCCTGGCCAAGCATCGTCTGGCGGCCAGCCCTGGCGTCGGCCCTGATGGGCGCCGTGTTGTGGCTGCTCCGGGACTTGAACGTGTTGTTGCTGATCCCCTCGGCTGCTGTCATCTACTTCGTGGCTCTGATCGCTGTCGGGGCTTTCAGTGGGGAGGAGATGAGGTTGCTCAAACAGCTTTTGCCCGTGGGCCGTTGGAGGGCGGAAACACAGTAGGCAACTGCTATAGTAAAACCCCTGCTTCTCGTCGGGAGGCAGGGGTTTCCACTCTTTTTCCTGGCAGATGGTCATTCATTCCTCTTTGACAGAGTTTTCGATAGACAACTGGGCGTTATCAACGCAAGAACGGAATCTCTTCAATTCTGTATCCCGTCTGGCCTCATTAAGAAAGCCCTCGGCCAACTCCAGGCGATAGTGGATTTCATCACTCCAATTCACGGTAACCCTCCCAGGTGATCTCCCAGCCTCTCTTGGGCCGATTCCGCCATCGCCAGGTGAAGCCGTAGTCCCTCTTCTCCCGTCTCAACCCGGATTGATGGATGATCTTCCGGATCATGGCCAAGCGTTCACTCAAGAACCCTTCTTTATCGTATAGTATCTTCCCATCCAGGCCAAGGTCTAGATACAGTGAGGGAAAGGCTGACAGGAACTCGTCTTTGGTCTTAGCCGCCATTGTCACCCGGTGTTGGACGTGGGGCAATACAAGGCTGTTCAGCATCGTGCAACGCCTAAAATGCTTGGCGGGCAGATTCTTAATGATGGCGAAAATGTCCACATCGCTGCGTGCCGAGGTATCACCCCGCGCAGCCGATCCGAAAAGGGCAACTCCCACAAGATTCTCGCCAAAGTTCTCTTTCAAAATGGCTACAACTCTATCACAGACCTCCTGCGTTTGCACGTCCATTGTCTTCCCCCTCTTCCGTCAAGAGTGCCCGCGCCTCCTCGGCCAGACTCTCCGGCACCATCACCCGCACCTCGCCCAGGCCGTCCACAGTGATGCCCAGGACCACTCCGGCGCTCTCGTAGTCCAGCAGGGCAGGGATGCCCGCGCTCTCCAGCTTGGTTTTGAAGACCTGGGCAGAGAGCAGGCCGGAGGCGGTGTGGACGGTGACCAGCCCCGGTTTATCTTGTTTCTTACCTCGCAGCATCAAACTACCCCCTTGATGTTATGATAAAACGGCTATGTGCTACCTGTCAGCCAGAGCTGCCACTCCGGGCAAAACCTTGCCCTCCAGCAGTTCCAGGCTGGCTCCGCCCCCGGTGGAGACGTGAGTCATCTTCTCGACCAGTCCCGCCTTTTCCACGGCAGCCGCGGTATCTCCACCGCCCACAATGGTAGTCGCCTGGCTCTTGGCCAGCATCTCAATGATAGCCTGGGTGCCAGCGGCGAATCGAGGGAACTCTGCGACTCCCACGGTGCCGTTCCAGACCACGGTTTTGGCCTTGGAAAGCTCCTGGGCGAAGCGCTCCACTGTGGCCGGGCCGATGTCCAGGATGCGCCACTCTGCTGGTACTTCCTCCACGCAGACAATTTTCGACTGCGCCTCTGCGTCGAACTTGTCGGCCACCACCACGTCCACAGGCAAGACCAACTTGTGGCCCGCCTTGTCCAAGAGTTCCCGGGCCAGCGCCAGGCTCTCCTCTTCCACCAACGATTGCCCTACCTGGTACCCCCGAGCCTTGAGGAAGGTATTGGCCATCCCCCCGCCGATAAGAAGGGTTTCTACCTTGCCCAGGAGGTTGTCCACGACGCCGATTTTGTCGGAGATCTTGGCCCCACCCAGGACGGCCACAAAGGGCTTCTCTGGACTTTCTAGAGCCTTGCTCAGAAAGTTCAACTCTTTCTCCATCAGGAATCCGGCCACGGCCGGCAGGCGGTGAGCCACACCCTCGGTAGAGGCGTGGGCGCGGTGAGCCGTGCCAAAGGCATCGTTGACGTAGACCTCGCCCAGTGAAGCTAACCGGCTTACGAACTCGGGGTCGTTAGCCTCTTCGCCGGGGTGAAAGCGCAGGTTCTCCAACAGGAGGACCTCGCCCGGCCTCAGCCTATCAACCGCTGTTTCTACCTCCTCCCCGACACAATCCACAGCCATAGCCACCGGCCTGCCCAGCAACTCGGCGAGCCTTTCGGCCACGGGGGCCAGGCGAAGTTCCTCCCTGACCTCGCCCTTGGGCCGTCCCAGGTGGGACATGAGGATGACCCTGGCCCCTTGCTCCACCAAATACTGGATGGTAGGCAGGGCCGCCCGGATACGGGTGTCGTCGGCCACTTTGCCGTCGTCCAATGGCACGTTAAAGTCCACTCTCACCAAGACCCGTTTGCCCTTGACGTCGGTGTCTCTAATGGTTTTCTTGTCGCTCATTTCTCTGCCTCCACCTCATGATTCATTTCAGCAATCGTGACAGGCGTTCCTGATAACTTTTGGTCAGGTCTGCGTTGCCTATGTGGTGGCCATATTGCACCTGGAAGATGCTCACAGCCAACTGGTAGAGCCTCAGCCGATCCCAGAAGCGTTCGGGGAGTTCCACGGACTCGGTGTAGCCATCCAGAAAGCCATCTTGTAAGATGGGGTAACGGTCAAAAACGTGGCCAAAGAGTTTGACCATGTCCCACTCCCGACTCCAGGCCTGGGAATGTTCAAACCCGAGAAGGCCCGTCACGTGGTAGCCCACGGCTCCCTCCTCCAGGTTCACATTCCCCTCGTGGTAATCGCCGTGCACCAGGCACGGCTTCTCCTGGTCCAGGAAATCGGCCCTCTCGAAAGTCTGCCGCAAAGTTTCGACCTCGTTTGGACTCAACAGGTGATTGTCTTCGCACTCCTTCAGCCACGAGTCCACCCTGCCCAGGGTGTAGTCCCGCTCATGAGGGCTGGCCAGGGGATCTTCCACAAAGTAGTCCCCGTAGCGCTCTCCAGACATGATGTGCAGCCGAGCCAGGTAGCGCCCCATCTCATAGCCTACCATCTCTATGTCTTCCTCGGCCATCTCCGGCAGGAGCGCGCCCAGGCTGCGTCCGGGCAGGCGGGTGTGGACAGCATAAGGCGTGTCCAGCAGTTGACCACTGTCGTCAAAGAGGAGCACTTGGGGCACGGGCACGCCGGTTTCCTCTGCCACCCTTTTGAGAATGTAGGTCTCTTTCCAGGGTTCACGCTTCTCAGTTGGCCGCAGATAGACCTTGAGGGTCAAGCCCATCTCAGGGTTGGAGAGACGCAGGTCGTAATTGAGGTGGCCAAAGCCCGACCCCAGTTTCTGGTAAGATTCGACCTCAGCCCCGGGGAAGACCTTTCTGATGATCGTCCGGATTTTTTCAGTTGAGATCTCTTTCATCTCACTCTCTCAATCCTCCCGATAATGGCAACCCCGGCTGACTTTGTTCTCCCAGGCAGCGTGAGCCACGATCAAAGCCGCCTGCACGCTGTTGCGCAGGCCAATCAGCTCGTCGTTCAATTTGGTGGTGCGGTAGAATTTGTCAATCTCGGACCTCAGGTGATGCAGGTCATCAATGGCCCGTTCCAGACGACGGGTGCTGCGCATCAGACCCACATAGTTCCACATCACGTATTTGATGTGGGCCGTGTCCTGGCTGATGAGAGCAGGATCGGCCATCTCTGTGAGGCCCTCGTCGTACCAGGGTGGGATGTCAGCCGGGTCAACTCCCAGGGGCTCGTCAATGGTGCGCAGGGCGTCCTCGGCAGCCCGCCAGCCCCAGACCAGGCCCTCCAGAAGGGAAGCACTGCCCAGGCGATTGGCGCCGTGCACCCCCGTGCAGGATACCTCGCCGGCCGCGTAAAGGTTCTTGAGACTGGTCCGCCCCCACTCATCCACCCACGCCCCGCCACAGAAGTAGTGAGCGGCGGGCACCACAGGCACCAGATCGGTGGTGATGTCTACATCATAAGAAAGGCACTTCTCATAGATGTTAGGGAAGTGCTCCCTGATTTTGTCCCTGGAGATGTAGGACTTTAGGTCAAGGTAAACGCATCTGGCGTCAGTAGCCAGCATTTCCTGGTAGATGCTCCGGGCCACGACATCGCGAGGGGCCAGGTCCTTCCATTCAGGGGCATATTTCTGCATGAAGGGCTCACCCTGAGCATCTACCAGGCGCGCGCCTGCGCCCCGCACCGCCTCGGAGACCAGGAAACGAGCCAGACCGTGACGGTAGAAGGCAGTGGGATGAAACTGCACGTACTCGGCGTTGATAACTCGCGCTCCGGCTCGATAAGCCATGCCCAGGCCGTCCCCACGGGCGACGGGTGGGTTGGTGGTGTGGAGATAAATCTGCCCCAGCCCCCCCGTAGCCAGGATGGTCCTCTTGGCCAAAATGGTTTTGACCTTCCTCTGCTGCTGATCGAAGACGTAGGCCCCCACACACGACGGCGGCGGATAGACATCCAAGGGGTTGCGGGAATGATGGGCCGGGGTGAGCAAATCAACGGCCGTGTGCCTGGCCAGTAGAGTGATGTTGGGTCGAGACCTCAGGGCCTCGACCAGCTTCTCCTCGATGGCCCGCCCCGTAGCATCCTCGACGTGCAAGATGCGGTCGGTAGAATGGGCCGCTTCCCTGATATATTCTAATCCCTCGGCGGGTGTCCGGTCAAAAGGCACTTCCAGTTCATCCAGCAGCAGTTGGCGCATGAGCCTGGGACCTTCCTCGGTGATGATTTTCACCGCCGCCGGGTTGTTCGTATGAGCTCCGGCCCGCTCCAGGTCCTCCGTCAGGAGCTCGGCTGAATCGGCTGGCCCCCGTCCGATGATGCCCCCCTGGGCATAGTAGGTGCTGGACTCCCGGGGGTCTGGAGCCTGGCTGATGATGGTCACGTGCAAGTTGTTGTTTTCGGCCAGCCGCAGGGCCGTCGTGCCGCCGGCGATACCGCTGCCCAGGATCAGGATGTCAGTGTAGATTGGATCAGAAGGCATATTACATTACTCCTTGAGGGCCAGCATCCGCTCCAGGGCCACATTAGCCCAGCGGGTGGTCTCCTCGGGCACAGTGACTACACCGACCAGATCGCCTCGCAGCAGGCTCTCCAGGGTGTAGAGCAGGTGATTGGGGCTGGTACGGTACATGGCTCCACACAGGGAACGGGCCAGGGGCACCGTCAGCTTGTCGGGGTAGTCTTTGGCCAGGCGGGCCACCATGTTGATCTCGGTGCCAACGGCAAACCGGCTGCCCGGCGGAGCATCCCGCACCGTGCGCAGGATGAACGAGGTCGAGCCGTTGAGGTCGGCGGCCTGGACCACTTCCATAGGACACTCCGGGTGTACAATGACAGTGATGTCGCCGTATTTCTCCCGGACGGCCCTGACGTGTTCCACGGTGAAATAAGTGTGCACGTGGCAGTAGCCTTTCCAGACGACCACTTTGGCCTTTTGGAAAAGTTCGCGCTCCCCTGGCTCGTCTGGGTCCCACACGGCGATCTCTTCCAGGGGGATGCCCAGGGCCAGAGCGGTGTTGCGGCCCAGGTGCTCGTCGGGGAAGAAGAGGATATGTCCCTTCTGGGCCAGGGCCCAGCGGAAGACAGCCTGGGCATTAGCCGAGGTGCAGACCGCTCCGCCGCGTCTCCCACAGAAGGCCTTGAGCCCGGCGTAAGAGTTCTGATAGGTGATGGGGACCACGTCATCGCCCCACAAGTCGGTCAGTGCATCCCAGGCAACCTGTGCGTCGGCGGCGTCGGCCATGGCGGCCATAGGGCAGGGGGCTTCCAGCGCGGGCATGAGCACGGTCTGGGAGGGGTCACAGAGCATGGCCGCCGTCTCGGCCATGAAATCCACCCCGCAGAAGACGATGTAGCGAGCTCCTGTGGCCTGAGTGGCGGCGATGCGCGAAAGCTCCAGCGAGTCGCCCCGGTAATCGGCAAACTGGATGACCTCGTCCCGTTGGTAATGGTGGCCCAGGATGACCACATCCGGCCCCAGCTTCTCCCGGGCCGCCCTGATGCGGGCAAACATCTCGTCATCCGACAGGTTTCTGTATTCGTCGGGAATGGTGTTCATTGTCATTTCCATAATTCAGCGGTCAGCAATCAGCTATCAGCATAGTGCTCCCGGTAGTAGAGTTCTCGCTCCTGATCCAGGGCCTCCAGCATCTCCTCCGGGTCAACTCTCTCTTTGGCCACCACCCGGGCCACCTGATCTCCCAGGCGGGCTACTTGGGAGACTCGAGGTGTCAGCAGGAAAGAGCCATCTCCCAGATCCACCAGGGTAAAGACATCCCCTTCGTCCAGGCCGTACCGACGAAGCAATTCCACGGGAAGAGTGATAGCTCCTTTGCGCCGGATTTGGACTGTCATCGTGACCAATGTTTATTCTCCCGCTCCGATTATAACTCAGGTGGCGCAGGAAGGCAAAGCCCCGCTAACACTTATAAATCATACGTCCCCCCATGCTCCTTCAGCCATCGTTGACGGTCGGCATGGTCGGGGATGATGCGCTCTACGTGCTCCCAGAAGGCGTCGCTGTGGCTGCGCTCGATAAGGTGAATCAACGGTCATACCGGAGCACGGAAGGGGTCCAATATCAAATCACCGGGGGCGGTGTAGTGCTCAATGTTGGGCACAATGTCCTCAGGCAGCACCTTGGTGTGGTAGGAGTGGGCGTTGTAGATGGAGCTGTTCTTGCCAGCCTTAACCGGCTGGGCAAAGGGCGGCCGACGATAGGTGTCGGTGGCAGGGTTGTAGGGTTTGGCGTGTCTCTGGATGAATTCGGTCAGGTCGGGCTGATCGTAGAGAGCCATCGCTTATTTCAGTCCGTTACAATGGACTGTTCGGCTCGAGGTCGCCACAGGTCTACCTCGAATTGCACCTTGTTGCCCAATATCTCTGATGCATCCAACGCCTCAATGCCAATCAACTTTCCACTGGCATCGAAATCGGCATGGAGGCCGGGAACCACCGTCACGGTGCGGGCCGCTTTCTCGCCGGGAGTGCTGAACCAGAGATAAAGCAAGTCCCGCGCTGGATCATACTCGATTTTCACCTTGGTCTCTCCTTGGAAAATCCTTGCCATACCTGGCTTTGGCCGTCAATAGTGTGATGGCCTCACCAATCACCTTGCAGTATACAGTCACTTCTTTCTCTTCAAAAAAGTGCCCTAGCCACTCGGCTCGATAGTCGAAGACAAAAACCTTCCCCTCGGTACCTGGTTTTGCGTCCGAGGCTGCCCATCCTGCGTTCAAAGTGAGCTCGATTTCCTCTCTGGTGATTCCTCGTTGCTCCATACGTGCTTGTAAATGAGAGTGCAGGTCAGCCTCGGTAATGCGCCATTGATGCTCACCATTGCCTGACGTTTCGGTCATCTGCTGCTATCCTGGATCCAATCATCGCCTCGCTACTCAGTCAAACATCTAGTCGGGCGTTTTTCAATATATATGTCTATGTGCGTCGAGTATACCCCATTTCGCTCCCGTTGTCAATGGGGTGCGTTTCATGTCTAACCCCTCCCATGCTCGGAACCTGCGAGAGGTTCCAACTAACGCAAGGTGAGCTGCTGGACTGTTGTCCAGCAGGAGCGATCCGTGATCTACTGAGGCGCGGTCAGCCTCCAGCTTCAATCTAAATGCTGATAGCTATTGGGCGATCCGCGCCCCGCAGCGGGTGCTGATTTGCACCACCACCCGGTCGGGCCGGCCGGTTTTCCGAGCCGTCAGGTCGCCCTGGTCAAAGCGACTCACCAGCACATCAGCCAATTCCTGCGGGTCTATCTCACCGTGATAGGTTTTTTGATCCATGTCTGTCTCCCTCACAAAGCAATCAGCTCTCAGCCCTCAGCTTTCAGCTATTTCCAGGCTGATGTCCAGGGCCTTCACCGAATGGGTCAGCGCACCCACCGAGATGTAATCCACCCCGGTGGCGGCGATGGCAGCCACGTTCTCCAGGGTCACGTTGCCAGAGGCCTCCAGTGGGACCCGGCCAGCGGTCATCTCCACCGCCCGGCGCATCTCGTCCAGGTCCATGTTGTCCAGCATGATGCGGTCAACATTCAGCGTCAGAGCCTCCTCCAGTTCGGCCAGGCTTTTGACCTCTACCTCGACCGCCAGCCCTTCGACACGCTCAGGACACAGCCCCTGCCGGTTCCTCTGGCGAACCCGTTCCACGGCCTGGGTAATGCCGCCAGCGGCAGCGATGTGGTTGTCTTTGATGAGCACCATGTCGTAGAGGC
>JBGVTF010000114.1:0-6730 GCA_041862415.1 Anaerolineae bacterium | reverse complement strand
GGCTACTCCCTACAGTGTCGCCAGCGAAACCGCCAGCATCACCGTCCGCGTCGCCGCCGACCTGATGGTCAGCAAGCAGGCCAAACCTGCGTCCGTCGTGCCGGGCCGGGACACCATCACCTACACCGTGGTGGTCACCAACCCCGGCCCCAGCCACATCACCGGGGCCACCCTGAGCGACAGCTTCCCGGAGCTTGTCAGCCCGATCTGGAGCTGTGTGACGGCGGGCGGGGCCACCTGCGGCGGGAGCGGCAGCGGCGACATCAACGACACGCTCAACCTGCCGGAATACAGCGTGGTCACCTACACCATCACCGGCACGGTGAAATCCTTGGCCACCAGCCTGGTCAACACGGCCAGCGTAAGCAATCCGGCGTATGAACTCAATTCGGGCAACAACTCGGCGACCGTCACTGCCACGCTCACGCCCGAAGCCGACCTATCCATCAGCAAGAGCAGCCAGCGGGCCGGGCTGGCCGGGACGCCCATCACTTACACCATCGTCGTCAGCAACGCCGGGCCGAGCGACGCCTACGGTGCGACCGTCTCTGACACGGTGCCGGCGGGCGTCAGCGGCTTCACCTGGAGTTGCACCACTTCGGGCGGGGCAACCTGCGGTGGGAGCAACAGCGGTGACATCCACGACACGGTGAACGTGCCGGTGGGCGGGCTGGTCACTTACGCAGTAAACGGCACGGTGACGACCAACGAGCCCATCGTCAACACGGCGAGCGTCACCGCCCCGGCCGGCGTAACCGATCCGGTGACCGACAACAACCAGGCAGTTGACCACAGCGGCAGCCGGATCTTCCTGCCCCTCACCATGAAAGGCTTCGTCTCCGCGCCCGACCTGGTGGTGGACGACCTCATCGCCACCAGCAACGCGGTGACGGTGACCATCAGGAACGCGGGCACGGCGGCGGTTACAGATGAGTTCTGGGTGGACGTCTACTTCGATCCCAGGGTGACGCCGAGCCTCAACCAGCCCTGGGACACCATCGCCGACCACGGGGTGGTGTGGGGCATCACCACCACCATTCCGGCTGGCGGCAGCCTGGTTCTGACCACCGATGCCAGTGACCCCTACTACGTCCCAGAGTACAGCAGCACACCTCTGCTGCCGGTGGGTGCTGTGTGGGCCCTGGTGGACTCGGTGGACTACCGCACCACCTACGGCGCGGTGTTGGAAAGCGACGAGGGCAACAACCTCTTCGGGCCGGTTACCTCAACGGCAGCAACAGGCGAAGCGGTGCCGGTTTTCAGGCAAAGCCAGCCGGCCTCAAGGGAGGGGCTGCCGCCTAGATAGCCCCCAAGACTTCCGAAGTCTCCGAGACTTCGGAAGTCTGCAACCCTCACCCTTCCGGGCGGAAGCCGGGTTCTCCCCCCTGGCGAGCACACAACTGGTGGTGGATTTATGCCGTTGTGTCTAGCCCTCTCTCTGAAGCACCCACTTTATCACGAGTCATAAGAGCCTGGCCAAAACTTGTGGGAGCGAGCTGAGCGGCATCCGCCGGGGGCATGAAGTGCCCAGGCTACGGAACAACGCCAGGTGAACCGTGCTTTCAGGGGCGCTTTCAGCGCCCGCTGCTCTGTAGCCCGGCGACTTCATGATACCATCGCGCCGGGCGGCCTTGGCTCGTCAAGCCTTCCACAGATTTTAGCCACACCCTAAACACAAGACCTGATAGGTTTTGTCGAAACCTGTCAGGTCTGGCTTCTTTAGCCCGATGGAGAGGGCCGGACGAGATTCCTCGTCCGGCCTTTCTCTTCTTTACTTTGGGCCAAAAGTGTAATAGAATATAGCGGAGGATATGACGAGCGAAAGACGATTCGAGGGAGTTCATTTCGGTGGTCAGGTGATGGGGTGAGGAGGCTAGCAGGGAGTAAGCATCGTGGCTGGGGAGTGATCGGGTTCATCGCCGTGGCCGCCGCCTGTGAGGTAATGGGCGACCTGTTGCTGAAGTATTGGGCCGAGACCAATGACGTCAGACTGATGGCCGGGGGTCTGGCTACCTATCTTGTTTCCCTGGTCTTTTTCGCCTTTGCTCTGAAGCGGGGGCAGTTGGCCGTGATCGTCGCTTTCTGGGTGGCTATCGCCCTGGTGTTGATGGCTGTCCTGGGCTGGTTGCTCTTCGGTGAGAAGTCGTCCCCTCGAAATGCAGTGGGCATTGCGCTGGTCTTGGTGGCCTTGTTTCTGCTGAGATCTTGATTTCTCTCACAACAGAGGCCACAGATGTAGGAGAGGGAGTTGGTTTTGCGGCTGCACGAGGTTATCTGGAAAGACAGATTCGTCAACAAGATTGCTGATAAGCATGACGTGACGATCAACGAAGTCGAGGAGATTCTGTTTTCAGCACCTCACGTCCGTCTGGCTGAAAAGGGACGGGTCAAAGGCGAAGACTTGTATGCAGCCTATGGTCAGACTATGGATGGCAGGTACTTGATCGTCCTTTTCATCCACAAACGACAAACTGCTGCTTTGCCAATTACAGCCCGAGATATGACACGATCTGAGCGGAGGTACTATGATGCGCAGAAAAAAACTCGTTGACCCAATTCCAGAAGAGTTTGCAAGCTACGAAGAGGCTGCCGAGTTCTGGGACACTCACGATACCACGGACTACCCGGAGGCGTTTCGTACCGTGGAGGTGGTGGCCGAATTCAAAAAGCGGTACTATGAGATTGAGATTGACGAGGATGTGGCTCGTGTGCTTCGGGCCCAGGCTAAACGCAGGGGGGTCACCGTCAGCCATCTCGCGAGCGAGCTTCTCCGCCAACAACTGCCTGCCGCCAGGTAATCACGACCTTGGAGACATAAAGCCGGATGGGATCAGGACTTGAGATGTTGAAAAAGAAGACGGCTATTCTGGCTGGGTTGATCCTCATCGCCGTTATTGGCGGGCTCGTTCTTTTCGTTTTCCAGGGCTCTGTCTCTCAGGCCCTCTTCAATTGGACGGGCGAGGAGCAACCCCTGCCGCAGGTCAAAGGCGTCATTCAGTTGCTCTTTGACCTTACCCGGCGGCGCATAGAGGCCCGTCCTTACGTCCCCGTGGCCCACGCTGGCCTCAGTCCTTTCGGGGTCAATACCTTCCTGGAACAGGAAGTAGAGCCGGAGAAGAGGGAACGCACCCTTCAGATGGTGAAAGCGGCTGGCTTCCGCTGGATCCGTCAAGAGTTCCCCTGGGAAGACATCGAGATCCACGGCAAAGGGGATTTCGAGGACCGCCGTCACGAGCCCCACCGCTCCGCCTGGGAGAAATATGACCACATCGTTGATTTGGCAGAGAAATATGACCTGGGTATCATCGCCCGCTTGAGCAACCCGCCAGCCTGGTCGCGGGCTGCAGGCAACGACCTGGGCTCCCTGGCCCCGCCGGACGACTATGCCGACTATGGCGATTTCGTCTACGCTGTAGTCAGCCGCTATAAGGGACGCATTCACTACTATCAGATTTGGAACGAGCCTAACATCTATCCCGAATGGGGGGAGCAGCCGGTGGACCCCGAGGTCTACACCGAACTCCTCAAAGTAGGCTACACCCGCGCCAAGGAGGCCGACCCCGATGTGGTCATCATCTGCGGGGCCCTGGCCTCCACCATTGAAGTGGACTATTATCCCCAGGGCCTCAACGACTTTATCTTCCTGCAGCGGATGTACGACGCCGGGGCCAGGGACTATTTCGACGTCCTGGCCATGCAGGGCTACGGGCTGTGGTCCGGTCCGCAGGACAGGCGCATGCAGCCCCGGGTTCTCAATTTCTCCCGCCCCCTCTACATCCGCGACGTCATGGTCCGCAATGGCGATCAGAGCAAACCCATCTGGCTCTCGGAGATGAACTGGAACGCCGTGCCCGAAGGCTTTCCTGCTGGCGCGCCCTATGGTCAGGTCACCGAGGAGCAGCAAGCCCGCTACGTCGTCGAGGCCTATCAGCGCATTCAAGAGGAATGGCCCTGGGTGGGGGTGGCCAATTTCTGGTTCTTCAAGCGGGCCACCGATCTGGAAAAGGACCGGCCCGAATACTACTTTCGCATGGTCGAGCCCGACTTTACCCCGTTGCCGGTTTACGAAGCGCTCAAAGAATACGCCAACCAGCCGCCGGTGATGTACCCCGGTTACCATCAGGAAGACCATTGGGCAGTGAGTTGGCTTGACATCTGGCAGACGGTTCAGGATGAGCGAGCCGTGTTGGGGGCTTATCGGATGGCGGAAGGCGTGGGGGAGAGTCTCTCCTTCTCCTTTGCTGGCACTGAGTTGGACCTGGTGGTGGTCACCGGACCCGAGGCTGGCCAACTGGACGTGTTCGTTGACCCCATGGAGAATGCGGAAGAGCCGACGTTGAGCCTGGACCTGCGCAGCGATACGCCCCAGTTTGGCGTGATCAAGCCCGTCGCCCGTGGCCTGGACGACGGCCAGCACCGGGTGGAAATCGTGCACAACCCTGGAACGGCAGGCGCAGCCGGGTCCGTGGGAATTGATGGCTTCATCGTCAGACGTAGTACCAATTATAGAACTGGATGGATTTTGGGAGGGTTGACAGTTGTAGGGGTACTGTTGGGAGTGTAGAGAATAGTCAAAAGAGACTCGCGAGATGTGCTTTGATCGAGGCCAATTCCCTATGCAATAACCGGGGAGACAATTTCCTCCATAGGACGGCCTCGACGCTCGACGATGTCGAAATCAAAGCCTTCACCAGGGAACGTGTCCATTAGCCTTCCTTCCATCTCGTAAATGCGATCTTCGACTTCTAGGCTGATCTCGTCTGTCACCCTCCATACATCTAACGTTCCCAGGGCAGCCTCAACTTCAGGGATTTGCGACATCAGATCGGCTGAAGAACGGATCACTTTCTGCGCTTCACGGGCTTGTATAGTAAATTCTTCCGCTGCCTCTTTCAATATTGGCATGCATCCACCTCCTTGATAGGAACTCATTCTGATTATACCGTAGCTTGGCTGAGCGGTCAACTTTCGTGGAAATTTCTTTATGCTCAAACCTGCTGGAGAAAGGCTGGACGAGGAATCCCGTCTGGTCTTTCTCTTTACTTTAGGCCGAAAGTGTAATAGAATATATGTGGAGGGTGGGATGAGCGAAATGGGAGCAGAACGTTGCAGGTTGGGAGAAGGGAATTCACGTGAGAAACATTTATTACGATGTGGAAGGGGATATCCTGTCTGTGACTTTCGTCGAAATTGAGGACCAGCCACACACTGGAATTGAACTGAGCGACAATATTGTGCTCTACTTCAATCCAGAGACAGAGCAGCCGATCAAGCTGTTGCTGTTGAGCTACCGTCGTCTGGTAGAAACCAGCCGCAAAACCCCGTTACCTCTGGATGGTCTGGATAGCGTTCCTGAAACCGTACGAGATACCGTGCTGCGGGTGGCTCAGCGGAAACCGGTGTCCAGTTTCTTACAAGTGATGACGGAGGGGACTGCGACGGTGCCGACCAGTCGCTTGCCACAGGTGTTCACTGCTACGGCTTTGAAGGCTGTGGCCTAGAGGCTGCCCAGGATCGTGATTTCTTTGATGGGGGCATAAGCCAAGATGGGATCAGGGTTTGTGAGATTGCTGAAAAAGAACACGGCTGTCCTGACTGGCCTGATCTTCATCGTCTTATTGTTGGCCGCCACCCTGCGCTTCTACCGCCTCGACGGGCAGAGCCTCTGGGCTGACGAGGGCAACAGTGTGGCTTTGGCCGGGCGCAACCTGGCTGATATAACCTACGGAGCCGCCTACGACATCCATCCCCCTTTGTACTATTACCTGCTTCACTTCTGGATACAACTCTTCGGCACCAGCGAGTTCGCCGTCCGCTCCCTCTCGGCGGTTATCGGCATCCTTCTCGTCTGCCTGACCTTTCTCCTCGGCCGCAGCCTCTTCAACGCCTGGGTGGGGCTGGTAGCGGCTTTTCTCTCTGCTATCTCTCCTTTCCAGGTTTACTACTCCCAGGAAGCACGCATGTATATTCTCTTGGCTGCCCTCAGCGCCCTGTCCGTCTACTTTTTCCTCAAGTTTGTGGAGGCAGAGGCGGCGGGCACTGGCCGCCAGCAATCCTTGTCCCTCTGGGCTGGCTTTTACATCCTGGCTAGCGTTCTTGCCCTCTACACCCATTACTCTTTCCCTTTCATCCTCCTGGTAGAGAATCTCGTTTACGCCCTCTGGTTGGCCATCAGTTGGCGGAGCGCCGGTCGAGCAGGAGCGACGCGACCTATCCGCCGGGTTGAGCTTGTCGAAACCGAGACCAAGCGACGGGGGTTGATTCTGAGAAGGGTCTTGCGCTGGGCTGCACTCCAGTTGGCTATCGTCCTCCTCTTCCTGCGCTGGCTGCCCACTGCCTACCGCCAGGTGACCACTTGGCCTACACCTCACCGGGCATACTCGTTGCTCCCGACTCTGGCCGACGTCTATCGCCTCCTCTGCCTGGGCCTCAGCGTGGAGACGTCAGAAGTGGCAGGGGCGCGGATCATCTTTGCCTTTTTCATCCTGGCCGGGTCGTTTCCCGCCGCAAGTGAAGCCGATGACCAATCAGTCTCACCCCTACAGGCTCTGCCCTGGGTTCTGCGTTACAGCCTCGTTGTCCTGTGGGCCGCCTTGCCCACGGTCCTGATCTTTGCCCTGGGCCTGTTCAGAGAGACCCACCTGAAATTTCTACTGGTGTCCAGCCCACCTTTTAGCCTGCTGGTCGGGCTGGGCATCGTCAACACCTGGCGGATCGCCAGCGATTGGCG
>JBGVTF010000113.1:0-2341 GCA_041862415.1 Anaerolineae bacterium | reverse complement strand
AGCACATAAACTCACCATGATGGCCTTTTTCGCCCATCCCGACGACGAAGCGTTTGGGACAGGGGGCACCCTGACGAAATATGCAGCCGAAGGCTGCGACGTCTATCTGGTGACTGCCACGCGCGGTGAAGCTGGCGAGATCGCCGTGCCCGACCTAGCGACCCCAGCCAACCTCCCCTACGTCCGGGAGCAGGAGTTGCGCTGCGCCTGCGAGACCTACGGCATCCACCCTCCTGTGTTCCTCGACTATGTGGACGGACAGTTGACTGTCATCAATCAGGGTCAAGCTGTGGGCAAGCTGGTGCGCATCATCCGCGAACTCGAACCGCAGGTCCTCATCACCTTCGGGCCGGATGGCATCTACGGTCACTACGATCACATTGCCGTCCATCGTTGGGCGACCATCGCCGTTGAACTGGCCGACGACCCGGATTGCTTCCCCGATCAAGTGGCGGGCGCCTGCGAACCGCATCAGGTGAGCAAAGTTTACTTCCGCACCCTTCCCGAAGAACAGGTAGCCGCCATGTCAGAGGGCGGTAAACCGGCGGCGGTGATGATGGACGGCGTCCCCTTCTACTTTGTGGGGCGACGACACGACGAGATCACCACGCTCATTGACGTGAGCGACTACCTGGAAGCTAAACTGCGCGGCATCCGCTGTCACGCCACTCAGGTAGATCCCCACAGTCCCTTCGCCGAGACGCCCGACGAGGTGATGCGCGAACCCTGGTTCCGGCACGAAACCTTTGTGCTGGCTCGCTCGACCGTCGGCTGGCCGGCGCAGGTGGCGACAGATCTCTTCGCTGGGTCGAGGTGATTCTTCCATTGACCGATTCGATAACAGACAAGGCGCTCAGGATTCACGAGTTGCTTCTGCAAGAGTACGGCCCCCGTCCCTGGCAGCCGGGCCGTGACCCGCTGACCACCTTGGTTTCGGCCATCCTCTCGCAAAACACCAACGATTTGAATCGCGACAGGGCCTTTGAGCGGATGCGAGAGAGGTTCCCCACCTGGGAAGAGGTGCGCGATGCCGATCCTGCCGAACTCGTAGAAGCCATCCGCCCGGCTGGCCTGGCCAACCAGAAAGGACCGCGCATTCAGAACGCCTTGCGAATGATCACCGAACAGCAAGGCGAGCTCAGCCTGGACTTTGTGGCGGACATGGAAATTGAGGAAGCCAGGAAGTGGCTGACCTCTATGAAAGGAGTTGGCCCCAAGACGGCGGCCATCGTTCTCTGTTTCGCCCTGGGCAAGCCAGCCTTCCCGGTGGACACCCACGTGCATCGCGTCACCAAGCGGCTGGGGCTGATCGGTCCCAAAACGACCAGGGAGCAGGCCCACCCCCTGCTGGAGGAACTGCTCCCGGCGAAAATCTACTATCCATTCCATATGAACCTGATCGCCCACGGACGGCAGGTCTGCAAATCACAACAGCCTCGCTGTGAGGTCTGCCTCCTACAGGAAGACTGCGACTACTTTGCCACACGGCGACAAGAGCTATGACCGAACTACTCATGGTCCGCCACGGCCAAACCGACAGCAACCTTCACGGTCGCTGGCAGGGGTGGGATGGGATACCTCTGAATCAGCGAGGCGAGCGGGAAGCGGCTCTCATCGCCCGGAGGTTGGCCCAGACCGAGGAGGCCATCGCCGCCCTCTACACCAGCCCGCTGCGGCGGACCTGGCAGACGGCCGAGCGCATCGGACAGGCTTTGAGCCTCAGCCCCGTGCCCCACGACGGACTGAAAGAGATCAACTTTGGCGGGATAAGCAACATCACCCTGGAGGAATTTCAGGAACGCTTTCCCGACCTCCACGAACGCTGGACAGACAAGATGGACTTGTCTTTCACTTTCCCCGGCGGTGAACAGCGGGCCCAGTTCTTCCAGAGAGTGGGGGAAGCCATAGAGGGGATCGTTGAGCGTCACCCCGGCCAGAAAGTCGTGGTCGTGGCTCACGGGGGGAGCCTCAGGGCCTGCCTGGTTCATTATCTGCCCGTTGAGTTCAGCCAGTGGTGGACCTATGAGTTGGGGAATTGCTCGCTGACGCGGCTGGAGGCGAGGGATGGGCGAGCCAAGCTGCTCGTCCTGGATGACCGTGCGCACCTGGCAGAGTAAGAAGTGTTGGTAGTGATGACAGTAACAAGTGTTGGTAGTGACGACTTTAGTCGTCCAATTGCAGGCATTATGGGGGCTGGAACGACTGAAGTCGTTACTACAGAGTGAGGAGTGTTGGTAGTGACGACTCTAGTCGTCCAAATGCAGGCATTATGGGGGCTAGAACGACTGAAGTCGTTACTACGAACGCCGACGCTCTGAAGATAAGATGAACCACTCATCGT
>JBGVTF010000112.1:0-10698 GCA_041862415.1 Anaerolineae bacterium | reverse complement strand
AGGCGGAGGCTGTTCTTATGATCCTCGCCCAGTGTGAGACTGGTGATTGGGAATGGCTTAGTAGTGAAGTGATTGAATTGGAGATCAATCAAACGCCAGACCCGGAACGGAGGCGCCGGGTACGGTTATTGGCTTCACACGCCCATCGCTCAGTCGTCGTCGGAAAGTCAGAGGTTGAGCGGGCTCAACAGTTCGAAGCCTGGGGGATCTCGGCGTTTGACGCACTCCATCTTGCCTGCGCCGAGAGCGGGGGTGCAGAGGTTTTCCTGACTACAGATGACAAGTTGCTACGCAAGTCAGCCACCCATGTCAAGCAATTGCACGTTCGAGTAGAAAACCCTTTGCTATGGTTGAGGGAGGTGAGCTAGCATGAATCCAACAGTGATGACGTTAGAGCAAATACGGCTGACAGGATTGAAGGCGCTATCTCGAGATTTGGGGCCAGTAGGTTTGGTACGGTTTCTGCAACAGTTTGAAACGGGGCACGGAGATTACACAGCAGAACGGCATCGTTGGCTTGGTGAGCCTACCGTTCAATACCTGGCTCAGGAAATCGAGCGCCAACGCGAAACGACTGGCGACTCTCCAGACGACAGACAGAGCCACTAAGCCACTGAGAGCGCAGAAGGCCACCGAAGGAATACAGGCCTCCGGTGGCTTTTCTTTTGCGTGGGGAGGGGACCACTGAGGGCACTGTAGGCATTGAGGGCACTGAACATCGCGCCTCAGTGCCTTCAGGGCATTTGAGCGCTTCAGTGGTTCCAACGGGCTTCGGCAGGGCTCAGCCGATCGGTAACCACCCGCGTGGACGGCACCCTCTACTACGTCCACAGCGACCACCCTTCGACTTCGCTCAGGGCAGGCCTCGGCTCCACCGTGGCCGTGAGCGACGACAGCCGCCAAGCGGTCGGCCGCGTGCAATACGACCCCTATGGGGAGATCATCAGCAGCACCCTGCCCGTGGCCTTGACGGATCGCCTCTTTACAGGACAGCGCTGGCATGGTACAATAGGGCTGTACCAGATGGGCGCCCGCTGGTATGACCCCGCCCTGGGACGGTGGCTCCAGGCGGATACCTTGGTTCCTCACCCACGTAACCCGCAAGCCTGGAACCGTTACAGCTATTGTCTCAACAACCCGCTCAAGTACACGGACTCCTCTGGGCATCAAGGACAGGCAGCGGCTGGAGTAGCTGCTTTGATCCTGGAGCTTGCAGACCCTCTGCCGCTCGACCCGCTTGTGATACCAGCGGCGGTAACATTGATAGCATCAGATCCTTTTGTTCAACAACTCCTGTCCCAATCAGAATTGCTCATTCAGTTGGCTCAGGAGTTGCACGCCAGCACGAGCAACTATGCTCAATATGGTCAAGGGGGCGAACCAACCAATCCCCCCGAAGATCCGTTTAGAGGGGCTTCACATGCCATACGGCGTGGTGTAGAAAGCCTGCGCATCAAGATTCGAACCACAAAGATCCCGCAATTCAGAAAAGGCTATGAGGCACAATTGAGGAGGGCCGAGGATTACTACAGACAAGGCAGGCTAACAGGGGTAGAGGTCTATGAGAAGGGCAGTCGCTTCGATATAACCTTGATGGGGGAGAATGAAATCGTCGAGGTCAAGTATTGGACGAGCCGATACACCTTCGAACAACGTGGTATCGAGCAGCTTATCAGACAGTTGAGCAGGTATCAGGCGGCTGGCAAGGAAATCATCCTGGAAATGTATCAGACAGCCACCAACCCATTGACACAGGCTCAATGGCAGCAGATCCTTCTCAGACTTCAAGAGGAAAGCATAAACGTCTCCAGTCAGAGCCAGCTCTTGCCCCCTTTACAGTGAGGTGAAACATGCGAAGATACATTATGCTCGATGTCACGTTCCTAGATTGCCAGCGGGTGACCGACCTGGCCGATGTGCAACGCTTCGGTCATCTGTTGATGCAACACGGTCTCCAGATAGTCGATTACCCAGTGCCGCGGTCTGAGGGAGTCGTAGTCAGAGAGTCGGAAATCGATAATTACATTGCCCGAACGTGGCGTCAAGATGCCCTGGAAGCATCGGCACGGGGGGAGCAGGTAATACCCTGGGGACGTAGGCTGATGGCCTCGGGAATGGAGGATCTGCAGTGGCATTTCAGTATCGAGCTTCAGTCCGGGCGTACAGCCATCAGTCTTGGCGGCTTGGTGGACTTTGAGTTTCGTGACCAGCGGGCGTGGGTGGAGCCATACGCCCAGCGTCTGCATGACATGGCTCGCATTCTCTACCCTGAGTTACAGCCAGCCTTGGTCTCTGTGTACGAGTTCGATGCCCGCCCCATCTTTGACGATGTCCTCAAGCGCAAGCTGAAGCACATCAACTGGGTGAACATCTTCGGCCCGCCCTACGTGGAGAAGTACGGCAAGGAGTTTCTCCTGGGTCTGCCCGGCTACAAGACAGAGGAGTTGCCCGACGGGGGAGTCTTCCACCAACTCAGCCCTACTTTCTTGGTTGAGGATGAGAAAATGGCAAGAAAGCTGCGCAAAAAGGTGAGAAAGCACTTCTCCCAAGCCGGCCTCAAGGTCATCTGCAAGGCCCCCTATTACTTACCCAGTGTCATCCCGGCATCTCTAGCCCCCACTATTCCTCAAGTCAGTGGCAAAGAATTGCGGGCTTACCTCAAAGAGATGTTGGGGGTCACCCTCACCCTGGACGACGGCATTCGGGTCAAGCCTATCCACATCGAGTGGGACACTCTCACTTCCCCACAGCGGCAAATGGCCCTCGATGCCATCAAGTCCGCCGCCATCGCTGAGATCCGCCAGCATCGGGACAGGCGCATCCGCTTCGAGTTCAATTCGTTGCCAGATGAGTTGGATCAGATGATGGCTAACTTGGTGGGGCGAGACAATCCTAACTTCGAGTACGTGCAAGTGGACATGGGAAACCAATAGGCTCCCGTTGTGTGTACACAAGACCTACTTCACACCAGGCTCCGGTTAAAACTCGGGGCCTGTTTCCTGAAGTATGGAGCTGTTGAGCCGCTGAGAGCGTTGAAGCCACCGAAGGAATGCAATGTCTTCGGTGGCTTTTCTTTTGCCTCGCCCTTACCCCCTGCCCCCCTCTCCCAGGGCTGGGGGAGAGGGCCAGCGCATCGCCACCCGCGTGGACGCCACCCTCTACTACGCCCACAGCGACAACCCTTCGACAAGCGGTTCGACGGGCTCACCACACAGCTCAGGGCAGGCTGTCAGAGAATTGGGCACGGGTAGCTCTACCGTCACAGGTACTCTACATGACCGCCCATCTCCTTGGGTGTGAGCACCTCGTAGATCAGAATCAGGCTGCGTATGATTTCTCCTATCGAGCGTGCACCCATGTGACAGTAGGCGATGCCTGGGTGATCGCTGCTTTGACTGGCATAGCGCAAGTAATCAGCATCGTGCGTCACAATGACGCGTCCTTCACGCCGGATGAAGTCGAGGTGGGCTGGATCGTCGCCTGTGCGCAGACCAGCATCCACCGTGGTGGTGACGTCAATCCCGTACCGACGCAACGCTCTGGCGATGTCAGGATCCACATGCTCGTCCAAGTGGAACTTGACACGATCAGCCACTGTGCAGCGCCCTCAGCTTTGCTTGCAGGAGCGAGGGGTTGTTGCGGCGAAACGCTTCTGCAAAGGCTTCATCTGCCTCGATGCTCCCATCAATCTCTGAGCGATGGTCGTAATAGTAAGCCATGGCGGCATACACGTCACCCAGATCCAGATCATACTTGCCGGCGATTTCCTCCAGGGATTGGCCCAGGCGCAGGTGCATGATGACGACATCGGCCACTGTGATGCGCGTGCCTGCAATACGAGGCCGACCGCCGCGCACCTCTGGGGTAATCTCGATGTGACGATCCAGGACAGCTTCCATGGGTGTTCTCCTCTCTTGTCCTCACTCCCGGCTCTTCCTCACCAAACCGGGTCAAAGGTGATTATATCATGGCTTGGAAAGGGTAGCAAATGTACGGGATGTAGACAACGCAGCCAGCGCCGAAACGCAGGAGATTTCCGTGCACCGGTGATCAAGTAAGGGCGCCATTCAGTGACGCCTCTACGCCAACGGCCAGCGGGCCTGTCCTGAGCGAAGTCGAAGGGTTGCCATGCGACAGGGGGATGTGGTATACTATGTGCACCAGGATCATCTGGGCAGCACCGTGGCCGTGAGCGACGAGGACGGCCAAGCGGTGGGCCGGGTGCAATACGACCCTTATGGGGAGATCATCACCAGCACCCTGCCCGTGGCCCTGACCGACCGCCTCTTTACAGGACAGCGCTGGCATGGTACAATAGGGCTGTACCAGATGGGCGCCCGCTGGTATGACCCCGCCCTGGGACGGTGGCTCCAGGCCGATACCATCGTGCCGGAACCGGGCAATCCGCAGGCGCTCAATAGGTACAGCTATGTGCTGGGGAATCCGCTGCGGTACGCGGATCCGAGCGGGCACTATATATTTGAAGGCCCGTATAGCCTAAGTCCTTGGCATCCTGCTTACGTTCCCTCCGCGGATACCTTCTACGTCCGAGCGATTGGTAGGATTCCAGTCAGAGCCGACACATATCTTCTCAGCCCGGCAGAGTCCGAGGCTATCTTTGGCGTCGCCGTAGCGCAGCGTGTCTCAGCAGGCACCGTTGTCGCGGTCAATGATCCCAACAAGGTGGGCATGCTATATGTGACGCTAGCCGCAGCTCTGACTGGATGGGCAGCTAACCTGCCTATGCCGCAGTTCGGTCCGCGGATGCATGCTCCCGCTTCGCTGTACAAAGACATCATCGGCGACCCAGGCTTCGGGCCGGAACTTGGTTCCCACAGAGCGGCTTCACAGTTGGCAGGTGGCGCTGGAGGAGCATCTGCGCCCAAGCGTTACGGTCGCCTGGGCGGTCCAGAGCATCGAGCAGCGGTAAGGCAGATAATAGAGGATCTCGAGTTTCAAGAGCTGGGGTGGCGCACAGAGTTCAAGGTGAACACTCCTGGTGGGGCTAAACCATATCGCTTCGTAGATGTCGCGGCTCTTGACGCCGATGGGAACCCTACTGCGTTCTACCAAGTTGGGCGCATTACGAAGGGCGGTCTGCCCATGGCTAGAGAGCGCTACGCCATATCGGACATCTACGAATTCGGTGGCTACGATGTGCCAATCCATTTTGTGCCCTACTACAAATAAGGGTGAGGAAAGTTGTGATGGGTAAACAAGTCAGATTCTATATGTTGCCCGAAGACGAACGAACGTTTCTGCGATCTGTGTGTCGGGACCAGGCTGTGGTCTTACTGGCTGACTCTTCGCCGGAGCCCAAATTACAGATTCTAGAGAACCTCCTTACATCGCTCCAGCAACGCTCGGAACTGAGCACAATCCTGCTTTGGAACACAGCATTGCCTATCAAAGAAACCGATATCCGTGAAGTTCGTCTAAGAGAGTACAAGGAGGAGCTTGGTGCCTACATAGAAACAGGAAAGGTGATTTATTCTGTCGATAGACTGAACGCCCCTGTCATTGAGTTTAGTCCATCCTTCATCCGTCGTGATGGGCAACTTGTTAGAGGGCGCATTTGGGCCGAAATGTACCGGCAGGAGGGAGGCACACTAGTCCACAAAGGAGCAGATTTCGAATCTTGGTATGACCGGATTGCTCGATGGCTGCGTCGTAACTTCAAACGTGCCGAAGGCATAGATGGATACTTCGGCCCACAGGCCCTCGAGTGGTATCAAGAAGGTGGCAAGCTAAGCAAATAACCAGCATGGCTCGCAGTTGGGCCAGTAGGAGCTGGTAGATCCCCTCTTTGAGCTGCTGCTTGCCCAGGCCGGCGTGACCTGATACAAAGTAGCCGTGGGCACTGACAGCGGAGGTTTTCTCTCTCCGCTGTCTGCTTATTGGCGCGGGCCCCAGCGGCGTCTACGACGTGCAGTACAAGGTGGACGATGGCGGCTGGACCGACTGGCTGCTGGGCACCACCGACACCTCGGCCAGCTTCACGGGAGAACTGGGCCACGTCTACCACTTCCACGTGCGGACCTGGGACAACGTCGGCAATGAGCGGCCCTACCCGACACACCCGATGCCACCACCAGCATCCAAGCCCCCATCACCAAGCACTACTACGCCAACGGCCAGCGCGCCCGTCCTGAGCAAAGTCGAAGGGTTGCCACCCGCGTGGGCGGCACCCTTCGACCCTTTGACATGCTCAGGGCAGGCTCTGCTGGGGACGAGCTCAGGACAGGCGACGCCGTGAGCAACCGCCCGAGTTTGGTGACGAGTAATGGGTCAACGAGTTACGAGTATGACGCGGCCAAGTCATCCGCACCTGTGAATGATACCCTCGGCTGGCGCTTGCGTTCCAAGGGAATCCGGGGTACAATGAAAGGGGTACTGCTGAGGCATGTTGGCAGGCAGACGACCATTCGTAGGGCAAACGCCTGCCAAGGGTAGTCCATCCGTCCAGCACAAACCCGCCCAAAAGGGTATCATTATTATTTAGACATGACCTGTGAGGGGTAGACATGCTCCGCTGGCGTCCTCCCATTAGAACGATTACGCCTGGCACGGCCCGACGCTACACTGTGTTCATATCGCTGCTGACCGTCGCCCTGCTGGGTGGGATCTGGGTTCTCCACACCTGGCTCATCGCCGACTTGCCCTCGCCCCAGGAGTTGCAAAGCCGGGCCGCTGTTGCCTCCACCAAAATCTACGACCGCCACGGTCGCCTCCTTTACGAGATCATCGGCTCTCACGCGGGCAAACACACCCCCTTGCCTTTGGACGAGATCTCCCTCTATCTACGCCAGGCCACCATCGCCACCGAGGACGCCAGCTTTTACACCAACCCTGGGGTGGACGCCAAAGCTATCCTGCGAGCGATCATTATCAACCTGCGGGGTGGAGAGGTGCTCTCCGGCGGCAGCACCATCACCCAGCAGTTGGCCCGCAACGTCCTGCTCCCTCCGGAGGAGCGGACCCAGCGCACGCTGGCCCGCAAACTGCGCGAGACCATCCTGGCCTGGCGCCTGGCCCGCACCTACAGCAAGGACGAGATTCTGGCCCTTTACCTGAACGAGACCTACTACGGCAACCTGGCCTACGGCGTGGAGGCAGCGGCCCAGGCCTACTTTGGCAAATCGGCGGCAGAGTTGGACCTGGCCGAATGTGCCCTGCTGGCCGGACTTCCCCAATCACCAGCTCTCTACAATCCCCTGGTGAACCCCGACGCAGCCAAAGAACGCCAGGCCGTGGTGCTGGATCTGATGGTCAAGCACGGCTACATAGATGAAGCTCAAGCCCGGTTGGCCGAAGAGGAACAGTTACACTTCGCCTCGGTGCCCTTCCCCATCCGCGCCCCTCACTTTGTGATGCACGTGCGGCGACTTTTGGAGGACGAGTTGGGGCTGGCTACCCTGGAGCGAGGTGGCCTGCAAGTTTACACCACCCTGGACCTGAACATGCAGGACACAGCCCGCTGGATCGTTCGCTACCGTCTGGCCCAACTCTCGGAGCGCCGAAGAGGGCTCCCCGACGGCAACGTGCGCAACGCGGCCCTGGTGGCCCTGGACCCATGGACGGGGGAGATTCTGGCCATGCTGGGCAGCCCCGACTATTTCGACCTGCGCATCGACGGTGCGGTCAACGTCACCCTGGCCACCCGCCAGCCGGGTTCCTCCATCAAGCCCATCACCTACGCTGCCGCCTTCGATCCGCGCCGCGCCGATCCCTACACTCCGGCCACCATGGTTAACGACGTGCGCACTTCTTTCGTCACCAAAGAAGGCGATCCCTACGTGCCGGTAAATTACGACCGCCTCTACCGTGGCCCGGTCCTCTTGCGCCAGGCTCTGGCGTCGTCGTTCAACCTGGTAGCGGTCAAGGTGCTGGATCACGTGGGGCTGGAGGACATGACGGCCCTGGCTCGCTGCCTGGGGATCACTACCCTGGACGACAGCGAGCGCTTCGGGCTGGCCCTCACTTTGGGAGGTGGCGAGGTTCGCCTGCTGGAACTGACGGCCGCTTACGCCGCCTTTGCTAACGGCGGGCACAGAGTCGAACCGGTGGCCATTCTCCGCATTGAGGACAGCCAGGGGAACGTACTCAGGGAGTGGCGACCAGAAGCAGGCGAGCGGGTGTTGGACGAACGAGTGGCCTATCTTATTACCGACATCCTGTCTGACGACACGGCCCGCATCTCTGGCTTTGGCGAGGGGAGCGTGCTCAGGCTGTCCCGCCCGGCTGCGGCCAAGACCGGCACTACCACTGACTGGCGGGACAACTGGACCATTGGCTACACCCCTGAACTGGTGGTGGGCGTCTGGGCTGGCAACGCGGACAACGAACCCATGCGACACGTCTCGGGAGTGGCTGGCGCGGCGCCCATCTGGCACGACTTTATGAAGGAGGTGGTCAAGGGCCGTCCTGTGCAAGAGTTCGCCGAGCCGGAGGGCCTGGTCCGGGTGGAGGTCTGCGCCCTGTCGGGCAAACTGCCCTCCCCCCATTGTCCCCACCGCAAAACCGAGCTCTTCATCGCCGGCACCGAGCCCCGCGAGTATTGCACCATGCACCGGCCGGTTCGGATTGACGTGGCCACGGGGATGCTGGCTACCAAGAACTGCCCTCCTGAGCAAGTGGTGGAGAGGGTGTATGCCTTCCTGCCCGCCGAGGCAATGGAATGGGGGCGAAAGCAAGGAATCCCTCAGCCCCCCACAGAATATTGCTACTTGCATTCCTCAGACGAATTGCAGCGAGCAGCCACTGAACAGCAAGGAGTGAGGGACTCTCGGCCCCTCACTCCTTATCCCTTATCCCTTATCCCTTATCCCTCGTCCCTCGTGATGACCAGCCCTGACCCCTTCAGCGTCTTCCGTCTCAGTCCGGCCCTGCCGTTGGGCGATCAGCGCATCGAGGTGGTAGCACGGCCTACGGAGGAGACAGTTGTTGCCGAGTTGGTTCTCTACGTGGATGAAGAACCCCTGGCAAGACTCACTACCCCACCCTATCGCAGCACGTGGCCCTTGACGCCGGGGGTGCACGCTTTTCACGCCGAGGGCTACGACGCCACGGGCAGACTGTTGACGAGCGAACCGGTGTATGTCACGGTGATGGAGTAGGCACTTTGCTCCTGCGACGCTTTCATGTTATACTAGTGAGTGAGGTGCTATCCGGCGGTCAAAGTGCTATAGGAGTGGGCCTCTACTTGGGCTTAGGGCCAAAAGAGTAGATGAAAACGCCGGCTCAGGATTCATCATTCGGGAAATCACCGACCTCATAGAGCGTGCCGAGTTTATCGTTCTCGACTTGACTCACGAAAGACCGAGTGTTTACTATGAACTTGGCTTATGCCCATGGGGTTGGGAACGAGCCATTAGATATTCTGCTGATAGCCAAGAAAGGAACGACCATTCCCTTCGATATTGCTCCTGTCAGAGTACAGTTTTATAAGACAACAGAGCATCTTCGCTCCGCAGTTGCATCAAGCCTGAAAGAGATGATTCGAAGGACACGCAGACAGTGAAAAGGGTGCGTTTAACATCTGCCTGCAGACCATGTCGCGCTCGTCGCGGGGCGTGATTGGTGGCCCTGAAAGTGGTTGCCGTGCGTGGGCGTTTACCGCCATGCCGTATAACCAGCACTGAGGCGGGAGAGCCATTCGCACGAATCGAAAAGAATCGTTAATGCACAGGAGCAAACGTGCAATACAATTTTGAATGGGATCCTTCGAAGGCGAAACAAAATCTTCGAAAGCATGGAGTCAGTTTTGAACGGGCTGCACAAATATTTCTTGATCCTTTTGCGATTTCAATCTGCGACGAGGAGCATAGCGAAGAAGAAGAGCGGTGGATAACTCTGGGAATGGATAGAAATGATGTTCTTCTCGTCATTGTCCACACTTTTCGAGAGATAGACCCAGAGAATTGCAACATTCGGATCATCTCTGCAAGGAAAGCGACCAAGCGAGAAGCAGAGCAATACCATGAGGGGTGAGACATATGAAGAAGGAATACAATTTCTCTAAAGGTGTGCGGGGCAAGTTCTATCGTCCGAACGTTCGGCTGAAACTGCCGATTTACTTGGATGACGATATTGCCGAGTTTATTGAAAAATACGCCAAGCAAAAGAAGGTAGACGTGCAAACCATCGTTAACGAAATCTTGCGGCACAACAAGGAAATGCTGCAAACCCTTCAATAGAACGTATGGCCGTAAATACACGCCCGCCGACCCTGCCGCGCGCGGGGTTGCAAGGCGATGTTGCATTCCAAAGGGTATCGTGTCTTCACGCCGGGGCGCGGCGGCGGGCGTCAGTGCTATCTTCCATCAGCTATCCGCCATCCACCAACAGGAGGTCACAACCATGAAACGAAGCCTTTTCCTCGTCCTGGTCATTATCCTGGCCCTTTGTGTCATTGGGCTCATAGCCGTCTTGTGGAACCTGCGCCCCGCCGGTCTACCCTCTTTAAAGCCGACGCCAACACCGCTAGAGGCCGAGGCGTTGCCCACCCCTACGCCGCTGCCGCCCCAGCCGCCCATCACTGTCTACCGCTCACCAGCACCGGGCGAGGAGCAGGCGCTGGAGGAGCCCATTGTCATCGCCTTCGACCAGCCCATGGACCGGGCCTCGGTGGAGGAAGCCTTCAGCATCGAGCCAGAGGTGGAGGGTCGCTTCAGTTGGGAGAAGAACGATCTGGTCTTT
>JBGVTF010000111.1:0-52444 GCA_041862415.1 Anaerolineae bacterium | reverse complement strand
TGAGAGAAGGGCTGCAGCCAGAAGGGAAGAACGGTGATCGGATAGTAGACTCCGCCCAGCAGGCTGGAAGCAGTGCCCAGAACCGCATTCAAGGGATTGCCCTGCTTGAAAGCCATGATAAAGCTGGCGGAGATAATGCCCAGGGAACTGAAAGTGAGGATGGTGAGAATCTGGATCAACAGGGCCGCCAACAGGTTGGCCTGGCTGAGATCCACCCCGAAGCACGTAGCGCCAATCACCAGGTAAACGATGATGCGCAGCGAGGTGAAGGCAAAGTTCCACAGACTGGAGGATAGCAGGATAGTTGACAGCCGGGTGGGGGTGACCAGCATCGCTTCCAGGGTGCCCATCATCTGCCCTTGCCGGATGCTGCCCGAAAAAGAGCCCATGGCCACCCCCAGGTAACCGGAGAAGGCGATGCCCACCAGCACGAAGGAGAAGTAATCACCACCGTAGGCGTCCAGGTAGGGGGTGGCCGCTCCGCCGAAAATACGGGCCACGAAAAAGAACATCAAGACCGAGAAGAAGATGCGGGATAGCTGGAGAAAGAAGGCAAAGCGATAACTGAGCTGAAGGTTCAGATCCCTCTTCACGAAAGCCAGCGGCTTTCTCAACGATCTCACCATGCTCTCAGTCATTCTTATCTTCCTCCCCGGTGTATCTTTTGAAGACCTCGTCCAGTGAAAGCTCTTCCGAGGCGACGTCGGTGATCCGTCCCCCGTGGCCGACGATGGCGTTGATCACTCCGGCCAGGCTCCTCTTGTCCCTGCTCTCCAGGAGGTGGACGTTCAGCGAGAGCCCGTCACCGTCCAGCGGTTCGATCTCCAGGGCACGAACCCCCTCCAGGTTCCGCAGGGCACTCAAGGTCTGAGGCAAGAGGCCGAACACTTCGAAACGGTACCTCTTCTCCGGCCGGACCATCTTCCTGAGACTGGCGATATCATCCACCACCCTGATCCGTCCCTTATGCATGATGGCGATGCGATCGCACAGCTCCTCGGCCTCGTGCAATTGATGGGTCACCAGCATGACGGTATAGCCCTCTCGATGGGCCAGATCGTGGATGGTCTCTCGCAGCCGGGTGGCCGACGTGGGATCCAGGCTCTTGGTTGGCTCGTCCAGAAAGAGGATCTGAGGCTCGTTCAACAGGCCGCGGGCGATCCCCAGCCTCTGCTTCATGCCGGAAGAGTACTGGTCGAAGCGGCGATCAATGAATTCCTCCATGTCGAGGAGCTTGGCCAGCTTCTCGATCCTCTCCGTGATCCGGAGGGACGAGAACCCGTGCAAAGTGGCAAAGAATTCCAAATTCTTCCTGCCGCTCAGCCGCCAATAAAAACTTCGCTCCTCACCACCGACCAGCCCGATCGAGGCTTTGACCTTCTCTTCGTCTGACAGCTCATATCCGTTCACTGTGGCCGTCCCTGAATTCGGCAGGATCAGAGTGCAAAGGACCTTGACCAATGTGGTCTTACCGGCGCCGTTAGGCCCCAACAACCCGAACAGCTCCCCTCTTTTTACCTCGAGGCTCACCCTGTCAACGGCGGTGATCCTTCCCTCCGTTGAATGTGATAGGCGGCGCAGCAGAACCTGGCGCAGGCTGGTTTTGGCATAGAAGTATTTGGTTAGCCCTACCGTCTTGATAGCCAGAGACATATGAACTCCTCTCTCTAATCTTATCACCCTTCTCCAGATGCGTCAAATTAAGACAACTTGACTTTTGGGCCGAACTGGGTTAATCTAGTTTCTGTCTGGAAACTAGCGGGCCGGGCTCCCACGCCCGGCATCCGGCGGCCCTTCGGCTGCGCTCAGGACAGGCATGGGAGCCGCCTCTGCTGGGGTTTCCAGACAAGAACTAATCTAGCGGCGAGTATTTTCTGATGTTTAGTATAGCTCGGAGGAAATAGACCTACCATTCCTTTCGACAAGCTCAGGCCAGGCAACCGAAATCGAGATAGCATCCTGAGTAGCCGCAGGTGTGTCGAAGGATGCGGCTTAAGCGGCGAACTGTTGCAAACGCGCACCCTTCGATACGGCCTTCACTCCGCCCTTCGCCAAGCTCAGGACGCAGTTTCGGCCTACTCAGGATGCTGGACTGTGATTCCGTCAGATTGCTAATGGTAGGCGAACTTGCGTCGAAATGTACTAGCTCACCGGGAGACAAGGGTGGATAGATCGAACGAATCGCTCTTCTTGCTGCGCTGTGCCAGGACCCAGGTGGATGAAGACGACTGTCACCTGATCCGTCAGCTCTGCGCTGGAGGTCTTGATTGGGAGTGGATCACCCGGCTGGCTTTGCCAAACCGGGTGGGACCTTTGCTCTACCTCAGCTTGCGGGAGACGGGCCTCAGCACGTTGGTGCCGGCGGAGGCGATGAGAGAGCTGGAGAACTCGTATTATTTGGGCCTTGCTCGCAGCACCCTTTCTCAGCAAGCCGTCAGGGAGATGTTAGCCGGTTTCAGGGAGGAAGGCATTCAGGCCATCCTCCTGCGGGGATTGGTTCTGGGTGAAACCATTTACGGAGACCCAGCATTGAGACCCTTCACCGACATTGATCTGCTGATCCGAAAGCAAGACCTGGCGCGGGCCCGGAAGGCCCTGTTCGATCTGCGGTATCGCTCTTCCCATGGCATAGATGAAAAGTACTTTGAGAGAAACCATCTCCACCTGCAATACGTGAGAAGAGAGGGAGGGGTGGTCACCGAGCTTCACTGGGCTTTGGATCACAAATACACTGTGTTCAACGTGGACTATGCCGAGATTTTCGAAGAGGCCATCAGCGGCGAGGTGGCCGGCGTTGAGGCTTTGCTGATGCCACCAGATGATTTGCTGCTAAGCCTGTGCGTCCACCTCATCAAACACTGCTACTACAGCAAATACCTTCTCCCCAGGCCCGACTTTGTCCAATTGATCCTGGCCAGCGGTTTTCTGATCCTGTACTGCGATATCGCCGAGGTGATTCGACGCGATGGGCCGGACCTGGACTGGGACCTCGTCGTGCACAAGGCCGGGCGCTGGCAGGTCGAGTCGGCAGTGCAGCCTGCCCTGGCTTCGGTGGTGCGGCTTTTTAATGCCCCTGTTCTGCAGGGCGTCCTGGAGAGCCTACCGGCTCCACAGACGGGTTGGCTGGAGGGGAAAATCCTGGCTCTGGCCGTTGAGGATCTGAAAGAAGAACGGGACGAGAGTAGCCCCTCTCATCCGCTAAGAAAGCTGTTGGGCCTCCGCCTCGATTTGATGTTCCGCCCCGTGCGGCTGCTCGACCTTATTCGATACCTGTGGCCCGCTCCCCGGTTCATTGCCAGGCGATACAACGTCTCGAAGCCCGTGCGAGTTTGTCTCTACTACGGGCTTCACGTCTGCAAGGCCCTTGGCGAGGTGTTCTTGAACCTCGTTGACCTCGTCTACTATACCCGGCTGAAGCCAATGCTTTTCAAAGAAGAAGGTGGGTTCACCCTCTCGCAGGTTTGAGCGCTGGTCAGGACAGATTAGGCCCTTTCAGTCCGTGGCCATGCAAAAAGCCCCTCGCGTGAGGGGCCTTTTCTATTGATCCACACCCGATCAGATAGGCGGGCCGATAAACTGGCCCAAAGCTGTGGGGGAATTCCCCACGTTCACGGTGGCCATCACGGTATTGGTAGACGTGTTGATGACAGAAACGTTGTCGGAGCCATAGTTCGCCACATAGACGCGTGTCCCGTCCGGGGTGACGGCGACGCCAAAAGGCTGCGTCCCCACGTTCACGGTGGACACCACAGTGTTGTCACTCGTTCGAATGACGGAGACGGCGTCGGAGCCATGGTTCGCCACATAGACGCGCGACCCGTCTGGGGAGACGGCCACGCCATAAGGCTGTGTTCCCACGTTTACGGTGGCCGCCACAGTATTGGTGGCCGTGTTGATGACGGAGACGGTGTCGGAAAACTGGTTTGCCACGTAGACGCGCGACCCGTCCGGGGAGACGGCCACGCCCACGGGGACAGTCCCCACGTCCAAGGGGATTGCCGAGGGCGGCCCGGCCACCACGATATTAGAGGCTGTGTCGATGACAGAAACGTTGTGGGAGCCATAGTTCGCCACATAGGCGCGCGACCCGTCTGGCGTAACGGTGACGCCAAGAGGGCTAGTCCCCACGGTCACGGTGGTCACGGTATTGGTGGCCGTATTGATGACGGAAATGTTGTCGGAACCCCAGTTCGGCACATAGACGCGCGATCCGTCCGGGATGACGGCGACGCTCCAAGGCTGTGGCCCGACGTTCACGGTGGACACCACAGTGTTGTCACTCGTTCGAATGACGGAGACGCTGTTGGAAGCCCGGTTCGCTACATAGACACGCGACCCACCGGAGGTGATGGCGACGCCATAAGGGCTATTCCCCACGTTCACGGTAGCCACCACGGTATTGGTGGCCGTGTTGATGATGGAGACGGTGTTGTCATTGGAGTTCGCTATATAGGCGTACGATGTGCCGACTGGTGATGCTTGGGCGTGGGCCGGTAGCACGCCGACTCGAACCAAGGGTTTCTCCCACTTGTCTGGCAGCGTGGCCAGGGCGACTGCGCCCCCGGCGGCGGCCAATGCTTTCAGGGCATCCCGGCGTGACAGTAACCGTTTCTCTTCATTTGGCCAGCTCATCGCTCCTCCTTTGAGTTCAAGGGGCAAGAAACAATGATGCGCAGAAAGACTATATCATAGTTTGGGCGTCTTGTCAAAGGGCATCGTTCAGAACCCTGGGTAAGCTGCTCCGGTGGGATCGTCAGATCCCACCGCCAATCCGCCGGATCTGGCGATCCAGTGGGAGCGGGGCAGCACGGACGAGAGCTCCAAGCCATTCGCCCAGGCTTTTGACGTACACCCCTTGTCAAACCTCCCCGATTCTGAGCAGGATCAGAACCCCGGTTTTTGACTGACTCGACAATACTGGGTTGATCGGTGGTAGCAGCCCCTCACCCCTCGGCCCCTAATCCCAAGGTCGGGAGAGGGGGTGCCCGAAGCGGAGGGCGTGGGTGAGGGCCGTCTTCGATGAGGGTCAGAGCCAATCAGCCTGTTCAATCCAGTCTGCGACCGAGACTATGTCGGCGTAGGTCAGGCTGTAGGCCGTGGTCTGCCGGGCCAGGCGGGTGGCTGCCTCAAAGCCGTGGTCTGGCAGATTTTTGGCATTGATCAGGCGATGCATCAGGTGAAACAACGCTTCGGCGGTGGATAGCCGCTGGGCTACGAAAGGCTCGTCGGGCGCATAGCGGGGAAAAAGGAGGATTTGTGGATCAGCAGAGGCGCGCACGCAGCGGGGACGCAGGTGCTCTGGGTCTAGCAGGACTGCCCCGTTGGGGAAGCGGGTCAGGCTTTGGCCAGCGGTTTCGTCCAGCCAGCGCTGCCAGACAAAGGCGGAACCCGCCTTCAGGCCGATGGGGCGGGCCAGGCCACTCATTTCACTCAGGTCGAGGGGGACGCCGACCAGTTCATCCGTCAAGAAATCCAGGCCGCTGGCCGTCAGCCAGGCGGCCAAGGTGGATTTGCCGCTGCCCGTTCCGCCGCAGAGGATCAGGCCGCTCTCGCCGCGCGCCAGGCCGGCGGCGTGAAAGGCCAGGTGCTGCCTGCAGTGAGTGGTCAAGGCCACGGTCAGGTCCTGCATCAGGCACTCAACCAGGTAAGGGGAGCGGGGGCCGCGGTACAAGGGTTCGCCGTCGCGCAGCAACTGCACCACCTCATCCTCTTCGGCCGTGACCCGATACGTCACCACCGCCGAGGCGGTATCCCTCAGGCAATGGCGGAAATGTTGGTGTAGCGACTGGCGCAGGGCGCCGTCGTCGCACAAAATGAGGACGGCGTTACCGCCGAATTGGACGCGCAAGGGGTCACCTGGCATCACACCCACTCGATAGCACCCTGCTCAACAAAGGTAAGCAAGGCGTCGCGCACGTCGGCCCCGATTTCTGAGGCGGAATCGGGGTAGGCTTCGCTTAACAGTTGGATGATGTCGGCCACGGTGCGCTGGCCGTCGCACAATCCCCAGATCAGCGCGCCGGCGCGGTTGCTGTACAGTATCTTCTGTGTGGCCGGATGAAAGAGGACCATTTCGCCGTTCAGCGACTCCTTGTCGGCCACTTGATAGCCAGAGACTTGACGCGGACGTTTTGTATGGAGCATTTTCCGATGCTGTGGATCAGTCAAGAGGTGGCCGATCCTAAAGGGCCAGAGGGCGACTTGAGCTGCCCTTGCAGAAGATGCACTGAAGTTCAGTATATCCCTGCTCTGGGTTTTTGTCAAGCCCGCGTGCCGCCCATCGGGTGAGTTACCGATGAGCAAGGTCCAACGAGATAAGCGCTTGGCAAAAGGGAAAGCATGTGATATACTAAACACTGGACCAACTGCCAGTCAGTCGTACATTGAAGCAGAAAAGAGGGAGCTAGCCACAGCCCTTTCGATGTGGCTGTAGTACTATCAAGGAAACAGGTCAATGACTATAGAAGCTATAGAGAGAGCCAGGGTTTTAGAGCAAATTGACAAGGTTACTCACGAACTCCAGGAACTGCCTCGTATGCTGGAGGATGCTTTCCCGCCGCAAGCAGGTCTAACGGCGCGCTTGCTGGGATCGCTGGGAGCAGAGCCCATTGGAGACTACGATTATCATCTGGAATGGGTGAGGTTCAAAGAAAGATGAGCCGTTCCATGCACTTCTCTCAAGCTACTTCTCGTTGGGCGAAGATCTCTGACCGAGCCCAAGCCAACAGTGCATAGCCAGTCATTTCCATAGGAGACAGCATGAGCCTTAAAACAAAGACTCCTCACCAGCAAGCCAATGATCACCATAAGAAGGAGCAAGGCATAACCCAATTGCTGCTCATCCGACACGGCCTGACCGATTGGGTGGGCCACCGCCTGCCCGGATGGACGCCTGGCATCCATCTCAGCGAGGAAGGCCGCCAACAGGCTGAAGCCCTGGCTCAGCGCCTGGCCTCGCTGCCCATTGAGGCTATCTATGCCAGCCCCCTGGAACGGACCGTGGAGACAGCCGAGGCCATCGCCGCTCCCCATGGCCTCGGCGTGCAGATCAGGGAGAACCTCGGGGAGATACGGATCGGGGAGTGGACCGGGCAGTCCATCGAGGAGCTGGCCAAGAAGGAAGAGTGGCTGGCCATCCAGTTCTACCCTAGCGGGGTAAGCATCCCCGGCGGGGAGACGATGCACGAGATGCAGACCCGGGCGGTGGCCGAACTGGATGTCATCCGCAAGGCTCACCCAGGGGCGACCGTGGCGGTGGTCTCCCATGCCGATGTGATCAAGGCCGCAGTAGCTCACTACATAGGTTTGCATCTGGACCTGTTTCAGCGATTGGTCGTCTATCCCGCCTCTTTGACTGCATTTCGGTTCAATAAGTTAGGGCCACGCCTGGTGCTTTTCAACGATAGCGGGACCATTGATGTTCTGCGCACGGGCAAGGAGCGTAGAAGCCCCAGGTAAGAATAGTGTCAGTAGACCGCAAAAGCTCGCAGCGGATCCCTTCAACAGGTTCAGGACAAGCGCCAGATCCGCTGCCCATCTGCTGGATCTGGCGATCCAGCAGGAGCAAGTTGAGATCTACTGAGTATCGAGAGGAAACCTACCTCATGGCTCGGCTCGTCTACGATTTGAATCCAGTAACCCATATCACTGTCGGAACCGTCGGCGCACCGGGAAAGCGCGTTTTCTACCTCCAGGCCTCCCAGGGCAGCACCCTGGTGACCCTCAAGATAGAGAAGGAACAGGCCTATCATCTGGCCGCAGCCCTCGACCGTCTGTTGCAAGGATTGGCCCAGAGTTACCCTGACCTCTTGGAAGAAGAGAGTATCTATCACGACACGACGTTCCAGCAACCCATCGAGCCCGAGTTCGTCGTCGGGCAGATAGGGCTGGGCTACGAAGAGGGACAGAACCTCCTGATCCTTGTGGCCTATCAACTGCCCCCTGACCCGGAAGAGCCGGAGGACATCGCCATCGCTCGCTTCTGGGCTACGCCGGGGCAAATGCAGGCCCTCAGCGAACGCGCCAAAGAGGCGGTGGCCGCAGGCCGTCCCATCTGCCCTCTCTGCAAGGAGCCCATTGACCCCGAAGGCCACTTTTGCCCTGGCGGCAACGGCGATGGGCAGAAATACTAGCCATGACCGATGATCACCACCTTTTCGGCGGAGTTTATCCTGAGTCTTGCCCTGGGCCTAGTCAAAGGGCTCAGGACAAGCAGCCACTTGACAGCCTGCCAGGCGAAGCCGTTGCCGTGGATACAATCATCACCCTCCTGGCGCAAGGTGAGATGGAGGTGTTGGGCCTCCTGCCGTGGAGTTCCAACTATACTTCCCTGACCATCGTTCGCGACGCTTCCCTGCAATGCCTGGCCGTCTACAAACCCCAGCGTGGAGAGCGTCCTCTGTGGGATTTCCCCCAGGGCACCCTCTGTCTGCGGGAGGTCGCTGCCTACCTGGTCAGCCAGGTCTTGGGCTGGTCCTTTATCCCCCCCACCGTCCTGCGGGACGGACCGCACGGCCTCGGTTCGGTCCAACTGTTCATTGATGCTGAGCCCGAGGCCCACTACTTCACCTTTCGAGACGAACACGTGCTTGAGCTCCAACAGATTGCCCTCTTCGATTGCCTGACCAACAACGCCGACCGCAAGGGTGGCCATTGCCTGAGAGGGAAGGACGGGCACGTCTGGGCCGTTGACAACGCTCTGACCTTCCATGCCGACCACAAGCTGCGGACCGTCATCTGGGACTTTGCCGGTCAGCCCATTCCAGAGGACCTGTTGCAAGACCTGATGGCCTTCGGAGATCGCCTTGCCCAATGGGACCCTCTGGTGGAGTTGCTGTCCAGGCTCCTGGCGGCTGAAGAAATGAAAGCTCTAAAGCGGCGCCTGGACACTCTTCTGAAAAAGGCTATCTTCCCCGAGCCGGGGCCTGGTCGTCACGTCCCCTGGCCACCAATTTGACAAGGCCATTCAGTTCTCAGCTTGGAGATGAGCGAGCGCCGACTCAGCCAGCGCTTCTGGGAAAACCGAATGACCACGCCGATCTAAGGAGAATAGACATGGAACCAAGGGAGAGGGTTTTGGCTGCCCTGGCCGGACGGGAGCCGGACAAGGTGCCCAAAGCCCTCAGTTTCTACCGCGTGGACCTGGCAGCCATCGCCCCGCCTGGTTTCACCGAGGAGGATTTGGGCCTGGAGGTTCGCTTTGTGGAGTTCGAGCCATCCCAGTCCGAGCAGCGTTTTCATGGCTACATTCAACAGTTTCCGATGGACACCCGCATCGGATCACCGTCTCAACTGCGCACCTATAGCGAGTGGGGTTACCGACCTGAAGATCAGGCCTGGCGCAACCCATTGGCTGAGGCCGAAACCGTGGCCGACCTGGCCGACTACCCCTGGCCCGACCTCACGGCCGGGTATCGTTATCGGGGTCTGAAGAAGCAGGTGGAAAGGTGGCAAGGAGAAGGTTACGCCGTGGCCGGAGGCCCTCCCCATCTGGGTGGGGAGCTTTTTGAAACGGCCTGGCGGCTGCGAGGTCTTGAGAACTTTCTTCTGGACCTCATCTGCAACAAGGCGCTGGCTCACGCTCTGCTGGACAGGCTGGCTGACCTCTGCCGGCACAACGCCGTGGTCCTGGCTGAGGCCGGCGTGGACATCCTCGTCCTGGACGACGATGTGGGGATGCCCACTACCATGATCATCGGCCCCGCCATGTGGCGCGAGTTTCTGGGACGGCGCCTGGCCGGGATCATCCGCGCCGCCCGGGCCATCAAGCCCGACCTGCGGGTCCTCTATCACAGCGACGGCTACTTTGAGCCCATCATCGCTGACCTGATCGAGATTGGCGTGGATGCCATCAACCCTGTGCAGCCTGATGTGATGGACCCTTTGGAGATCAAAAGGCGTTACGGGGACCGGGTTGCTCTCTGGGGCACAGTGGGAGCCCAGACCACCTTTGGCTTTGCTACCCCTGACGAGATCAGGCGCGAGGTCAAGCTGCGGATCGAGACCCTGGGCCGAGCTGGTCTGGTCCTCTGCCCGGCCTACGACATTGACGAGCCCGACATCCCCTGGGAGAACGTCCTGGCTTTCCTGGAGACTGCCGAGGAATACGGCTCTTCCCTGAATTGAAACGACCCCTGCTGAGAGAACAGAGGTCGGTCAGGCCTGAGGCCTGGAGCGAGGTGCTCTCACTTCCTTGAGCTCGACCGTCAGGCCACCTGTCAGCCAAGCCAGGAAGTTGTAGCCCAGGCCGGTGGCGTAGACGATGAGAGCGATGAGGAGGCCGCTGGCCACAGACGTAACAACGACAGCCAGGATAAGGAAGGTCCACGACATAGGCCCGATAGTTTGCAGGAGCTTCAGGGCTGGCTCCAACCTCAGCAACTCGACGAAATCCAGGGTGGCGGTAAAGCCCAGGATCTCAATTTCGCCCTCTTGCCAGCCTTCCAACCAGCCACGGAGGAGGCCGAGCAGGCGTAGGGCGCTCAGGCTGCAGAGCAGGCTGGGCAGTAAACTGGCCAGTGTCCCCAAGAGGCAGCCAAATCTGGCTAAAGGGGCGAGGCTGATGCGGCGGATGGTGTATCTCATGTAGTGAGTCCTAGGTGAAGACTGGCTCGAGGGAGGGTCAGGTGCCCTGGAAAGACAGCACAACGCCGATGGTCTTGAGCAAGATCTGGAGCTCTAAATAAAGCGATTTATGTTTGATGTAATAGAGATCATACTGGAGCTTGACCAGGGCATCCTCCACCGAACTGCCATAGTGATAGTTGATCTGGGCCCACCCTGTCAGGCCAGGACGGACGGCCAGGCGAGAGCGATAGAAGGGGATACGCTTTTGCAGCTCAGCCACGAACTCGGGGCGCTCAGGGCGTGGACCAATGAGGCTCATCTCGCCCCTGAGCACGTTGAGGCACTGGGGAAGCTCGTCCAGCCTGATCCGACGGAGGAGGCGCCCCACCTTGGTCACCCGCTCATCTTTCTCTCCTGCCCACCTCGGTCGCCCATCCTGCTCAGCGCAGGGGACCATTGACCGTAGCTTGATCAACTGGAAGGTCCGTCCGGCCTGGCCTACTCTCTCCTGAGAGTAGAATATGGGGCCGGGAGATTCCAGGTAGATAGCCAGGGCCACAAAAGGCAACAACGCTAGCAGAAAGGCGAGTCCGAAGACAGAAACGATGACGTCTGCCAGACGCTTGAGGAGCATGAACGGGCTGAAAGCAGAAACCCCGTCCATGGGCAACACGACGAACCAGTTGTTGCCCACGTGTTCCACGGCCACCCGGCCCGTCATCTGCTCGTAGAGGATGGGCATGGGGGTGATTTGGATGCCGTGTTCGTTGCAATCCATGATGGCCTGAAACATGTCGCCTCTCATATCCTTGGTGATGGATAGGACGATTTCGGAGATGCCCATCTCTTCCACCAAGGCCACCAGCTTGCTGTGGTTCTCCAAAACGGGAATGCCTTCAATGGTCTGGCCCTGTTTATGGGGATCATCGTCAATGAAGCCGACGATTTCATAATCCACCGAGAGGTTGTCGTGGATGGCCTGGGCAATGGTTCGACCCGCCCAGCCAGCTCCGATGATCAGCGCTCTGCGTCGGAATTGGGGAGCGGTGAAGACCACAATGTAAAGCCAACGCCAGAGCAGAAGGAGGGATGGGCAGATCAGTGACAAGAATCCCATCACGTGGCGGGGCAGCGAGCCCGGGGGCGAGAAGAAGTAAACGACAAGATAGACCAAAAGGATCTGCCCCGTTACCTTCAGGATGGCGAAGGCGCTGGGAAAAACGTCGGCCGCAACTTTCAGACTGTACGCATCGTTGACTGAAGCGAGAATGAGATAGAGGATGGTCAGGCCGGCGAACCAATAGAAGCGATCCGCCAGGAACTGATTGGAGAAAGGCCAACCGGAGCGCTGGGCGCCCAGCCACAGGGCAGCCAGAGTGGCCATGTTGACCAACACCCCATCCATCAGGATGAGCAGCGTTTTTCGCTCCGATATCTGCAGAGGCAATCGGGAAGAGTGCATGTGTTCCTTAGTGGCGAACCAGCCACTGAAATGTGAGCCGGGCTAAACTGTACAGGAACCCCAGGCCCCAGCTCAGGTGCAAATAGGCAAAGATTACAGGCAAGACGGGGAAGTACCGCCAGCCGTTGCGGGCGGCCAGGGAAAAAGAAAAAGCCAGCGACAGGCTCAGATAGCTTGCTACCACCAGGGCGAACACCCAGGCGGCAAGGTTGCTGATCGCGCTCAAAGCCCCGCTGAGCAACAAGGCCAGGACGAATAAAGGTGGCACCAACTGTCGGACCCTGAGCGAGTGCGGGTGCTTGCGCAGCATCCGCACCTTCCAAAACCCGTACAGAAGGTACTGGCTACAGAGCTTTTTCAAAGAAGACCTGGTGTAGTAGCGGGATTTTATGGCCGGGGTGAGCAGGATCTTACCACCGGCCTTTCGCAGGCGGTAATTGAGGTCGTAGTCTTGATTGCGGACCAATTTCTCATCGAAGAGTCCAATTTTGTCAAAGACCTCCCGCCGGTAAGCACCAAAGGCCAGAGTGTCAACATATCGTTCCTGATGGGAATAGCGAAAGTGCGCATCCCCGACTCCGAAAGGTGAAGACATGGCAAGAGAAATCGCCTGCCCCCAGAAGCCCTCACCGATGTTCTCGATGGGCCCACCCACACAGTCAGCCTCTCTGGTGCTCAGATACTGCACACAATTGGAAAGGTAATCTGGAGCCAGGGAACAATGAGCACCTATGATTGCTACAATGCTGCCCTTGGCATTCCTGATGCCGAGGTTGAAAGCAGCGGGGGCGATCTTCTTCTCATTATCCAAAAGTCTGATGTTAGCGTATCGTCCGGCAAATTCGGAGACAACATCCCGTGAACTGTCAGTAGACATCCCATCCACGACCAGGATTTCCACCTGCTCTCCGGGATAATCCTGGTCAACTATGGATTGGAGACAGCGGGCAATATAGTTCTCTTCGTTGCGCATGGCTATGACCACGCTTACTATGGGGGTTGATTCTTTTTTGTTCTCTCTAGGCTCCATAATCTACATAGCGCTCTTCGTTGTACATTGGCACAATTACTGTGACCATCTCCATCGGCTCATGTCTCCGTTAGATGTTTCCAAGGGCTCCTCGCCAAGGCACCGCTTTCAATCACCAGCATAGGTCTGGCCGTCCCCCTCTAGGACCGAGATCACACTCTTCAGGATGATCTGATCATCGGCCAGATGATGGCCATTTTCATCGGAGATGGACAACCGCTCCAGCGTGTCCAGACGATACATTCCCAAGGCGATACTGATTGGCTGCTGGCCGGCCGACACCTCTGCAGGGACGGTCAGGTGATACAAGTCCTCGATGATTTCTCCTTCCTCCCACAGTCCCGTCGGATAGGTGCCGTTGCGGGGTTGGTTATCCTGCTGGGTCAGTATCCGTCCCCTCTCATCGAGCCAGTGCACGAAAACGGTGTAATCCTCATCCATCTCGGACAAAGCCTGCCAGTAGAGCCTGAGGTTCAGGCTAGCTTCCTGGTCAACGGCTGAGGTCAGTTGATAGCCGATCAGCGCCACCTTCCCGCCTAGATCATAATACACCTGGTTCTCGATGACGTGCTCGGGCGGCTCCCTGGGCACAATCTTGATCCGACCGAAGACCGCGCTGCGGTCGGCGACTTGCCCCTGGGGGTCAAGGACAGGCAGGTGCTCCTGAGTTGAGTCGTCTATGGTAAAGAGAGCCACCTTGATGCGCCCCATGACAGGAGCCGGAACGTCGGGGGCGACAGGTATCCAATAGTCTTCGCTGAATGTGTCGCCTACCTGCCACAGTGAGGTGGCAAAGTTGCCGCGTCCTGGGTAGAGGTTCACTCCCCCATAGCTTTCATAGTCCGGTCCCAGCACCTGCACGCTCAGCGTATAGTTGTGCTCCATACGGCCCAGACAGCGCCAGTAGAGGGTAGTGGCGATGGCCTCACCGGCCCTCACTCGCCCCCTCCCTACATCGTAGCCCAGTAGCTCCACTTTGTCATTGAAGTTGACGCGCAAGGGGTTCTGGATAGCCTGAACGTCAGCCTGGGAGAGCAGGGGAGGTTCAGCGTAGGCGGGCAAGATGTAGCGGAAGGGGATGAGCAAAGCGAAGACGAGCATGACAGCGCTTACAACAGCCATCAAGGTTCTGGCTACCCTGGCGGGCACCGGGCCGGCCAACCCTGCACTGAGCAGGACGCTGACGGCCGAGATAGCGGGCAGGACATATCTGCCCGGCATCAGGAAGATCTTCCCCTTATATACAGAAATGTACATGGGCATAGCTGTCACGAACAAAACATCCGCCATCAGTATCACCAAGCCCAGCCTCGTCTGAGGTCTGGACTTCTTGCCGAGGAAGAAGAGCAGACCTAGGCCAGCCAGGAGGCAGATGAAAGCGACGAGATCATATATCCATTCCTCGATGCCGACGTTCCCCCAACCGAAGACAGCCCAAAAGGTGATGAAGGCGTATTGCGCGATATCAAGAATGGAGTGCCAGTTCATCCGCTCGGCGAGGGTAGAGAGGTTGATATAGAAACGGAACTGGGACAGCATCCTGTCGTAAGCCCTGAAATAGGGCAAGCGCGGGATCACATTCCAAAAGAGAAACCGGGCGAGAACAAGACCCAGAGTCAAGGAGGCGACGATGGCCCAGCGTAAGGAAGCAGACTTTTCTTTGAGCCATCTGATCGCGGGCACCATCAGACCCAGGAAGGTCAAAGGAAGAAGAGCGAGGGCATTCCTCTTGGAGGCAAATGCTGCTGCCAGGCAAAACCCCAGGGCAAGCCAATCCCCGAACCCCGTTTCATGGATGACGATTCTGAGCAGGAAGAAGAGGACAAGAGAGGCAAAAGCGGTGACCATGATGTCGTTGTTAACCACACTGCCTAAAAAGAGGAATTGGGGCCAGAAGGCGTTAATGGCCATGGCCCCCAGGGAGATTTCCTCTCTCGCCGGAAGCAGGGAGTGCCCGATGAGGTAAGTGGTCCAGACCACCAGCGTGCTGAGCAGCACCGACACCAGGCGCGTCACGTGGATGGCCAGGACGGTACCCCTGTAGGGGAAGGATTCTGCTTCCCAACGGTGGATGGCAAAGTTCACCCCGCCCGTGCCGTCGCCGGTGGTGGCATGGGGGTTCGTGGTCAGTTCCAGCCCATCGTCGGTTTCGATCCAGAAGGTGGCCAGGGCGCCGAGGATGTAATAGAGAGGCGGCTGAACTGACTCGTCGTATCGCTCGACCAGCTTCGTGCCAGGTGGGGGGAAGGCCCGTTCGGTGGCCAGGTAGCGCACGAAAGCGTAATGTCCCCACTCGTCGTGGGCCTCCCAGATGGGAACGGCGACGCTATAGAGCACACCCAGAGCCAGATGAGCCACCAGGATCAGAATCGCCAGCCGTTGGGGCGTGAAAAAACTTTTCCATCTGGTATACTTTACCATAGAACCCTCTGTTCACCAGGCAAAGAGCAACTCCAAGACCGAAACGGCGCTGAAAAGGGCACCAAAGTGTAATTCGACATAAGTAATATGCGTCCGCCTTTTGCCTCAGAGCCGTCCGGAAGATCCGCTACCAGTTGAGCGGCCGACAGAAGCGCCGCTTGTAGCGAGGCAAGCCCACGATTTGAACGCCGTTCACGCTTTCGGATTCTTTGTCCCGAGGGGCAATCAGCACCACTTCTCATATCTCATGACCAGCCTGGAGCAACGTTTGGGCCTCTTTGTGGAAAATGCGTGGGTCAACAGGGGGATGACGGAGGTCAATATGCAGACTTTCATCAACCTCTTATCGCCCCTTTGTAAATTTCCAGCAACTTCTGTGCACTCTTCTTCCATGTAAAATCGCTCAGCACAACCCGCTTTCCTTTTCAGCCCATGTCTTCAGCGGTCAAAAGATAAAGAGAAGGCATCTCACTGAGCGGCAAAAGGAGAGCGCAGAAGGATGGTCTGCTCACGCTCTGGGCCTACAGAAATGATGTCAATTGGCACGCCAGTCAGTTTCTCCAGGCGGGCTACGTAGGCCCGCGCCTGGGGTGGCAGTTCGTCGTAGGCCCGCGCTCCACTGATCTCTTCGGTCCAGCCGTCCATTTCTTCGTATATGGGCTGACAGCCAGCCAGAACCGTCCCCTGATAGGGGAGCTCTTTCAGCACCTGGCCATTGTACTCGTAGCCCACACATATTTTGAGCCTGGGCAGACCGCTGAGGACATCGAGCTTGGTCAGAGCCAGGCCAGTCAGACCGTTGACCCGCGCCGCGTAGCCCAGGATCACCCCGTCAAACCAGCCACAGCGCCGCCGACGGCCGGTGGTGGTGCCGTACTCGCGGCCCACTTCCACCAGATGATCACCCACAGCGTCGCTCAACTCCGTGGGGAAGGGACCGGCCCCCACACGGGTGGTGTAGGCCTTGCTCACCCCAATCACCCCGTCAATGTGGCGCGGTCCTATCCCAACACCCGTGCAGGCTCCCCCAGACACCGGTGACGAGGAAGTGACGAAGGGGTAGGTGCCGTGGTCAATGTCCAGCAACGTGCCCTGGGCTCCCTCGAAGAGCACGTTCTGGCCCTGGATCAGAGCTTCGTGCACCAGCAGGGAAGCGTCAACGATGTGGGGCCGCAATCGCTCGGCGCAGGCCTCGTACTCCTTCAGGATGGACCCCATCTCCAGGGGCTCCTTGCTATAGACCGCCGTCAAGAGGGCGTTCTTCTGCTCCAAGGCTTGGCTCAGCTTCTCTTCGAAGACGGCCATGTCCAGAAGGTCCTGCACCCGCAGGCCATAGCGAGCCATCTTGTCGGTGTAGGTTGGCCCGATGCCCCGGCGGGTGGTGCCGATAGATTTGCCACCCCGCCTCTCCTCCTCAATGCCGTCTAGCATCAGGTGATAGGGCATTACCAGATGGGCGTTGGCGCTGATGCGCAGGCCCGCAGTATCCAGGCCATTGGCTTCCAGTTCGTCCATTTCCGCTACCAAAGCTCGGGGGTCTACCACCAGGCCGTTACCGATGACACAGAGGACCCCCGGCCGGTGGATGCCGGAGGGGATCAGGTGCAGCTTCAGCGTCTGCTGTCCGACGACCACTGTATGGCCAGCGTTGTTCCCCCCCTGATAGCGAACCACTACCTGGGCCTGCTCAGCCAGCAGGTCCGTCACCTTCCCCTTGCCTTCGTCACCCCATTGGGCTCCCACAACGACGATACCAGGCATAGTTCATCCCTCCCCCATATTCATTGCTAGAAGTTATAGACCGCGAAATCCTCAGCTAGCTCCACCGGGCCGCCGAATTCCTTCTCAGCCTCCCAGCGCAGCGCCTTCAAGTCGGCATCAATAGCATAATGGATCAGCACCAGCTTCCTGGCCCCGCAACGCCCGGCCACAGCCCCCGCCTGAGCGCCAGTCGAGTGACCCACATAATCGCCAGTACTCTCGTGAATAAGGATGTCAGCCCCCTGCGCCAGCCGGACAAAGGCGTCGCACGGGGCGGTATCCGAGGAATAAGCCACTACCCCGCCCGTCGCTTTGGAGACTAGCCGCAGGCCAATGGAGGGCAGGGAGTGTTCCGTCGGGGTGGCTCTGACCTCGAATTCATCCGAGTCAACGACCAGGACTCTCTCGCTCATCTCCACTTCGTGCCGCCCGACGGGAAAGGGGCTGGGCCACTTCTGCCACCCCAACAGGTCCATCGTTCCCCAGATAACAGCCAGGCTCTCTCGGGTTCCGAAGATGTCCAAAGGGGCTCGGCGGCCGAGCATCCGAAGCCCCAAAAGGAGCGAAGGCACGCCATAGATGTGATCGGGGTGATGGTGAGTGATAATGAGAGAGCTCAGTTTATCGAGGTCAACCCCGGCTGCCCGTAGCCGTGCCAGGGGGCTGCCCGCACAATCAATCAAAAGGGCACCTTTCTCCCCTTCGAGCACCATATAAGCATTGTCGTGGTCCATATCAGGGACCGCAGCCGCCGAGCCAAGGATGGTCAGCCTTGCCACCGATGCCTCTCCCCTCGTGTTCCTGTCTAGAAGGCTCCCTTGAGCCAGAGGACGACGTGAGGGGTGAGATTCACTTCGAGGAAGGCGGCCAGGAGGAGCAATGGCATCACCAGGAAGAGGAAAACCTTGGCAAAGTCTGCCAGAGCCAGGAGCAGCCCTTTGCCCACTGTGAGGCCGGGGGGCGGAGAGATCATCGAGGCCCCAACACGCAGGGCGAAGGCGGTAGCAATGATAGCCGCGGGCAGTTCAGCGATACCGTGGGGCAGGATAAAAGCTGCGAAGAAAAGGAAGGGGTTGTAGCCCACGATGGGACCCTCGCCCATCAGAAGGCCGATCAAACCGATGGGGACCATCAGCGGAAAGAAGGCCAACACTCCCAAGGATAGAACCGCCAGCAACACGGCCAGAAGCAGTGCCCGCACGTTGTTGAAAAAGATGCCGGAGGTGCTGAAGGTGGGCAAGAAGCCAATAGCCGGTGCCTTTTCAAAGACATCGTGAGACAGGTTCTGCAACTGAATGGCCTGGGGGGGCAAGGGGTAGCGAGAGGCATAGGACCATCCCAGAGCCAGGCTGGCTACCAGCACGATGAGTACTACAGTGAGGGGCAACCACTGACGGCGCAGGAGATGCGGTATGTCATGCCCATAGACACGGCTAACGGTGAAGCGCCCCCCTTCTCTTTCAGAGGCAAGCGCCAACCCGGGTGGGCGCAGGAAAAAGCCCACGAAAGTTCGCCAAGCGAACCGCAGGTTGAGCTCGTCAATCTGCCGCGCCAGAATCTCTTCACGATTGAAGATGCGCACGCCCATGCGCACCAGGATGAGGTCAATCACCAAGAGGCCCAGCACAATCCACCATAGCACCTCGTAGCGGGCCCAGAACATGATGACGCTCTCCGCCTGCACCAGGAGGGCCATAGGGATGAGAATGAAACTGGCCAGAAGGTTGGCTGCCCGCACGCTGGTGGTATGGCTGGACACGACCACCGCCCCGGAGACCATGACCAGGGCCTGCATGGTGGTCAACACTATAATCAGAACAAGTACATTGAGCGGAGGAACATACCTCATAGACCAGTACAAGCTGACAAGGTAGACCGTGATACCCAAATAGCTACCCATGAGGGGCAAAATCATAGCCGCCAGCATCTTGCCCAGATACAACTCGCCATCGGAGATCGGTGTGGTCAGGAGGGGCTCTATGCTGTTGCGCTCCTTTTCCCCGACAAAGGTCTCCAGAGCAATGACCAGCGAGATGGAAATGGGGAAGAAGCCCACGATCATCAGCAGGAAAGGGATCAGGCGGGGGCCGATGGGAGAAGCGCCGTACTTCTCCACAAAGCTGGTGCTGACTTTGGCCGTAAAATTCATCAGCCAGGGAAAAACCAGGGTCAATATGACGATGGGCCAAACGATACGCCAGTCACGCAGGCTATCGCGCAACTCTCGCCTGGTGACGATCAAGGCCATAGCCAGCGAACTTGTTTCTCTTCGCAGTCTCTCTGAAGCCACGGACACCAGATCACCTCACTCTTCCACAATCCTCAGGTAGACGTCCTCCAAACTGCGTGGCACTTCGCTGAGGGTGATGACTTCTGTCCCTTGCTGGGCCAGACGTTGAATCAAAAGGGGGTTGATCACTTCAGGCCGGGCGGTACGATAGCGCAGCCAGGTTTCTCCCTCCTCCTCAACGTCAATCAGGTCGGTGATAAGAGGCAACAAACCATCTAGAGATTGAGCCAGACGCAGTTCCAGAACAGGATCACCCAGGAGGCGCGCTCTGAGTTCAGTCAGAGTTCCCAGAGCGACAATTTGTCCTCGCCTGATGATGGCCACCCGGTCAGCCAGGAGTTCCGCCTCGGCCAGATTGTGGGTGCAAACGATGATGGTACGCTGTTCGCGGCGCAAGTCGAGGAGACAATCGCGCACCAATTTGGCACTATGGGGGTCCATAGCCGAGGTGGGCTCATCCAGAAAGAGAACCTGGGGGTCGTGCAACATGGCCCGGATCAAGGCCAGCTTCTGGCGCATCCCTTTAGAATACTCACCCAGGCGCAGATCACGTGCTTCCCACATCTTGAAGCGAACCAACCATTCCTCGCTACGCTGCTGTATTTGCTGCGGTGACAGGCCCTGCAACTGGCCGAAGAAATCCAGATATTCGAGGGCCCGCATACGCAGGTAGAGGCCGGGGAACTCGGTCAGCAGCCCCACTATGCGACGCACTGTCCTGGCGTCTCTGACGACGTCGTGGCCGGCGATGGTTGCCCAACCGGAGGTAGGTTGGAGAATAGAAGCCAGCATCCTGACCGTGGTGGTCTTGCCTGCCCCGTTGGGTCCCAGCAGAGCCAGGACTTCACCCTCTGGCACGGTCAGGGTCAGCCCATCAACGGCCACAAAATCGCCAAATTGCTTGGTCAGCCCCTTAGTTCGAATGACGTCCATAACTTCACCAGTGACTTGCTAAGTCCTCCGCCCTAATTATACCAGCTTTCTCCGTTTATGACAATGAACAAAGCGTGTAGGCATCAGGGAAGATGCGAGAGGGGCCACCCCGATGCAGGGTTTATGGCCCCTCTCGCCCTTCTAATTGGGGGATGATAACCCAACCTTCTCCGCCCAATTGCACTTTGCACTGAGTTCGCCTCAGGCTCCTCTAACTCCCTTGACCGCGTACCTTCAAGCGGCCTTCGCTAATGCCTCTTCCTTCTCCACATAGGGGAAGGTCGAGCTGCCTACGGGCAAGACGATGACGTCAGGCCCCTTGTACTTGCCGCTGACCCGGCTGATAGCCTCTTCGACAGAAGCAGCGTGCTCCATGTCCATCTCTTGCAACTGTTTGGCCGTCAGACCGTCGGTCACGACGATCAAGGTCTTGGCCTTCAGCAGGTTTCTCAATCGGGAGGCCATGGGTCCACCGGTTGGGGAAGCCTTGCCCTCGGCAATCCACTGGATCACCTGCTCCGGCTCTGGCTTCTCGCTCAAGGTCTCGTACATCATCGGCCCGGCACCATCGTAGCAGGCCGAGATGAGAACGATGGTCCCGCCGGGCTTGGTGACGGCATCGGCCAGCAGGATGGCTTTGCCTGACTGGATGAGATTGGTCTCCAGAGGGTAGCCCGAGGTGATGGTCACGTCGGCCAACTTGGGCACGGTGACACCATAGATACCGAGAAGAGCCTCAATGGCTTCCTTCTGCTCTGCCTCCGTGTCGCCAGCAAAGACCTGGTACACTTCCGTCTGGGAGTTCAAGACGGTGTCAATCTTCATGTCCAGGCCAACGATACGGGCCGTCTCCAGCATGTCCTCCCAGAGGGGATTGCCCTCCCGGGTACCCTGCATGGAGTTGGGATCCCTGATCCAGACGTGGTTATTCTTGATCGTCTCCCGACCGGAGATACCGGGCAGGACGATCTTGGGACCGCCGCCGTAGCCGGCGAAGTAGTGGGGATTGCAGGTGCCGATGCCGATCTTCAGGCCAGCTTCAGCCACCAGACGGTTGGCCCAACAGGGAGTGCCCCGGCCGGTGGTGCCCATCAGAACCAGGTTATCCTGGTCGTCGGCGTCGTGGACGCTGACCTTGACCCTCTTCAGCACTTCCTCGCCCAACTTGTCCTTCACCTCATCCTCCGTCGGATGCCGGTGCGTGCCACGCGCGATGATCACCTGGATGTCCTCGTCGGGGATGCCCAGGCGATTCAACTCGTTGATCAGCGGCAAGGCAATTAGCCCGACTTGCGTGGGACGGGTCTGATCCTCACTGAGGATGACCGTCTTTTTGTTGTCGAGGTTGGGGACGATCTTTGACAACGGCTCCATACCTATCGGATTCTCCAGCGCACGCTTCACTTCGGCCTCGATGTCTGGGACAGCGTCCACTTCCCGAGGCTCAGCCATGGCCAGCAGATTCCAATCGTCTGGGAGGTCAAAGCTCAGTCCTTCGCCCTTGAAGTACCCTCTGCCTTTCATTTGAAAACCTCCTTGATGTTATGTCCTTTCGCCGCATAATGCGACTAGAATGCCTCATTTATATTATCACATATAAGTCACCAAAAGTCAACCCCCTGTACCAAGTTGACACCGTCGGCCGACACCCTCAATAGAATTTCGCGCTATGATCACATCTCCCACTTCCCACAGCGCCCACCCCAGCGGGCCAGCACCTCCTGACTGACCTTGATTTGCACCACTTCACACAGGTTGGAGCAGCCTTTGCACTCAAAGGACGCGGTGTCATATTCCGCTTCGCTAGGGTAACACGAAGGGGCGAAACCCGAATGCCCTTTGCCCTGGCAGGAGGTGACGAAGGCCCATTATCGGCGGGATGTGACGTTGACAATGGAGGTGTCGCTGCAAATAGCAAATAGCGAATGGAGAGGGGAGGATGGAGGTTTGGAGAGTGGGGAATGGAGGATGGTAATGGGGGATGGGGAATAACAATGAGACGGTGACGTTGCGGTGTGGGGAGTGCGGGCTGCCGTTTGCTCGCTTGCCAAATGGGGTAGTTGTGGTACAATCTAAGCATCACGGCGAGAAGCACGTCAATGGGGTGGCCGTGGCCAGGTTGGTGAAGTTGTGCCAGGAGGGAGGTGCACCCGATGAATGTGGATCCAATTAGTATCGCGCTCGCACTGGTGAGCTTGGTCGGTGCGTGGCTTATTGCCAGGAAGTACGGCGATGTGGCGGCGGCAAAGGCCACTCGGGAGTATCAAGAGGAGCTTGCTAAGAAAACGCGTGTCGCAGCGTTGCAATCGTTGAGGAATGAGGTTGTGCGGATACGGGAGTTGACGAAATACCACATCGAACCGCTAGGACAGAGTGTACCAGAAATGCCTGTGGTTGCGTTTGAGAGGGCTTTTGTCTCTGGACGGGCGGGTGTGGCTGCTGGTGAGGAGCTTGTGAAGGTAGTGAGCGAGTATCTTGTTCGTGCTGATCTTGTCAACTCGCTCATTGAGATGTATCTGCATAGCCTGAATAAAGGTATTAGGATGGGGGACATAAGAGGTGCTTGCGGCCCGCTTCCTGAGATTCTGGATCGGCTGGATGATTGCCTTCAGCGTGAGCTTGGCGCTTTGTGAAGGCTAACTTGATTTGACAATTTGATAAGAGTTGCGTCTTGGAACGCCCACTGGTGGGCCTTGTGCCCCTTCAGTGGGCGTTTTTTGTTTTGGAAGAGCTGTCAACGGATTCGGGGAACGGATTGAACGGATTAGCGGATTGGGGACGGAGGGAGCTGCGGCCGAGAGGTCGGCTGTCACCAATCCGGATTGGGGACAGGGGGGCAGGGAGATCCGGCATGATCATGGGTGATTGTCACCAAAACGGGGACTGCAAATCCCCTGCGAGCGAGGTATGAGCGAGGGAAGTGATGCTGGGCAAGTTGTGGCGGGGGCTGGTCAAGGCCGTGGCTGGCGGGGTGATTCGGGAGCTGGCGGCGGGATGCGTTGGAGGAGATTTGTCAACCTGGTTGGTGCTCCTAAATTTGCCCTTTGCCTGGGATTGTGGTATATTCCCAACGGTGTTCAAGATCTTGTTAAGCTGAAAGCTGAGCTACCAAGGAGTACCCAGATGCCAGAGTTAAGATACGACCCTCTCCGCCAGTGCTGGGTTAGCATCGCCATGGAGCGCGGCATGCGCCCTTCGGATTTCCTCAAGCCGGTTGACGAGCTATCTGGCGGGGACTTTTGTCCCTTCTGCCCGGGCAGCGAGCACGTCACACCGTCCGAGGTCTATGCCCTGCGCACCGATGGCTCACCTCCCAATGGACCCGGTTGGGAACTGCGGGTCGTCACCAGCAAGTTCCGCGCCCTGTCCATGGAAGGAGAGTTGACTCGCGAGGCCGAGGGGGTTTTTGAGAGGATGAACGGATTTGGCGTCCACGAGGTGGTGATTGAGGCCCTGCAGCACGATTTGGACATGGCCGACTATCCCCTGAAGCATATGGAAGAGATCCTCCGAGCCTATCTCAGCCGGTTGATTGAGCTGGAGAAAGACCCTCGCTTCCGCTACGTCATGATCTCTAAGAATCACGGCGGGGCCGCTGGCGCTACCCTGGCCCATTCCCACAGCCAATTGATAGCCGCTCCTATCGTCCCCTCTGCCGTCTCGACAGAGCTGGATTCGGCCAGGGAGTATTACCGCGAGAAAGGGAGGTGCCTGCTTTGCGACGTCATCGAGCAGGAAGTGGAGGTCGGGGAGCGAATCGTCAGCCAGAACGACGACTTGATGACGGTGGCTCCCTTTGCCTCCCTGGTTCCCTTCGAGTTGCTCGTCGTCCCCAGGAAGCATCAGCACACCCTTGCCGAGATCACGGAGAGCCAAGTTGCCAGCCTGGCCTGGGCCTTGAAGGACGCGCTGACGCGGCTGAAACTCACTCTGGATGATCCCGCCTATAATCTGGCCTTTCACATCGCTCCCAACACCAACGCCAGGCCGCCCTCTGGAGACTGGCCTACCCTTGAGATGGATTTCCACTGGCACGTGGAGGTCATTCCCCGCCTGATCCAAATGCATGGCTTTGAACGAGGGATGGGTTTCTACGTCAACTTTACCCCGCCTGAAGAGGCGGCCACCTATCTGCGGGAGGCAGGCCCGCCTGAGGCGGAAGGCGACGTGCCCTGACCTGAAGCTTCGAACCAACCCTTGCGAAGGTTGCGAATAGCCCTGGCATGTAGCGATTCCCAGCAGGCAAAGGGGCTTTTGGCTGAAAGTGGCTGCCAAACCTTCGCAAGGGTTCTCCCTTCCCCTCCCCCACCTCAACCCTTGCGAAGGTTGCGAATAGTCTCAGCAAGCAGCGAATCCCCAGCGGGCAAAGGCACTCTCGGCCCAAAAGCTATCCCTAAACCTTCGCAAGGGTTAATCCAGATAGTACACTTGAAGTCTCTGCTCCAGCAACGGGTCCACTTCACTCATAACGAACGCTTCGTAGTCGGAAGCAGTCGGGAAATACTGTCGCACAAACACACGATCCACCAAGGTGCCACCTCGTCGCTCCACCCACTCTAGATAGTTGCTGTAGAGCCACTCACTCGGATGCGCCACCAGACCGGCCCGGACCGGGTTCAGGTGGACGTAACGGCAGAGGTGGACGACGTACTCGTCAGTGTCAACTGGGACGCTCTTTGCACGTCCCCCGAACAGTGTGCCGCTGCGCCCTTGCTGCTTGTTGAACGCCTGGGTGTAGCTGTTGAACAACCGTTGGATAAAACGTGAGAGTGCTCTATCCTCCTCCGGGCGCAGCAGGAAGTGGTAGTGGTTGGGCATGAGGCAATAAGCAATCACGCTCAGCGGGTAGTCCGCAAGGAAGGATTGGGCACGTCGCAGCAGGAACAGATAGTTGCCGGCATTGGCAAAGATGCGTTGGCGGTTACATCCACGGTTGTAGACGTGATAGTAGTGGCCTGCCAGATGCATTACCCTCCTCCTGCAGCCTTGCGAAGGCTCCAAACCTTCGCAAGGCTTTCCGCTTACGTTGCGATATCCTCTCCTCCATCCACACAGACGACGCTGCCGCTGATCCAGGTCAGGGCCGGGTCACTGAGGGCGACCAGGGTCTGGGCCACGTCCTCGGGAGTAGTCATGCGCCTGGCGGGATGGCGGGCCATCACCTCGGCCATGATCTTGTCGCTGTCGGGTATCATCCGCATGGAAGGGGTGTCGGTCACGCCAGCCTGGATGCAGTTGACCAGGATGCCCCTGGATGCCAGTTCCAAGGCCAACTGCCGGGTGTGCGATTCCAGGGCTGCCTTGGCCGCTGACACAGCCCCATAGCCTCGGACCACCCGATGGGAACCGGCGCTGGTCATGGAGAAGACCCGGCTGCCTCGCACCAGCATCTCCCGCGCCAGCAGGTCTTGCACCCAATAGACCAGGCTGTGAGCCATCACGTTCAGGGTCATGTCCATCTGGTCCTGGGCAACGACCTCTTCGCCCGGTTCCGAGGGGATGAAGGGCAGAAGGGTGCCAAAGGCCAGGGAATGGAGCATGACGTGAACGACGCCTGGCGGCTCACTCTCTCCCAGCACCTCTTGCATTTTGTCCAGAATCTGCCCCCGCTTGCGAGCGTCGGCGGCGTTCCTGTTGAAGAAGACCGCCTGTCGGCCCAGGGCCTCGACGTCGGCTATGACCTGCTTGGCCCGAGGTAGGGTGGATTTCAGGTCCAGGTGCACGCCAAAGATGTCCATCCCCGCCCTGGCCAGGGCCCGCGCCGATGCGGCCCCAAATCCACTGGACGCTCCCAGAATGAGCGCCCACTTGCCTTCAAATTGATTTTCAGCCACGATGAAATCCCTCCTGAATCCTTGTTGGCATTGCGGCAAGAGTGACACTTTATCAAGCAGTTGTCTGTCATTCTGAGCGACCGAAGGGAGCGAAGAATCTCGTCGTCGGCGAGCGAGACCCCTGCACTGCCCTCAGGGCAGGCTCTTCGCTTGACTCAGGGCGACATAGGCAAGTGCGGCTGTTGCCTCAATACGTTTGTTGGTTTGACCATTGCCCCCCCCGTCAGTCTATCCGCCGCAGACCGGCGTGGCAGCGGGCAGGTAGTTCCTGGTAAATTCCGGTGCCCCACCAGGCGGATTCCTCCTGCTCCGGGGTCACATCGCTCACCACCCGGCCTGGCACGCCGACCACCACTTTCTGCGGTGGGATGGACGTCCCTCTGGGGACAAAGCAGGCGGCGCCAATGATGCACCCATCGCCGACGACCACCTCTTCGTCCAGAATGGCGCCCATGCCTACCAGGACGTGTTCGCCAAGGGTGGCCCCGTGGATAATAGAGCCATGGCCGACGTGGCTGGCTGGACCCAGGGTGGCCACCTTATCGGGGGCGGCGTGGATGATGCAGTTCTCCTGGATGTTGGAGCCGTCGCTGACCACGATGTCGCCCCAGTCACCGCGCAGCACCGCCCCTGGCCCGACGTAACAGCCCTCACCGATGGTCACCCCGCCGATGAGCGTCGCCTCAGGGTGTACAAAGGCGCTCTCGGCGACCTGCGGTCTTTTGCCTTCGAATTCGTAAAGGGGCATGATCCACCTCGGTGTTTCAACTCAATCGAGCCAGGTGCGACGCACTTGCCAAGTGCGTCGCACCTTGACTTTGCAGCTCAAAGGCCCAAATCAGTCTTGATCTGACCCATTTTAGCCTCGGCAGCTTCCACTCCCTTTGGGAGCATCTCTTCCATTCTTAAAAATTCGAAGGTGCCATAGGAGCCTACAGCGGGCGTGATGAGACAGTCAGCGTCTTTCCCCTCAGCGTGGGTGGCTCGCCGCAGGGTGTAGAAGGAGAGGGACCACATCTCGAAGAGGTTGTCGGGCCTGGGATGCCCGTCCTGGAACGCTGGGAGGAGGTCTACGGCGATGACGTAATCCGCTCCCATCTCCCGCGCTACTGAGACGGGCAGGTTGTTGATCGTTCCGCCGTCAACCAGGAGTTGATCGCCCCTTTCGACCGGGGTAAAGATGCCTGGCAGGGCACAACTGGCCCGCACAGCCCAGGCCACGGACCCCTCTTTCAGCACCACCAACCGGCCGGTGAGGATGTCGGCCGCTACAGCCGCGAAAGGGATAGAGAGATCAGCAAACTGAAGGTCACCGATGACCTCGGTCACATAGCTCTCCAGGCGCTGGCTGTCGAAAAAGCCCAGGCGAGGACGGACGAGACGCCCCAGCTTCGACCACTGCAAATCCAGGGCAAGCTCCTCCATCTCCGCTACCGACATCCCGGCGCAGTAACTAGCTCCTACGACCGAGCCAGCACTGACCCCCACCACACAGTCAGGCCGGATGCCTTCCCTCTCCAATACCTTTAGCACGCCCAGGTGGGCTGCCCCTCGAGCCCCACCTCCGCCCAGGGCCAAACCGATCTTCCTGGGTTTCTTCCGCCGGGTCAAAGGCCAACGCATCGTTTACCCTCCACAACGTTTCATAATGAATGCCGCTAAACGGCTTGTAGTGACGGCTTTAGCCGTTGAAAAGCGACTCAAGTCGCCACTACTCCAAGTCATTCGTACTTGTCCAAGAAGCTTCCCCGCGCTCGTTGGAGCAGCTAAACGGCTTGTAGTGACGGCTTTAGCTGTTGAAAAGCGACTCAAGTCGCCACTACTCCAAGTCATTCGTACTTGTCCAGGAAGCTTCCCCGCGCTCGTTGAAGCATCCAGTCTTCGCCCGAGGCCATGTCTTCGGCCACGTCGTCCAGAGTGATGACCTCCGTCGAGACAATGCCACGCTCAAAAGCTTGTTCGATTTCGGATCGGGCTTCCTCGACCACCAAATCACAGAGATAGGCCACGGTGAAGGCATAGTAGTCGGGTGCGTCCTCGCCATCACCGCCAAGCTCCTCCCTGAGGAAGCTCACCACCGCCTCTCGCTGCTCTGGGTGACGGGCAACCAGGTAGGTCAGGGCATGGCAGGCATTGATGCGCGCATACAGCTCGTTGGTGCGATCCCGGGCAAAGTCCATGAGGGGTCTTACAGCCGGTGGGCCGATCATGGCCAGGGCCAGAGGCGTCTCTTCGTAGAGATAATCGCTTTCCTGGCCCAAAAGGCCCAATAGCGCCTCGGTGCCTTCTTCAGCCCTCATCTCGCCCAGCAGGCGCATGGCATGGATGGGGCCCCAGCCTCCCCCTTTGGCTTCAAAGAACTGCAGGCTCTCGTCTCGTACGATGTCAATGAGAAGGGGCACAGTCTCCTCTGGCTGGGCGATGATCTCTTCCATGAGCTTCCGGGGCGGACGTTCGCCAGCGGCAAAGAGTTCGTCAATCAGTTGTTGACCGGTTTTATCTTGCATTGGATATCTCCCCTTTCCCACGCAAAAAGTTGATGCCCGAATAGATGAAATAAATGCTCAAAGCGATGAGGAAAAAGCTGCAGATGAGCAGGATGCCCTGGTAGACAGGCTGGCTCATGAGGCTCCGCCCGGCGGTGATGACGAAAGCTACCAGGCTATACCAGCTCAGGTCAGACAGGATGTGGCCGACGTAGAAGGAGCCGAGGCCCAGAGGCCCTTGCCTCAGGGCCAGGGCCACGTAGCTTGCCCCTACCGTGGCCCACCACAGGACCCAATAAGGATTGGATACGCTGACCAAAGCCCCGGCCACCACAGGCCCCACCTGTGCCCCGTTCCCCTCGGCACTGGCCAGACTCAGGGAGACGGTGCCCCACCAGGCGCTGCGGGCGATGTCCAGGCCCATCCAGAGGAGAAAGGCTCCACCCAGGAGGCCCATGAGCCCGGCTACGGCCTTTCGTTTCAGCAGGCGACTCAGGCCCGCCGTCAGGGCCAGGACAAGAGCCAACTCTGCTATGGCGTGTCCGAGAATCAACAGAGGACCCTGCCAGAAGCCTCTCTGGGCACTCTGGCTAATGGTCACAGTCAGCAGCGGCCCTGGCATGAGCGTTCCTGAAAAACCCACCATCAGTGAGGTGGTGAAGATAGCTGTCCATTTCATCACGCGACGACCCCCGCAACGATTCAATGTGTGGGCTACATTATAGCAGATAGCGCCATCCTTGCCAAGCCTGCTATTGCCTCCCTTTCAACTCGTAACGATAGAGCCTCACCCTGGCGAATTCCTCCTCATCAACCAGCTTGCCATTTCCATCCAGCCACGCTTTGACCAACCCCCGTTCGTCCCATAGCTCAGCCTCGGAGGCCACAAGCCAGATGCCTCTGTGTCCCTGTGTCGTCTTGCCGAGGGTGGCTTCCAGTTCACTCTCACTCATCCCGTCGTTGGTGTAAGGACCGTCTGCCCGATGGTAGTTGCCGCGATAGTAGTACTCAAAGGTGTGGCGCACGTAGGGTATGAGGAAAATGACCAGATCGTTGGGCTCACGGTGGAGGGCGAAATACTGGGCTGTAGAACGAAAGTCAGATTTGATTCTGGTGTGAGATTGGGCCCAGACAGACTGTACATTGAGGGTGAGCACCAGAGCCAGGCAGAGAGCAAAGACAGCGTTTGACCGCAGCTTCACTGTCGCCAACCCCCGGGCCATAATGAGATAAAAGGCCGGGGCAACGTAGATCAGGTAGCGGTCGGCAAAGATGGGCATGCCCAGGGAGATCAGGTATACGCCGATGACGGGCAGAAAGAGGTAGAGCAGCAAAGTCACCCCTTCGACCCTTCGACTGGGCTCGGGACGGGCTCTGCTCAGGACAGGCCCTTCCCCGCGCCGGGCATCAGAGTCAATGGCCGGATTCAACTTTTTGTCCCTCAGAAACACTCCGGCCAGGAAGAGGAAAATGAACAGAACCGAGGTCAGGATCAGAAGCCCTGGGTTGGCCACATCTGAAACCCCACGGCTGAAGGCGAAAAATAACGTGCTCAGAATCTTGCCCAGAGGATAGAAGGGGTGCCCTGTCTCGTAAGTTGAAAGCAATAGAGGGATTTCCCAGAGGGCCAGGGGTACATAAGGCAGGGTCACGCACCCGATGGCCAGCAGCCAGGGTTTGAGCCGGGACCGATAGCGGGGCCACCAGACCACGAATAGAGTGATCTCCAGTGGGATGATCAGGGCGGCCAGGATGTGGGTATAGAGACAGAAACTGGTCGTCACGACATAAGCTGCCCAATATGGCCATCGTCCCTTGGTCAGGGCCTCCATGTAAAGGTAGAGGGAGAGCATCGTCAGGAAGGTGATGAGAGTGTACATCTTGGCTTCCTGGGAGTACCAGATCAGGTAAGGGGAAAAGGCCATCAGCAGAGCTCCCAACATACTGCTCAGGGGTGAAAGCCATCTACGGCCCAGAGCATAGGCCAGAGGAATTGCCAGGACCCCAAAGGCAAGGGAGAAGAAGCGGACGGAGAATTCGCTGTCGCCGGTCAAAGCGATCCAGGGTCTCAGCAGGAGAAAATACAGGGGGCCGTTTTCTTTGGGCCTGGTAAAGGTGGACAGAAGCCGGGGAAGCGCCCTGGTGGCGAAAGTGATGGCGTCTACCTCGTCGCGCCATAGGCTCTGGAAGTCCAGGTGATAAGCTCGCAGGGCGAAGGCCGTCAATACCAGGACCGACGGCGCGTATCTGATCCTTGCCCCTCTAACTCTGTCCCACATCTATGTGCTCCCTGCCGTGTTGAACACCGAAAGAGGCTCAGGAGAAGCCGTTCGGCTGAGCCCTTCGTCCCGCGTCTCGACTGAGCTTGACGCAGTCTCAGGGCGGGGCTCACGAAGCCCTCCCAAGCCTCTTCGTAACTGAGCAGAACTCTTATCCTGTCTGATCTGCCTCTGGAGTTTGCTCCGTTTCCTCGCTTTGTTCCAGTTTCTGTCTCAATTGTCGTCTTCCCCCGACATAAAGGAGAAGGAAGGCCAGCGGCGTTCCCACCAGGCAGCAAGCCCCGCAACAGCGCCAGGTATAGGCCAAGGTTACGATCACCGTGTTCAGGAACACGCCCCAGTTGAAGATCAATGGGGGTGACTCTGAAGGCGCTTCCTCTTCCTCTGGCGTTGCCGGTGTAGGCTCAGCAGCTTCTGGAGCCTCGTCAGGCGCTTCAGCTGGCGGAGCAGGAGTTTCTGCGGGCGCCGAAGGGCCACCTTCGGAAGGTGCCTCAGACGTCTCTGCCGGCGCGGCAGCGGTGGCCTCGGGGGGCAGAGGAGTAGCAGGCGGCTCAGGCGGGGGAACCGGCGTCTCGGCTGGCACAGGGGGGGCAGTTGGTTCAGGCGTTGGGGGAACGGTAGGTTCTTCTGGGGGAGGAGGTGGAGGAGGCGACGATTGGAACAGAGCCAAAGCCCCCACCGTGTCATTTCCACCACCTAGGAGCAGTGCCAGGAAAAGGGAAACCAGCATCAAGAGAACCAGCGGCGACAATGATTCGATTTTATTCCACAGTGCAACGAAGGTGCTACGGAGTTTCTTCATGAATCAAGCTCTTTCTCGGAGGGAGAGATCGTAAAGCTCCCAGGCGTGTGCCCAGGCGGAAAAGAGAATAGCCTCTATCTCCGCTTTCTATTCTCATTTTCTATTCGCGTCGCTTCTGGAATAACACCAGTCCCACTGTGAAGGTGCCTACCACCACCAGCCCGATCACAATCCACAAGAGCGGACTAGAGGCAATCGGCGGTGGGGCGGCCGGCACGGACGGTTGGGGGGTGGGAGTCGCGGGCGGTACTGTCGCTGGCTCGGGTGGACTGATCACGGGTGAGGTAGGCGAGACGGGCGAGATGGGCGAGATAGGTGATTGAAAAGAACGCAAGGTCGCCGCTGAGCCCGTGCTGCTGAGAAGAAGCGACGTCAGGAAAACCGCAGCCAGCAGCAAAAACAGCAGATTGCTCTTTTGAGTGCCGATATCACAGCGCAACAGTGCCGGAACGTGTAATCTCTCCATGTCCAGATCCTTTCTTGGGATAAGCTAATTATAGCAGAAGTAGCCCACTTTTGGCAACCTCTTGACTTTTGAGCGATGCTGTGTTATATGTATGGTTGGGCAGCAAAATAGACCTCTGCTGGCCAAAGAGTCGCGGTAAGAAGGAGAGGGAGATGCGCAAACTATTGAAGGTACTGACCACAGTCATCATCGTACTTCTGGTTGTCCTCCTGCTCGTCGCCAGCGGAGGCTACGTGTTCGTCAGGCGGAGCTTTCCGAAAACGGATGGCACCATCCAGATCGCAGGCCTGAAGTCGAGAGTGGAGGTCTATCGAGACCAGCATGGCATCCCTCACCTCTACGCTGACAACCTGGAAGACCTCTTCTTCACCCAGGGCTACGTCCACGCTCAGGACCGTCTCTGGCAGATGGAGTTCAACCGGCGCATCGGCAACGGTACCCTCTCCGAGGTGCTGGGCGAGACCACCCTGAGCACCGACCGTTTTCTGCGCACCATGGGGCTGCGCCGGGCGGCCGAGGCCGACTGGGCCGCCCTCGAAGCCGAGACACGCCTGGCCCTGGAATCCTACGCGGCGGGTGTCAACGCCTTCATCGAGAGCCACGAAGACAGGTTGCCTTTGGAGTTCACCATCTTGGGGTTCAAACCGGCTCTCTGGACCCCTATTGATAGCTTGGCCTGGGGCAAGGTGATGGCCTGGGACCTGGGCAGCAACTGGGAGACAGAGCTCCTGCGGGCCAAGTTGGTGGACAAGCTGGGCAAGGAAAAGGTGCAAGAACTGTTGCCTCCTTACCCCGACGAAGGTCCTTTCATCGTCCCCCTTGAGGTCAAAAGCTATGCCGGACTGGGTGCTGGTATCCTGGACGAATATGCCAGAGCTAAGGCGTTCCTCGATTGGGGTGGACAGGGGGTGGGTAGCAACAACTGGGTGGTAGACGGCACAAAGACTACCACGGGCATGCCCCTCCTGGCTAACGACCCCCATCTGGGGTTGGGCTTGCCTTCCATCTGGTACGAGATGGGCCTGCACGGTGGTGGCTTCGACGTGGTGGGGGCCTCCTTCCCCGGTGCGCCTTGCATCATCGTTGGCCACAACCAGCACATTGCCTGGGGAGTGACTAACGTGGGGCCCGACGTGCAGGACCTGTACATCGAGAAGATCAATCCCACTAACTCCCACCAGTACCAGGTTCAGGGCCAGTGGGAGGACATGGAAGTGGTGCAGGAGGAGATCAAAGTCAAGGGCCGGGATGAAGCCGTCCTCCTCGAAGTGCGCCTCACCTGCCATGGTCCCATCATCAACGATGTGGTGGAGAGCCTGAAGGACTCGCCCGAGGCTCTGGCCTTCCGCTGGACGGCTCTGGAAGGCGGGCAGCTGTTTCGGAGTGTCTACATGCTGAACCAGGCTCGCAACTGGGAGGAATTCCGGGCAGCTCTGAGGTATTGGGGCGTGCCCGCGCAGAACTTTGTCTACGCCGATGTGGAGGGCAACATTGGCTATCAGATGCCGGGGAATATTCCCATCCGCGCCAACGGGCAGGGACTGGTGCCCGTGCCCGGCTGGACGGAGGAGTACGAGTGGACGGGCTACATCCCCTTCGATGAGCTTCCTTCTGCTTACAATCCCGCCACTCGCTTTATTGTCACGGCCAACAACAAAGTGGTGCCCGACGACTATCCCTATTTTATCTCCTACGAGTGGTCGGCTCCCTACCGGGCCCAGCGCGTCGTCCACTTGCTGACAGCCAAAGACAAACTGTCTATCCAGGACTTTGGCCAGATTCAGGCCGACACCTATTCTATCCCTGGAGAGAAGCTGGTGCCCTATCTGTTGGATTTGGAGCCGCAGGCGACGCTGGAAGAGCAGGCGATGGCACAGCTCAGGGCCTGGGATTTCCGCAACGAGGCTGACAGCCCTGGAGCGGCCATCTTCCAGGTCTTCTACCTCAAGCTGGTAGAAAACACTTTTGCTGACGAGTTGGGCGAGGAGCTGTTCGAGGATTATCTTGATCGCGACGAGCTCCATCACATGGCCCTGGAGCGGTTGATGGAGCAGCCGGATAGCCCCTGGTTCGACGATGTGAGCACCTCGGAGGCCGAGGGGCGGGACGAGATTGTGCGGCGCTCATTCAAAGGCGCTATCGCTTACCTGAGCGACCGTTTCAGCAATACGCCCTCCCCTTGGACCTGGGGGCGGTTGCACACCATGACCTTTGTGCACAATCCCCTGGGGCAATCAGGCATTGGACCTCTGGAGACGCTCTTCAATCGCGGGCCTATCCCTGCCTGTGGCTCTGGCTACACCGTTGACGCTGCCTCTTTCACTTGTACTGAGCCCTTTGCTATGAACTTTGGCGTTTCCTACCGCCAGATCATTGACCTTGGCGACTGGGGGAACTCTCTCTTTATCCACACGACAGGCCAGTCGGGACACCCCCTGCACAGGCACTACGCCGACATGATAGTCCCCTGGCAGGCTGTGGAATATCATCCCATGCATTTTGACAAAGCGAGCATTGAGGCTGACGAAGAGGGAGTGCTGGTCCTGATCCCCTGACCTCATACCTGACGGGGAGTTTTCGGCGCGGATTGGAGGGAACTAGCCATGAGTCTGAGCGACATTCCCAGTGGCCTGTGGCCATACTTCCAAGAATATGACCCTCGAACCCTGGACCTTGACTACGACGCGAACCTGATCATGCAGCGCACGCTGGAACATGGCACCTGGGACGAGGTGCGCTGGCTCTTTGGTACCTACGGTGGCCCGCGCGTCCGTACCTTTTGTGCGAGAGCCAGGCGAACGCTTGTTGTCTCGTGTCACCTTTAACTATTGGCGCAAGTTGTTGGGGATACGCCGGTGGCGGCCTACGCCATTTCCCACGGCAAAGGGGGCAATATGAACGATTTGTTACATGAAGGCATTGCCGCCGCCAAAGCAGGCCAGCGCGATCGCGCCCGCGAGCTGCTGATGCATGTCGTGGAGCAGGATGAGGAAAACGCTTTGGCCTGGTTGTGGCTGAGCGGCGTGGTGGACAGCCTGGACGACCGGGAAATCTGCCTGGAGAACGTGCTGGCTCTCGATCCCGATAACGATGTGGCACGCAAGGGGTTGGCCTTTGTGCGAAAGCAAAAGGAGATCCAGGCACCATCCTCTGCCGAGACGATGCCCCCATCCGCTTCTTTGCCGGAGTCTCCAGTGGCGGCGCGCGCTGAGAGACCTGCCACGCTGGCCGCCGCCATACTGCGAGATGACTTTGCCCGTCGCCGTCCGCCGCCAGAGCCAGAGCCGGAACCGCCTCCCACCCCACCCCAGGACGAATTCGACAACCCATATCTGTGCCCCTACTGTGCGGCCCAAACTTACCCCGACGACCGCAAGTGCCAGGCCTGCGGCGCCGAACTGTGGATCAGAATTCGGCGGCGGGAGGAGCGTTCCTCCTGGCTGTGGGCTGCGCTGACGTTGCAGATGGCTGGCATCATCTGGCCTGCAACTGTGCCCTTGCTGATGCTCATCTACGCCGCGCGTGAGGTCGGAGTTGACAATCCTCTCACACTGATGCCTGTATACCTTGGATTGTCCGGCAGCGTCCCGCCCAAGGTTGCCAGCGCCGTCCTCGAAGCAGTGCCGCGCCTATATTTTCTCGTTCCCGCTTTGTACGTCCTGTTTTCTCTGGGAGTGCTGGTCGGGTTGTATCTGCGCTGGAAGCCGATTTTCTTCATGTTTTTGATTAGTGCCTTGTTAGCATTGGTCTTAGGCGGGGCAGGGATGCTCTTGGGCCAGGGGGTCGGCCTCATCTGCAGCGGGAGCGGCGTGATCCTGGCGATACTGATGTTCTTTATGCTTCTCCAACTTGAGGACGACTTTTTCTTTGACGAAAAGCGGATCCTCCTGCGCGTTGACCGCAGTGCTAAGAAAGGCCTGGATTTCCTGGCGAGCGGACGCCGCTACATGAGACGCAAAATGTGGGCTATGGCCGTCATTCACCTGCGGCGGGCAGCCAGTTGGCTACCCGACTGGATAGACTCTCACCTGGAGTTGGCTGCGGCCTACCTCGGCCTCAAACGATACGACCTGGCCGCCAAAGCCTTGGCGGAAGCCAGACGCATTGACCCTGACGACTCTCGGGTCGAAGAGCTGACAGCCTTGCTGAACAGCCTACGCCCTACTGACAGCTCGCCCTAAGATGCGTTCCCGTAGCGCCGCACCGAGTCAATCGAAACCGAGGACATGCGTGAAGGCTGATCCAACAGTTGAGCACGGCACTGCCGTACCCACCTCGTGCTGAACCAGAACGAGGATAAGAAGCGGGAGGATCAGACACATTCAAAGGGAGTTAAAGAGACTGGAGGTCATCGGTGGGCTGTAGGAGTTGGGCTTTCGATCTGCGCTATCTGCTGGGCGGGCCGCCCTGGGACACGCAAGTGACTCCGCCGGAGGTGGTGGAACTGGTCGAGGGAGAGGGCCTTCCCCCCGGCCGGGCGCTGGACTTGGGCTGCGGCACCGGCACCAACTGCATCTACCTGGGCCGCCATGGCTGGGAGGTGGTGGGGGTGGATTTCTCTATCTTGGCCATCCGCCGGGCACGGCGCAAGGCCCGCCGGGCCGGGGTGGACTGCCAGTTCTACCGGGGGGACGTGACCGACTTGGCGTTCCTTGCAGATCCGTTCGACCTGGCACTGGACATCGGCTGCCTGCACAGTCTGCCGTCAGGGAAGTGGGAACGGTACGCCGCTCAGGTGGCCCGGCTGGTGCGGCCGGGGGGCCTCTACCTGCTCTATGCCTTCACTCCCCGGCCGGACCAGTCTACCCGTCGTGGGGTGGCGTCAGAGGAGGTCCGTAGCCTGTTCACCCCTGCCTTCGCCATGGAACGAAAGGCGGGAGGGGAAGACCCCTCTGGTCCACAGTCGGCCTGGTACTGGCTACGAAGGCTCTGCTCAACTCCCTAACCTTCGGCCATGGCTTCCAGAAAGCTCAAGAACTCTTCGACGTTCTCGACAAAGTGTGCATAAGCTGAACCGAGGCTGTTCAGCCGATCCCGGACCTCTCCCCACTTTAAATCGTGGCCATAGGTATGACGAACCAGATGGCGAAATCTGACAAACTCTTCCAGTTGCCTCTGCGTTTCCTCAGCGATCACCCTCGGCCTGACTTGTGGGATTGGCAGGGCCATGTTTTTGAGCAGTCGTGAATGCCAGTCGCTGCCAGTAGGCAGACCTTCTCCCAGTCCGAGCGCCACGCGACGGAACAGGTTCTCGACGCCATTGTAGAAATCGTGCAAGTGCAAGGCGATACCACTCAGCTCCAGAGGATTGGGGATGCGTTCGGCAAACTGAGCTTGAGCCTCATCCAGCACGGCTTTGCCCTTTGCTAGTTCGGAAAGCTCATCTTGTATCTCGATGATAAGCCTGCGGATCTCGATTTCGTTCACAGAGAAGCACTCCTTCCTCCAGAATCAGTTCTCTCATCCCTTCCCTCGCCGTTTCCAGGTCAACCAGGTCAACTCGGTAGCGATAATCACAGGCCCTATCGAGAGCGATTCCAGCCTCAAAAAGACTGGTTGGCGTAAGGCCCTCAGTTGCCAGGTCAATATCCGACCGCTCATGGAAAGCACCGTCCCGCGTCAGTGAACCGAACAAATAGACCCTGGTCGCCCCGAACTGGCGGACCAATAAATCACCCAGCCGCCTGGCCTCGAGTCTGGCTTCAGCAGCCAATGTCTGTCTCCTCCGGCGCTCTCTCTCGGCTCTTTGCTTCCAATGCTTTTTGTACTCGTCATACTTGCCCATCGCACTATCTCACGCTCCGGGTCCGTTTTCCACGGCTTCGCCTCGCCGCTGTTTTCAGAACCCTGTCACCCCTGTGAACTCGAACTCGCCCACTTTCAGAGCCGGCACGTGGTTGCCGTTCAACTCAAAGTCGCTGCGGACCAGTTTAGTGGTGCGCCCCACCATCTCCACGCTGGACAGGGCGTCCAGGTAGCTCTGGGTGAAACGCAGGTTCTTGACGGGATAGGCCACCTCTCCTTTCTCAATGAGGAAAGTGCCATCGCGGGTCATGCCGGTTATGATGGCCAGCTTGGGATGGACAGGGCGGGTGTACCAGAAGCGGGTCACCAGGATGCCTCGTTCCGTAGAAGCGACCATCTCCTCCAGGGTAGCCTGACCGGGGGCCATGAACATGTTAATAGGAATAGGGCCAAAAGTGTTAGGCGCTGGCAGGCCGTGTCCCGTGGACGCCTTCCCCTCCTTGCCCGCCGTGTACGAATCGTAGACCACGTTCATGGCAACGCCATTCTCGATGAGGGGCACCCGTTTCTTAGGCACTCCTTCGAAATCAAAGGGTAGAGGCAGGCCACTGGGGTCGAGGCCGTCGTCCCAGAGGGAGATGGCCGAGCCCACAATCTGTTCCCCGAAACGGTTGCACATGAAACTGCGCCCCTCTTGAACGGCCAGGGCACCCAGTCCAACGTAGGAAAGCATCTCCAGTATATCCTCTGTAGCGTGCTCCTCCAGGATGACCGTGTAGCGGCCGGGTTCGATTTCGCGGGGATTGTGGCCCTGCAGGGCCTTGTCCACCGCTTCGGCTCCTACCGCCTCGGCATCAATCTGCTCTACGTCCCAGGCGGTGCTGGCCCCGTAGCCGGAGCTGTCGTCACCCATGATGACGGTTTTGAGATCGGCCAGCGTGGTAGGGAAATAGGCGAACACACCCAGGGAGTTGGCTACGGCTATCTCCTGAACACTGGTGCTGAAAGCACCTGAGGCAACCAGGTCATTCCCGACCGCCCGCTGGCAGATACCTCCCACCGCCCGGGCTCGTGCCTCGGGGGTAAAGCCTGCCGTGGCTTCGCTGAAGGCTCTCACATCAGGGATCGGAGCGGGTTCGGGCAGCGAGATAAAGTCAGGGTTTTCAAGCTGGAGCCTGGCCAACTCTAGAGCCGTCTCGCCCACCTTTTCAAGGGACTCCCTGCTCAAATCGTTGGTAGACGCTACACCGATCCTCTTGCCCACCACAGCTCGCACGCGTACATGGACGTCGCGCTCGGCCACGTTCTGGTGAATGTAAGAGTTGGCGAAGCGGGTCAGTTGGCTATCGTCGCTGAAGACCAGCACCTCCGTCTGGTCAGCCTGGGAAAGGCTTAGCACCTTGGCGGTGATCTCGCGTATCTTTTCTTCGCCTAGCATTGTTGCTCCTTTATTTCATTACTCCGACCCGCACGTTACGGAAGCGAGCTGGAGCCGTGCCATGGCCCACACGAGCCGTCTGTGAGGGCTGTCCCTTGCCACAGTTGGGTGTGCCCCATACGTTCCAGTACTTCTCGCTGCAAATGGCGTCGCAGCCAGCCCAGAACTGGGGGGTGATGCCGGTGTAGGTGGCATTCTTGTACATCTGGCCCAACTTGCCTTTCTTGATTTGATAAGCAATCTCGGTGCCGAACTGGAAGTTGAGCCGCTTGTCGTCAATGCTCCAACTCTTGTTCATCTCCATGTAGATGCCGTCGTCGGTGTCGGCGATGAGATCATCCAAGTCCCATTCTCCTGGCTCCAGGTTGACGTTGGTCATACGGATGAGGGGGATGCGGTTCCATCCGTCGGCGCGCATGGCCCCGTTGCTCTGCTGGCCCAGCGTGGCCGCCGTCTCCCGCGAGGTGAGGTAGCCCACAAAGATGCCATCGCGCACGATGGGCGTCCTCTGAGCTGGCACCCCTTCGTCGTCGTAGCCAAAAGTGCCCAGGCCGCCGGGCACGGTGGCGTCGGCAGTGATGTTGACCATCTCTGAGCCGTAGCGAAAGTTGCCCAGTTTCTCGGTAGTCAGAAAGCTGGTGCCGGCGTAGGAAGCCTCGGTGCCAAAGACCCGGTCCAACTCGATGGGATGGCCGCAGGACTCGTGCACCTGGAGGGCCAGTTGAGTAGGTCCCAGAATGATGGTCATCGTCCCACTGGGACATTGGGGAGCAGTCAGCAGGGCCACTGCTTCCTCGCCGATGCGCCCGGCGTTACCCGCCAGGTCCATAGCTTCGATGAACTCGTAGCCTGCCGTTCCCTGATGCCGGCCGAAGGAATTGGGATAGGAACGCTTCTGTACATCGTCCTCGCCTACAGCTGTAGCCTCCAGGCCCGCCCCGCTCTCGATGATCTCCTGTTCGATGAAGGAGCCCTCGGAGCTGGCAAAGCTTTTGTGTTCGCGGATGACGGCCATGTTGCCCTTGGCGACTTTCACCCCCTCTGCACGGCGCATGGCTTCGTCGGCCGCCAGGAGAAGCTCGATTTTCTTCTCCAGAGAGACCTTGAAGGGATCTATCTCTACTGGTGTGTGGTAAGTGGCGACGTGAACCATCGGTGCCCCCAGGTTCACGTCCTGGGTCTTGACCAGGGCGCTGGCTTTGGCGATTTGGACGGCCAGGGCCGTCACCCGGTCCACTTCGGCTGGTTCCAGATAGGCGCTGGAGGCGAAGCCCCAGGCGCCGTCAACAGCCACCCGCACGCCAAAGCCCTGGTTCTCGGAACTGGAGAGGGCCTCCACGACCCCGTTCTTGACGGTGATGCCCTGACTCTCCCACCGCACGATGCGGATGTCGGCATAGCTAGCACCCTGAACCTCGGCCAGGTTCAAAGCGCGGTCGGTTAGTTCTCGCAAGGTAGGTCTCCTTTCCAACCTGTTTGATTCCTGTAACGGCAACGTTCGCTGGTCTATTATAGCAGAGGGGAGCGATTTACTCAAATGACAGCAGGCTCAGTCCCCTAAAGTGGGCATAAAATCGCGGAGGATCGAGCCGCCGATGAACTCGCGCAGGATAGAGTTGTCGGGGATAAGGTCGGGGCCACAGGGGAGAAACCATTCAAGAAAGGCCAGCAGCCGCTTGATCTCAACGTACTCCATGGTGCCTGGCTCCACCTGCCGCAGCAACGGTTCGGCAAAGGGCTTTAGCACCGCCAGCTCGTAGGCCAGGGCCGAGTTGAAGACCGCGTCAGCATTCTCCTGAAAGGGGAAAATGTTGCGCCATTCTCCCCGCCGCACCTTCTTCCACATTTTGATGGTCTCCTGAGCAGAATAGCCCCGATAGGCCGCATCGCGCGCAATCCGCCGCAGCAACCGCGTATCGGAGGTCGAGACCCGGTTGTGGTGATCAATGTTGAGCTGGGTCAGCGCCGAGACGTAGATGCGATGGATCTGCTCAGAGGGGATACTGGGTACCAGACTGGGGTTTAAGCCATGGATGCCCTCAACGAGGATCACGTGTTCATCGCTGATTGACAACGTCTGACCCCACTCCCGTTTTCCCGTCTTGAAATTGTAGCGGGGGAGTGTCACCTCCTGGCCGGCGATCAGGGTCAGCAACTGCTCGTTGAGGAGCTGCAGGTCCAGCGCATCGAGGGCCTCGAAATCGTACTCTCCATGCTCGTCCAGGGGGGTCTTCTCCCGATCAACAAAATAGTTGTCGAGGCCGAGGGGAACGGGACGGATGCCGTGGGCCATGAGTTGCACGGAGAGCCTCTGGGAGAAAGTCGTCTTCCCTGAGCCTGAAGGGCCAGCGATGAGCACCAACCGCACCTGCCCCTCCCGGTCGGCAATCTGATGGGCGATGGTCGCGATGCGCTCCTCGTGAAGTGCCTCGGCCACCAGGATCACCTCGCGGATGCGCTCGGTCTCGATGGCTTCATTCAGCGAAGCCACACTGTCCACTTTCATGATTTTCAGCCAATGCCCATACTCGCGGAAGGTAGCTGTCAGCCTGGGGTAGTCCCGATACGCGGGCAGGGCCGTCGGCTGGTCGGGGGTCGGGTATTGGAGAATGAAACCCGGCGGGTGGTGGCGCAGGCCGAAGGTGTGCAGGTAGCCTGTGGAGGGCACCATATAGCCGTAGAAATAATCTTTTACCCCGTGCAGCGTATACAGTTTCAGATAATCCTTTCGACGGTCTTTCAGCAGCCGAACCTTGTCATTGTACCCTTTCTCACCGAACAGAGCCATGGCTTCGGTGACTGCGACCTGCTCCTTTGAGATAGGCGCATCTTCCTCTACGATCTCCCACATGCGGCGCTCGATCAGCGCCACCTCCTCAGCGGTGAACGGTTCCCGATTCTCCACCTGGCAGAAGAAGCCGCCCAGGGGCATGGCATAGTCAATGATGATGCGCACCTCCGGGTAGAGCTCGTGAACGGCTGTGACCAGCAGAAAGGAGAGCGAGCGCCGATAGATGCGCATGCCGTCACTGTCGGTCATCGAAATGGGCACTACATCGGCATCCCGGGGGATGGGACAAGTCAGCTCGCACAGCTTGCCATTGACGAGGGCCGCCATAATGGAGAACGACTCCTCGGGAAGCGCAGCCCGGATAAAGGCCCCCAGAGAGGTCTCGACAGGTCCCTCAAAAATCTGGCCGTCAGCAAACCGAACCTGGACCGTCCGACGTAAGGTGGCCGGGCGAACCTGATCTGAGGTCATTTGTTTAATCCGTTTCTGACTTTTTGTACTCATCGCTATCTTGTATTTGGCCTCCAGCGAGCGGCCTCAGTGATTCCCGCATTGCAATCACCGGAGCGTGGAGGTCGGATAGGCGCTCTTAATATCTCAACCCTGAGTCTAGCCTGGGGGCTTTTCCGCCTCTTCTCGCTCGGCCAGCGAGGTGACGACAAAGAGCCACGGGGCAAGGAAGGCCGTGGCGAAACCAACCAGGCTGTAGCGGACCATCCTCAGAGCGATGGCGACGGAATGGGACACTTCCTCTGGGAACATGACCTTGAGCCCCAGGTAGAAGATAACGACCAGAACCATGCCCAGGATGAACCTGAGCCCACGTTTCCACCATAGGCCATTTACCTTGAAGCGGACGTGTTCCCGTTCCATGATGAAGCCTATACTCATGCCCAGAAACGTACCCATGGTTGTGGCCGCCAGCTCGGCCGGGTACGTCCCGTCCACGTCGAAAGGATGCGCGAACAACAATGCCAGAGGGGCGACTGCCGACAGGGTTAACTTGATTGGCAGGGGCAAGTCGAAACGCCGCTTCTCCACAGTCCCCACAATCCAGTTGTAGGTGACGAGCAGCAACAAGCCAATCAGCAACCCGCCCACGACGTCCTGGGGAAAGTGTACGCCCACGTATATCCGCGAGAAGGCGATAAGAAGGACCAATACCACAGCCACTATGCTAAATATCTTGTGGCGGAACCGGGTGGCCAGATACCCCCAGTTAATCACTGCACCCTGAGCGTGGTTGCTGGGAAAGGAAGGGCTGGTCTCCGTTCTGAGGAGGACGAGGCGGGGGTCGGAAGGACGGGGGAGGCGAAAGGTCACTTTGACTACAGAGTTAAGGTAGGGGGAAAAGAGAGATATGTAGGCCAGGCCAACACCCACCTGTTTGTTTAGGCACCAGTAGATAAAGGGCAGGAAGATCAGATAGAATTCTTCCTCACCGAGGAAGGTAGCCGCCTGGAAGAGGGCGTCGAAGAAAGGGTGGCGAAAGGATTGAACCCAGAGGATAGCACCTGTGCCCCAGGGTATCAGCGAAGCCAGAAGCTCAGTCACGATCATACCTCCTCTATTCCCCCGCTGGCGGGTACAGGATGCTATCAATCTCCCACAGCACCTCAAGTCTGGTGGCTCGGCCGGTTCTACCCATGGTCGGGCAAGGTAGACGCCTGCAGACGATGCGGTGCGTTGTCGTGGCGGATGACACGGGTGCCACAGGGCATTGGTAATGAAGCTGGAGAATCGCCAATTCGACTATCTAGTGATATGCATGGGCATAATGACGTGGGTAAAGTCCTCGGACCCGACTGGCTTAATGACGCCTGGGCTTGAGGCGATGGTGGTTTCTAGCGCTATCTGGGCAGCGTCCACCACGGAGAGGATATCAATGAGATACTTGGCATTGAAGGCAATCTCTATCTCCTCTCCTTCGACCACGGCGTCAATCTCACCTACGTTGTCACCTACCTCGGCCGAGGTAGCAGTCAGGGTTACGCGGCCGGGAGCCAATTCCCCCCCAGGGACGATTTCCACGCGGACGATGTTCGCCGCATCACGGGCAAAGATGTTGGCCGTCTTGGCCGCTTTGAGAAAGTCACTGGTGCTGACCACCGTGTGCGTGGTGTAGCTTTTGGGGATGATCTGATTATAGTCTGGAAAGTTGCCCTCAATAAGTTGGGAAACCAGGTCAACGTTCGCCATGTGGAAGAGGGCTTGATTGCGGGCCGGGGTTATGGTTATTTCGATGGGCTGCTCCTGCTCAGCGCTGATACGGGAGAGCTCGGCCAGAGCACGGGCGGGGACTATCACCGTTACGGGTTCGGAAACCGGCTCGGGAAGATGGGTCGTACGCACCGAGAGGCGGAAGCCATCGGCAGCGGCCAGAGTCAGTTGCTCTCCTTGGAACTTGGCCAACACGCCGGTTAGAATGGGGCGGCTTTCGTCGGTAGCGGCGGCAAAGACCACCTGATCAATCATTTGGCGTAGCATCGAGGGATCGAGGCTGATTTTACTGTCCTCACCCGCTGTGGGGATCAATGGAAATTCCTGAGCATCAATGCCTTTGATGTTGGCCTCGAAGCGGGCACACTTGAGATTGAGTGTCTGGGTTCGCACAGTCAATTCCATGTCAATGCGCTCTGGAGGCAAGGAGTTGACGAAATCGGTCAGGAGCCTGGCGGGCACCGTAATGCTACCGTCCTCCTCCACTTTGGCTCCGATCCAACAAACGATGCCTATCTCCAGATTGGTGGCCGAGAGCTTTAATCGCGCCCCATCAGTAGCCAGCATGACATTGGAGAGTACGGGCAGAGTGCTGCGGGTGGCTACGGCTCGCCCCACGATGCTCAATCCCTTGGCCAGATTTTCTTGCAAGCAGGAAACTTTCACCCTTCACCTCCTCTATGCTTTGGTCAATAGGTCAACGAGTAATGGGTAACCAGGCGCTCGTTGACTCCTTATTTCCGCTCCCGTCGCCAGGCGATGACCTCCCGCGACTGCCTGACCAGAATCAGGAGGAGGCCCAGGAGCCCAGCTAAAAGGATCGCTCCCATTCCCAGGCCAGTGTCGGGCATCTTTCCCGCCATTGCGCCTGTTGAGGCTCCCATCAAGCTGAGGTCGTCCACAGTGAATTTGACGTAGCTGCCACGCGTGGGCCACTTTTTCCAACCCCGGATGAAAAGGGTGGTAGAGGCAGAGGTGGCCTTGAGGGTGGTGGTATGGCTCCCCAGGGTATAGGATGCAGCGTCCAGGGGCTGCTCGTCCCAGCCCACATCAGTCCACTCGTTCACAGCTTGCCAATCGCTTCCGCCGTTATAGTCCACACCCCATTGTAGACGGTAGCCATGGCTGGAGGTCTGGACACTACCTTCGTTAGATCTGAGCACCCCGTGCATGGCGAGTTCGTAACTGGCTCCTGGGACTGTGGAGACGGTTTGATAGATGCCGACGTAGCGGTCAGAGACCCCTGCGTCCCAGATCTCCATGTGTTGAGCGTGATTCCCATCCCAGACCAGGGCGGACCACGTTTCATCGGCCCATTCAAACTCAGCGTCGCCGTTGTTAAAGGCGTGCCAGCCCGCACCTATCCCACCTTCAAATTCATCCTCGAAGCTTCCATTGATCAGGACCTCTGCCTGGCTCACTGCTGGAGCGGCAGCGCTGGGCAATCCAAGGGTAGCTATCAGTGTGGGTGTGTTGGTAGGCGTAGCGGTGGGCATCGCTTCCTCTGGCCCTGCTACGACCACGGGAGTATTGGTAGGCTTGGGGGGTGAAGGTGTGCTCGGTGGTAGGGCTTCTGGGGGTGTGACTGCTGCTGCGACCGATGTGGTAGTGGGTGCCGGCTCTCTTTCGCCCACGAAAGGCACGTCACAGGCGGCAATTGACAAGACCACCGCCAGCAGGATGGGGAGACATTTCCGGGCTTTGGACAGGGTTTTACTTGTCATGACAACCTCCTTTTAGGTCCACTTCTTGTCGCCCTCAGATGGCTTCTTTTGATCGGCCTATCTCCATGGATTCAACTGGTGTCGAGAGGAACACTTATGTATATATAATAACACCCTTTCGCTTTTTTTGCAAGACCCGTGCATGTGCGAGCTTTGACCGATTCAGGAGAAGAAACTAGCCCCCGCTACCCCTAACCTGCTACCCCGATCAGCAGCACGCCGCCGAAGACCAGGGACGAAGCCAGGACCCTGATGGCCCCGTAGGGCTCCTTCAGTAGGAGGGCGCCCAGCAGCGTCCCAAAGATCACGTTCACGCTGCGTACCGAACCAACGTAGCTTACGTAGCTCAAACACATGGCGGCGAGGGCCAGAAAGTAGGTCAGAAGGACAAAGACCCCCGCCACCCCGATGCCCAGCCTGCTGACCCGCCACTCGGCCACCAAATGGGCCCTGTGCTCCGTCAACAAAATGTACGGCGTGAAGGAAAGCAAGGTGACAAGCAGCATGAGATAACCGTAAGCGAAAGGGTCCACGTATCTGAGACCTACCTTGTCAATCACCGAATAAATAGAGACCCCCACACTGGCCAGCAGGGCCAACTGAGATGGCTTCCCTCTCAGAGAGCGCAGGGGGCTCAACAAATCGGCCCTGGAGCGCACATTGACCAGATAGAGGCCGGCTGTCACCAGCAGGATGCCCCCCAGCCCCCAGGCTGTCAGCCGTTCTCCCAGGAACAACACGCCTCCCAGGGTGATCAGCAAAGGAGGCGCTCCCCTGGCCAGGGGATAGACTACTGAGAGGTCCCCTTCGTTGAAGGCCTTGCCCATGATCACGAAGTAGGCCATATCCGTCAAACCGCTGAGCAGCAGGCACAGCCAGCCCGTCACCGGGATGACCGGCCGATTCAGGATCAAGGCGGGGGAATAGATGACCACGGCGACCAGCAGGAACCACCAGGCGAAAACCTGCTTGTCGGCGCTCCGCTTGTAGAAGCCATAGTACGCAGCGTGCAACAGGGCACTCAGGATGAGCAGTAGCAAAGCTGAGAGGGGCATGGTGACATATCCTCCACCACTATTGCGGTACAGGTGGTCAAGAATTAAGAGCACCAACGGTTGGAGCTATTTCTCCAACACGATGGTCACCGGTCCATCGTTGTGGATCTCCACCAGCATCATGGCCTGGAACACGCCAGTCTCTACGTGTAGCCCCTCTTCGCGCAAGCATTGGACAAAAAAGTCCACCAGGGGTTCGGCCACCTCCGGTGGGGCGGCGTCGGTGAAGCTGGGCCGAAAGCCTTTGCGGACATTGCCGTAGAGGGTGAACTGCGAGACGACCAAGGCCGCGCCCCCTATGTCCAGGGCCGAAAGGTTCATTTTTCCTTGTTCGTCGGCAAACACGCGCAGATTGGCTACTTTGTGAGCCAGCCATTTGGCTTCAGCCTCGCTGTCGTCATTTTCAATCCCCAAGAGGACGACCAGTCCCGGTCCGATCGCTCCCACCACTTTGTTATCAACACTCACCGAGGCCTGCTTTACCCGCTGTACCACTGCTCGCATCTATATCTCTCTCCTTCTGCTTGTCGCGTTGCGGGCCTCGAAATACCCTGCATTTGTGCTCCACCAATTCAGAAAGCCCTAAGGATACTTCCTCAGGGCTTGTCTTTCTGTACCCCGTGACCGGGGGAGGTTTGATTTCGGTCGGCCAGTGAAGAAGTCTAGCACAACTTCCTAATTATGACCGATGTCACCAATGAGCCAGAGCTTGTCAATCAGTCGCCGCCTGTGGCCGTTTTTTGTAACGATAGGTGATACGCCCGCGGGTCAGGTCATAAGGTGACAGTTCCAGGCGGACTCTATCGCCCAGCAGAACACGGATATAATATTTCCTCATCCTGCCAGACAAATAGGCCAACACCTGGTGGCCACTGTCCAGTTCCACGCGGAACATGGTATTGGGTAGAGTCTCAACTACCGTACCCTCTACCTCCAGCTTCTCCTCCTTCTTGGGCATGAAGCTTCTCCTCTCCAAATCCAGGCAAAACCATCCTAACTGAAACTCTGTTGGGTCGCTCCCACCAGCGAGGAAGACGAGCCAGGACTTTTTGCGGTTTAGGACTGGAAGTTATTGTCGTTGTCTTTTCTGGCGTTCCCTGCGTCTGGCCCTTCTGATTGCCTTGGCCTTTGCCCGTCGCCGCTCCTCGCTTCTGGAGACGTACCAGCGCCTCTTACGCACTGTGCTCAGGATACCACTCTCAGATACCTGCTTGCGAAAACGTCTGAGTAGACTCTCCTGCGATTCTCCTGGTTTCAGTTCAACGGTCATTCGGCTCTTATCACTCCTTTTATGCTCTTCTCCTAGCTGTTAGACTTTCTGGAACCTGGCTTTTCTCCAAAGGCAAAAGAAAACCCGGTTACTTGCCTCATCACACGCCATGAGGGTGGAACCGAGCTTTCCTAACGTTAGCCGTTTTCGGCAGAACTTGTGCCCGGTGCAGGACAACGAATTGATAGTCAGCTTTTCTCCGTTGCCTCCTCCTGACGAGTTGTGAAATATGTAGGCAACCACCCCGGTCCATCGTGCTCCCACTGAAGGGGTCACGCAGCGGAGGTCACCGACCTTTGCAAGATTGTGGGTGAGCCAGAATACCGGCCGCAGTTTTTCACCTACCCCACTGATAATAATTATACCTTATTTGACCTTACTTGTCAATAAATTCTGGAGGCAGAGGCACTGAAAACGGCCCACTGAAAATACTTCCAATGGCACTCCACCTGCGCAAAGCCGGCTTGCTTCAGCCAGGCCAGAATGTCCTCCAAAGTAGCGGACTTGACGCCTGCGGCCTCGTCCAATGAGCGCTGGCGGGCCTCAACGGTCTCCAACGTCACTTCCTTGTCCAGCACTTCCCTGGTCGGGCACACGATAAAGTTCATCCATTGATCGAGATAGAAGCGGTCACTGGCCTCGTCGGCAGCCCTGAGCCGGTCGCTGAAAACGAGGCAGCCATGCGGTTCCAGCATCTCATGGCATTGGGCAAAAAGCCGCTGCTTGGCCCTGTCAGTCAGGAGATTGAAAGCCAGAGCAGAGACGATGGCATCAAATTTGTCTGGCAGACCGTTGTTCCAGGCCGGATCCTCCAGGTCAGCCTGGACGAATCTGACCCTGTCGCCGTACTCAGCCAACTTGGCGCAACCTATGTCCATCATCTCGGCCGACTTGTCCACGCAGATGACGTTGGCCTCAGGGAAATCCTGAAGAACCCTGTGGGCGGGGACACCTGTCCCCGTGCCCAGGTCCAGAACCCGCAATGGCTCATCCCGCCTGAAGGGAATCAACTGCACGATGAGCGACAGCATTTCCTGCCTTTTGGGCAAGACGAGATCAGCCCCTTGCTCGTATTTTTCAGCTCTCTCCCGACCCTGCCAGGATTGCTGATAAGAGTCCTTAGCCGCTTTGTTCAACCTTACCCCTCGCAGATTCCATGGCAAACAAGGCCGCGCCAAAAGCGCCTATTTCCTGAGGATGCGGTGCGATTGCGACCTCCCTCTGCAAGTGGGCGCTCAGAAGCTCGGCCACGATGGGATTGAAAGCCACAACCCCGCCGCTCACGACCACTCGACCGGTTAACACGTCCATTTCCGTGATGCGTTTCACCACAGACCTGAACAGGCCCTTGACAATATCCTCAACTTTCTCACCTGCTCTGATCCTGTCGAGCACCTCTGTGCCTGTGAAGACCGTGCAGTAGCTTCCTATGGTTGCTTCTTTGCGGGAATCTCTGGCCAGCCTATCCAGGTTGCCGAGAGGAATGTCCAGCTTGTAGGCTATCTCTTCAAGGAAACTGCCCGTTCCGGTTGCGCACTTGCGATTCATCTTGAAGCCGATCCTATACCCCTGAGCGTCCAGCTTGATGATCTTGCTGTCCTGGCCGCCGATGTCCACAACCGTGATGGCCTCAGGGAAATAATGATAACACCCTCTGGAATGACAGGCTATCTCGGTCTTGGTATCGTGGGCAAAAGAGACGTTGTTTCTGCCATATCCGGTGGCGGTGATGAATTCTACTTCGTCCCGTGAGATGCCCGTCCGTTTCATAGCCTCTTCAAACGAAACCATCGCAGACCCTTTCAGGTCTGCAGCCGATTTCTTGACAAAGCTACCTTTCACCATCTTCTGAGCGTCAATGATGACCGCCTTGGTTGTGGACGTTCCCGAATCTATGCCTGCAAAGTATCCCTCTTCCAGAGCTGCACCTCCGAGCTTTTATCCGCGCAGGTGATTAACATGATCAGTATACACAACGCCGTGTTAGCCGCCGTTGCCGCTGTCGGTGCTCAAGCTGATCCATGCCAATAGTACAAGGAAATACAGAACGCACAGTAATGCCCGGGCAAGCCAGGGCAGGATTGCTGAGAAGTCAAATGGACGCTCGTCTACGAACTCGGCTTCTTGAGCCTTCACTGTCTCTGCAGAAAAAACCCACATCTGGCGTGCGAATGTGCGTGCTCGAAAGAACGAATTCCACAGGAATCTACCAAAGTGAGGATTGTGCAACTTGGCAGACAGCCACCATAGTATACCAAAAGACACACTGTACATAACAAGAAGAACGATGTCATCCCACTTGGCCTGCATAGGTTGCTCCTCTCAACCTACCTGGAGGCAATGGCGGCCAACGGCGAAGGTTTGTGAAGTCGCGCCAGCGATTTGGGCGGAGGGCCGAAGGCCGTACTCGGCAATGCCGTGTTGTGCGCCGTCATGAGTCAGTTCCGGCCTTCTCCGATAGACAAGTCCTAACCCATTCTGTCACGCGCTCATCGGCAACTGTTGGGTACAAATATCCTAACCGCTCGGCTGTCTCCATAGCTAACCATCGGAACAGTTCCATCGTGGCAAATAACGCGCGCTGGACGTCTTCCTTGTCATAGTGAGCGAAGGCATCGCGGAGCTGTTCTAAGGCGCAAGGGTCTGCCCACTCTTCCAGGAATCGTCCCCCATGCCAGGTGTCATAGTCCCAACCCTTCTTGGCGCGAGCATGCCATTCTATCATCCGGAGCAAACAACGCCATTTCATGTAACTGTCGGCGCACCCTTTGGCGGTCCATAGCTCGCCGCGCCCCAGTTTCTTTGCTGTCCAAACGACGTGATATAGAAAGTCGTTGATGACCTCAAGAAACTCGTTTTGCGTCGGTGGATGAGAGGATGGGGTCTCGGCACTGACTAGCGTCGTCAAATGAGTTGCTATTCCGTCTTTATCCAGAAGCACATGTATCCCACGGCAAGCCATGTCAGAGAAACCAGCAACCTTTTGCATAGTCTGCCGGACTGCTTTAGGGAGTAGGCGAAGCAATCGCGGAAAACGTTTTCGAATCCGCAGTAAGTGTACGAGCAGTTGAGCCTTTCGTTTAGAGATCAGAGCAAAATCAACGTCGAGTCCACCCTCAAACAGGACGCGACGCTCCGTTTCATCTCCTGTCCCCGTTCTTTCTAGGAAGGTGAGCCAAGGATTGCCGACGTTTTCCAGCCAATCGATCCTCAACATGTAGCGCTCCGGATCGGTGGCGATGACAAGGATGTCCAGATCTGACCATTCATCGGCAGGGTGGTCAACTCGAGCTCGAGACCCCAAAACGATCGCAGCACGGATATCACGCTGGGTTTGAGCCCATGTGACGAATCTTTCTATCAACTGCTCGTAGCCCGCTGCAGTTTGGTTCATCCTTTCCCATGATGGCGCATAACGTGTTCGCGCTTTGCGGGGTCCCCGCTGTCGCTTGTCTTGCGAGTCGTTTCGCAAGTATCCTTCGCTTACCGTGTCTCTTCACTGGCGAAGAAGGCAGGAATCGGGGCGTAGCTGCAAAGCGCGTTTTATCCGATGAGTCTCTTTCAGGCAGGAGGATGACTGGGTCCTGACTCCCATGTAGAGCCGGTAAAGCTTACCCCTCATCAAGAAGCGGCTTGGCGACGACGATGACGCGATGGGTGTTACTGGTGTAGGGCCAACAGGTGACCAGGGTCAGCCGCTCATCGGGGAAGTAACGGATCCATTGACCATTCTGGCGCTTTTGCTCAGCGGAGACGTATCTGTCAGGGAGGACCAGCTTCTGCTCGACCGCATACCTGTACGCCACCTCCCCCGTGTAGAGGATGACCTCGTCACCGGGTTCAAGGTCAACTATGTAGCGGAACACCTCGC
>JBGVTF010000110.1:0-6438 GCA_041862415.1 Anaerolineae bacterium | reverse complement strand
TGCTTGCCTTTAGGGACCAAGCTGAAGGCATTGTAAAAAGTAGCCACGCTGTAGGTCTGGCTGAGAGGTATGCCCAGCCACTCACTGACCAGGATCATGGCATCCCTGGGTAAGTAGCGGTAGCGAGCCTGGATTTCTTCAAGGACGGCTATCAATGACCCGTTACGGCCATTGTCACGGTGATTGTTGATGATTTCCTCAATTTCGCTTACGCGGAACATGCCATTAGGTCCCATTTTGTTACCTCCTATCGCATAGATGACTCACCAGGGCGTAGATGGAGAGTCAAACAGATGGCACAAGCCATCGCATCGCTCTGCATTGTGCATTGTATCACAAATGCCGTGAAAAACTCATAAAAACAGGATAGGTAAATATGAAAAATCCATGAAAAAAGGCGGCACTCGCACCAGCGAGGCCGCCGCCATATAAAAACCTCCGAGGTTTCTGAAACCTCGGAGGTCTGAACTGAGAACTAATCCGAAACTGCTGCCTCATCTCCCTCCGGGCAGGTCAGCATGTAGCCCACCCCGGGCGTGGTGAGGATGTATCGAGGGTCGTGGGGGTCCTCTTCGAGCTTTTGACGCAGATAACGAATGTAGGCCCGCAGGTAGTCAATGTCGTTCCGATACTCCGGCCCCCATACCCTCGTCAACAGGTCTTGGTGCAGCATGACCCGGTTGGCGTTGAGGGCCAACTGGCGCAGCAGCGCGTACTCAGTGCGGGTGAGCGATACCTTCTCGCCGCGCACCTTGACGGTGCGTCGGGCGAAATTGATCTCCAGTTTGCCACAGGTCACTGTGGTGGTGATCATCTCTTCTGGGCGATTGGCGCGCCGCAAGACTGCCTTGACCCGGGCCACCAGTTCCTTGGCACTGAAAGGCTTGGTCAGGTAGTCGTCGGCCCCCGCGTCGAAGCCGCGCAATACGTCGGTCTCCTGGGCCTTGGCGGTGAGCATGATCACTGGCACCTCGGAGAACTCGCGGATGCGGCGGCATACCTCGTAGCCATCCGGCCCACGGGGAAGCAAAATGTCCAGCAATACCAGGTCGGGCTGCTCCAAGGCCACCATCTCGATGGCCGGCTCTCCACCAGCGGCGGCGATCACCTGGTAGCCCACTGCTTTTAGCACTTCACTGACCAGTCGCACCACCCGTGGCTCATCGTCCACGACCAGGATCTTCTCACTCATTCTGCCTCTCCTTCTGTCTGCTCTGCTGGCTCCTGGCTCAGACCTTTCAGAGGGAGCGTGAAGTAAAGGGTGGTTCCCTGTCCCAACTGGCTCTCAGCCCAGATACGACCTCCGTGGCTCTCCACGATGGTGTGGGCGATGGGCAACCCCAGTCCCGAGCCAACGACGTGGCGACCCAGGCCCGACTCGACTCGGAAGAACTTTTCGAACAGTCGGTTCAGGTGCTCGGGGGCGATACCCACTCCCTGATCGGCCACACTGATGACGACCTCATCCTCGCGTACCTCGCCCCGCACAACGACCAACCCTCCTCGCGGTGAGTATTTCACTGCATTGTCCAACAGGTTGCGCAACACTTGCGTAATGCGCTGAGGATCGGCGTCTACAATGGGGAAACGGCTCGGGAAATCAACCAGGAAACGGTGCTTCTGGGTATGGTTCGCTATGTCGTCGGTCAGACTCTTGGCCAGGCGAGGCAACATCACCGGCTGGGGCTCGAGCCTTAACAAGCCAGCGTCAATGATGGACGATTCCAGCAGGTCATGGATGAGATCTTGCAGGACGTCACACTCCTCATCTATGATTTGCAGGAACTCTTGCTGGGTCTCGGGGCTGAAGGTGTTTTCCTCCATGAGCAAGGCCGTAGAGTAGCCTTTGATCGAAGTCAGCGGGGTGCGCATCTCATGGGCCAGGGTAGAGATCAGCTCTGACTTGAGGCGGTTGGCCTCCTCGAGGGCCTGGGTGGCCCGCAGTTCCTCGTTCAGACGGGCATTTTCGACGGACAGGGCGATGAGATCGGCCACGGCTTTCAAAAAGGGCAGGTCCGCAGGGACAAAGCTGCCGGGCTGGCGCTGGTTCACCAGTGTCAAGACCCCTACTCTTGTCTGACCGGCGAACAGCGGTATACAGATGGCGCTCTGCGGTGGCCTCAGACCGATGGTCGCCGCTCTCAGCAGCTCGCGGTTTGCTGATGACAGGTTTGCCCTTGCTGCAGAGATGGCCTCTGGGGTATGGTACAACTCGATCTGACCCGTCTGAAAGGTCTGGCCACACAGCGCTTCACCAGGAGCGAGACGAATCTGCCTCAGGCCAGTGAGTTCGTACCCCTGTGCAGCCCTCACAACCAGCCGTCCGTCAGAAGGGTCGTGGAGCAGCAGGGCACCCGCTTCAGCCGCCTCCAACGTGTCCACGAGGCAAGCCAAGAGCCTTTGCAGCATGGTCTCTAGTTCGTGTTCAGTGGCCAGAATCTTCGCCATCTCGAAAATGGTCGAGAGCCTCTGATCTTTATCCGCTGTTTGGGCTTCTGCCGAGGTAGCATGACTGGCCAAGGCCAGCTTGGGATTCTTGGAGATCGCAGGTTGATCGGACGCTACCATTGGTTCCTCCTATGGCACCGATAGCTTTTTCAGTATACCACGCCTTGTCTGATTTGGCAAAGGCGATGGCAGGGTAGTTACTGCGCGAGCCTTTCCTGCTCCCACCATCGCTCGCATGACGAGGCTATCGTCTATCTGCAGCAACACCTCTTGATTTCATTCCCATTTTGTGAGATAATAGAGGCATGGAAATCTACACCATTGGACATAGCAATCACACCGTTGAAAACTTACTTGCGTTGTTGAGCAAACACGCTATCGAGGTGGTGGTGGACGTGCGCAGCCAGCCCTACAGCCGTCACGTGCCCCACTTCAACCGCGAGACCCTGGCTCGCGTTCTGCAGGAGCAGGGATTCACCTACGAGCACAGGGGCGACCGGCTGGGTGGTCGCCCTGCAGACGAGAGCTTTCTGCTGGTCGACGGTTCCGTGGACTATGACAGAGTGCGAGCCAGCGAGGACTTTCAGCAAGCTCTCGACGGGTTGTTGGCGCTGGCCCGGGAACGACGGGTGGCGTTGATGTGCGCCGAGGGCGATCACCGCTGCTGCCATCGCGGCCAGCTCATCACCCCTGCCTTGCTGGCCCGTGAGGTGACCGTCCTCCACATCCAGCCCGACGGTTCTCTCATTGACGCTGCCAGCGAGCCCCGCCAGCTCTCGCTGTTCTGACTTAGGAGGGCATCGTGCCCACCATTTACACCATTGGCCACACCAGGAAATCGCTGCGACAGTTCATCGGCCTATTGCAAGAAGCTGGAGTGGACGCCGTCATTGACGTGCGGCTGCGCAACACCTCCCAACTGGCCGGCTTTGCCAAGCGCGACGATCTGGCCTTCCTTCTGCGCGAGGGCTTTGGCATCGCCTACGAGCACGTCGTGGAACTGGCCCCCACCGCTGAGATCCTCGACGCCTACAAAGAGGATCACGATTGGTCAGCCTACGAGCGCGATTACCAGCAACTGCTGGCCGAGCGAGAAGCCCTGGCCATTGGGCGACGGTTGTTGGAAAGGTACCAGCGCCCCTGCCTGCTTTGCGCCGAAGACACACCCGACCACTGCCACCGGCGGCTCCTGGCTGAATACCTGGCAGAGAGAATCGGCAATCTGGAAATCATACACCTTTAAGTACTTTGGCGGAGTAGCGAAACTTGTTTCGCGCTGCACCAGATGCGGAAAAGATATAACCTCGGTTTGCTCCGGCTGGATTTGTAATCCAGCCGCTGGCCCGCCGGATTGCAAATCCGGCTAGAGCGGAAGTTATTCTTTCACAGACGCCGGCTCATTGGAGGAAGCCATGCCCAGACAAGAGGTCCTGATCTTAGCCGTGACCAAAATGCTCAGCGGGGTGTGCACCGCCGGCATGACCACAGAACGAGACCCTGTCACCGGTCTGAAGTGGGTGCGGCCGGTGAAAGAGTTTGGCACTCTGCTGTTGGGCGACCTCACCGACCGGCGCGGCACGGTCATCCGCCCCCTTGATGTGGTCGAGCTTCACCTGGTGAAACCTTACCCCGACCCACCTCACGTCGAGGATTGGGTGACTGACTTTGTACGCCACCGCCCCCGCATCGTGCGCCGATTGGAAGGCGAAAGGCGGGCCGATTTCCTGAGCAAGTACCTGGATGAAAACCCCCACGAGGTGCTGGCCGGGCACAGCCGCTCCCTCTGCCTGGTGAAACCCGATCAGGTCAAGGCCAGCTTCAGTCTGGATGCCTACTCCGGCAAATACGAAGCGCGGCTGGCGTTCACCCTGGGCGCCGAAGCTTTTCTGGGCTCGATGCGCAAGGGCGGCCTGCCCGTGACCGACGTCAAATGGCGAGCCCTGGGACGGGAGTGGCTGGGCGACAGCGGAGGACGGCTCGACTGTGACGAGGACGAACTGCGGGACAGGCTGGGCGTGGCAGACTTAAACCTGGTCCTGGGTCTGAGCCGCTCATACAAAGGTGAATATTGGTTGCTGATCCTCGGCGTACACACCGTGCCTGACTACGAAGCAGAGATTGACTACGATAACCTATAACCGTCTCTAATAAAATTCGCACAGTTGATGCTATGCGTGAAAATAGGGGAGTGATGACTCACAAGTTGACCATAGTGTATTCCTTTCTGTTGGTCTGTCTGATACTCGGTGGTTGCACACAGACTGACAGCCTACTCCCGGAGCCAGAACATCCAACGCCACAATCTAGAGCCTGACTGGTGTGCCCGATGAACATCATAGACAAGGACAAAGTGTGGAGAGGGCTGCTTGATGAAGCTCCCACAATAGGCCGGCTTGCAAGCCCATACGTGAGATGGGCCATTGTCCTCGTGACCACGGCCTTTGGCGCCGCGTGGCTTTACCACAAAGGACCAGTGCCCATCGTACGCGTAATCACTCCTTTGCCGGAGGCAGTGCCATTTTGGTATATGCTCTCCGCATTCCCCGTTTTGGGAATGTTGGTTGCGGACTTGGTCTCTCTTCTTGCCACTTGTGGCCTTGAGCGTAGGACTGCTGAGCTTGGATTTCAGATCGGTGTTCTTGTTCTCGCCTCAAACTTGAGACTTGTCCTCAGGCTTCCGATGAGCGGCCATTCCCTATTGTTTGCTTACTTCATCCTACGCAGACTGTTCATCCGAATCCCGGGCCATAACCTAGCCGAAGCTGAATGTGTGATCGCAATGCTCCTGTACGCCATTACGAGTTATGTGAAGGTGTCTTGGTGGTCCGATCCCATAACGGTGGCCGTTGGGACAGGGATAGCCATTGGTCTCGCAGCAATTTCTTTCTGCGTGTTGAAGAGCTACAAAGCGGACAGCATAGAGTAACAAGATAGTCAACAGTCATTATGAGACCGGAAAGAGACCGACATTGGAGGAGTTCATCCGTAACCACGCTTAAACGGGCAGTGTGGCGAACAGGCATTGGCTCTTGATGAAGGAGGCTGCCGGTACTCAGTTGACCAGTCAGCCTTGATGTAGGCTTGCCGACTATCCTTGAATGTTTACCAGTCGTGAACCCAAATGTGCGAAGGAGATGCCCATGTCTGACGACGCTCTTTACGCTCTTGGTTTGACACCTTCCGATGTTCCCTCTCTCCCCACCAAGGCCCGCCGCAAACTCAGTGCCTACCTCTTGCGCTGGGGCCACCTTGACGCTGCCCGACGCTGCCTGCGACAGTTGCTCGTCACCCACTATCATCAGGTCTCCGTCTACGACGAACTGGCCAAGGCCCACCTCGGCCTGGACGATGCTGAAAGGGCGCTGGAGATCATGGAGCGGCGCCATGCGCTGCGCACATCGTCTACGTCCCAGGCGCTGGTAGCCCGCATCCACCTGGTCCGAGGAGATGTGAAAGCCGCCCAAAGGATCAGCGAAGAGCTGCTGGACGACAATCCGGAGAGCGTAATGGCCTGGGGGCTGCGCGGTGATGTGGCCCTGGCCAACGGCGACTGGACCGAAGCCGAGGCCGCCTACCGCCGGATAGAAAGCCTCAATCCCACCAGTCCCGCCGCTGCCTTCCGCCTGGCCCGTCTCTACCAGGAGCAGAGCAACACAGATGAAGCTTTGAACCAGGCGCAGGAAGCCGTGGCCCGTTACGAGGACCGCGACGCGCCCGTGGATTATCTGCGTCTGCTGGAGACCCTGTTGCGAGAATCGGATCGGATAGAAGAGGCCGAGGCCGTTGCTCAGGGGCTGCACCAGCGGGAGCAAAGGGAACTGGAAGAGTTACGGCTTGTGCTGAAACCAGCGGAGAAGCCATCTGCCAGGCCATCCGTCAAAAAGGACGAAACCCCGAAGCCACCGCCGCCTGCATCACCCGTCCTGAGCAGTTCGACTTCGCTCACTGTAAACTCCGAAGGGCCTGTCCTGAGCAGAGCCTGCCCTGAGC
>JBGVTF010000109.1:0-11403 GCA_041862415.1 Anaerolineae bacterium | reverse complement strand
ACCTGTAGCGACGAAAACGGTGTGGTCAGCGCCGTAGTCGGGTGACACGGCTACAGTGACCACCTTGTCCAGACGAGGGCTGGCTGGCTGCCAGGAGACGCCGTCGGTGGAACGGTGCACGTTACCGTTGAACGGCGTGGCCCGGGCGGAACGGACGTCCTCGAAGAAAATGGTGCCAGCGAAGAGGTCGTCAGCGCCTGGTGGGCCTGCATCCAGGGCGCCAACATAGAGGCGGGGCAGGCCGTTGTGCACCGGGTTCCAGGTGCCGTGGCTGCCGCTGACGGTGACTTGGTAAACGCCGGCGCTGTGAGCCAGGAAGGCTGTGCCGTCTACTCTGAAGGCTGGCGAAGGGGCCAGGCCGAAGCTGCCGGCGCCAGGCAGACCCTCGCCGAACGCTGACCAGTGCTGGCCGCCATCGGTGGAACGGTATACCACGTCGTCGTTCTGCCCCCCGGCGAAGGCAGTGCCGTCGGTGGCAAAGTCCGGCGAAAAGGCCAGCCAGTGGTCAACCGGGCGCAGGGTAAGGTCCGTCGCGAGCCAGTTGTCGCCGCCGTCCGTGCTGCGGTAAACGGTCTGGTCCTGGTCCGAGACCAGCAGGGCTGTGCCATCGGCGTCAAAGTTCGGTGACAGGGCCAGGGCCGGTGAGACACCGGGGGACAGGCCACTGCCGATGGGAGTCCACGTCGCCCCGGCGTTGGTAGAGCGGTGAAGGCCCTCATCCCAGACACTGGCAATGAGGGTCCGGTCGGCCGCGAAGGTAGGGGAGAAAGCCAGGGCTTGGATACGGTGCGTACCGAACCAGGGTGGGTCCAGATCGGCAAAGTTTTGGCCGCCGTCCGTGGAGCACAAAAGCTGTCGGCCGGACAAGACATAGATGAGGCCATCGTGGGCGAAATCGGGTGAGATGGCCAGCCGGAAAGCGCCTGGCAGCATCCCATCGGGATGACTGTTGGCCGCCTGCCAGGAGTCACCGCCGTCGGTGGAGCGATAGACGTTGCCGCCGTAGCTCCAGATGCTAGTCAAGACGAATAGCGTCCGGTCTTCTGCATAGTTCGGTGAGACGACCAGGTCCGTGATGACCCAGCCGGAGCGTTCCTCGTCGGGCGTGATGCGGACCCAGGAGCGGCCGGCATCCTCGGTACGGTAGACACCGTAGCCACGGACCGCAGCGAAGGCGGTGTGGTCCATAGGATAAGTTGGGGAGACGACCACTGCGGCCACTGAACCGCCGAGCGGGCCGGCGATGGGCTGCCAGGTACCGGCAAGGGTGTCTGACTCGCCTGCCGGACCGGCTGCCGATGTACCGGTCAACAGTCCTGCCAACATACACATAGTGCAGATCAGGATGCCTTTATGTTTCCTCATGCTTCTCGATCCTTTCGTCGAGGGATCACCTCTCAGTCCAAGGTGGTCTCTACGGTTTTGTACGCTGTTCCAGTTGTGGAGAGAAGCAAGGCTGACGTAGAGAGCCACTATCAATAGGATTCGAGGCAGGTCAACCGTTGAGCAAGAGTCGGCGTCCTCATGTGAGGACATCTTTCTGTTATGATCATAACCGCTAAGATTCGCCCCACCTCGCCTCACCTGGCCAGCAAGCTGGTGGCGGAGGGTGGGCGACCGCCCCGGCAACCATAACTTGGGCGGCCCAAGTTACAGACGTAGTGACTCATGTCGGAATAGACTGGGCTGCCACACATGCTATGCTCGCCAGTTAGCTATGACCACGCCGAACACGACAAGAATTCCAACTCCTGCCAATCCCAAAGTGAGAAAAGATACTGTAGAGGTGATTTCACTTGCCAAAAACCTACTGCCAACTCCTTGCATTAGAAACCCTATGCCCAACAATATCTCGATAATCCTAGCTACAAACTCTGTAGTGCGTGCCGAACGCTGGAAACGAGGCTCTGTGAAAACACTACTTCGCTCACGCAAGCCCATCCAACGCTTCAATTGAGGACTGAGTAGCCCTATTCCAATCATGACGACTCCGAGAAGTATGAAGAAGGGACTTGAGCCTTGAACTATGGCTGATGGTTGATAGGATGAAGCAAGGACTATGGCTAAGATTCCGCACAACACCAAAGCTATCAAAAATGCTCGCCATTTTTTCATTTTGTTCTCCTTTGGGCCGCCCAACTACATGTCTGTGGACAGCCATGTCCACAAACGCACTTATACACGGACTCTACGCATCCATTGCCCCACCTCGCCCTGCCTGGACAGCAAGCCGGGGGCGGTGGGAGCGGAGTCAGCGATGGCTCCGGCCACCATAACTGGACGCGCACCATCCATTCACTCTACACCCCATACAATATCAGACCTTAATCTCTGCCCTGACTTCGTAGTGCTGTGAGCGCTCGTCGAATCGTAGAAGCAAGGCCCTTGCCTTTTGGGGGACAACCGCAACTTCATAGTCTTCCCCTGCAAAAGCTCGAACTGCTTCTAGCGAGTCAAACCACATAATCGTGATGAACTCCACCTCCTCGCCAAGATCCCGGCGAAAGAGGTGTATTCCCCTATAGCCAGCAATCTGGCGACCCTGTATACCAGTGAAGATCTCACTCTTGAGGAGTGACTCATAGGCATCAGCATTCGCTGGTGTTGTCCAGCCATGCCAAACCCGACTAATCATGCCAAATCCTCCATATCAATATCAATGCGTCTGATGCTTAGCTGAACCTGACGTTAGCGGTCACCTTATTGAGGTGCTGCATCATCCAATTGCCTGGACTCTACTTGCATCACCAGAAGCCATTCCTGGCCGCCCAACGACACATCGGACAAGCCGCCAGCAGCCCACTTATGCCCAGCCTGCCCGACGTCGAGGCGGCGATCACCTGGCCAGGAGGGTTCGGAATTGGTCAACCTATGGGATGTACTTGTCCCGAGCCGCCATCCAGCATCGACCTAGCATAAGGTACGTATCGCTAACCGCAATTCCTAGCCAGTTCAGGATCTCATAACACTGAATGATGTCGTAGCAAGCCGTGCATGAGGTGGAGATGATCGCCCAGGTAGGCACTGGCATCAGAACGAGTTGTCCAGAAGGAGATGAGTACAGGTTTAGATAACCATGAGCCAAGGATGAGCAGTCTGCGTGTATCACAGAACTGGCTGTTTTGTAGATCGACACGTAGGATCGCTCCAGGTTCTCTCCAAAGGCAAAACCCTTTCCTCTGACCAGAGAATCTCGCCTTTTTGCCATCGACCGTAGGTTCAGCTTGGTCCAACTCCTTTCGAATCTGTCGTTCTCGAGCGAAAAGCCTGGCGTGAACCAATCTTGAGCCCCAGCGGCAGTTGCCTGAGACTCTTGAAGGTCCACAATCCTGGCCAACTCTTTCGCTAGTGCCTGATCTTCCATGGCGGCCTGCAATCCTTTGTACTCACCAATCGGGAGAAACCGGACAAACGCTTCTAGGCCGATGGATTCATCCTCGTGCATGAGGTAAGAACTGACGATGGTTTGCTCCAGCCTAACCCGTGTCAGCGCAAAGGCCGGGAGCAGCAATGCCCAACTTGTGTTCAAACGCACCGCTAGACTCGTAGATTTAGCTTGGTAGGCCATTCGGATAAAGAGGTGGTGAACCGGCCGGGTGAACTTTTTCCAGTTCGCTTCCACCGTCTCATCGAAGGCAGCGAAAGCCTGCTCGGACAAGGCAGAAAAGGCGGCGACGCTTTCCCAACTTGCGTAGGGTCCAAAATTTGGACCTTCTCTCACAGTTGATCGCTCATCCACCATTTGGTCTCTCTGTTGTATAATCCCATGCAATCCATAGTGCAAAACGGTCTAGCCTGCCGCACCCGATGACGGGATACGTCACCCATCGGGCACGGCCACACGTCAATCGCTCCTTTCCCAACCGGCACCAAGTCTATCCAGCGGGCAATGAAGCGAATGAGCCAAAAAACAAAAGCCAACCCCCTCTCAGAGAAGATTGGCTCTAAATTCTCACGCTCCTACCTCCTACCTGGCTACGGCTACGATGGAGCAGCGATGGAAATGTTGAAACTGTCGGATACTTGACGATATTATATCACGGCTGGGGGGAAAGTGCAACAGGAGCCGAGGTGTCACCAAATGCGCCGCAAGGCGGGTAACGTCACTCAAGACTTAGCTTATTACCAGCCCTAAAGTGTCCGCTTCCTCGCGGACGGCCGCTTTCAAGGCCGAAGCGCATCTCGGGCTACAAGTTGAAAAAAGCACATCAATGCCTGCCTGCTTGGCCGGTGAGTCTGAGGTAGCGAGAAAGCCGGTGACGGTTCTGCCGCTTTTCGCCAGTTCAAATGACACATACTCTCCCTCTTCCGGCAGACCTGCTACAGCTTGTGCTCTCAACACGTGTGCAGTAGCATGCGGCTGCAACACCGTGCCGCACCAGGCGCACGTAAAAGGTTCTGGTCTCATCTCCATGATTACACCCCTTCTCTATTCTGTGACCAAGGGTTAGTTCAGCTCAAGCATACGGCCGGCAATCTCCTTGAGAAACTTGGCTGCGACCATGGCCGTGATTCCTAACGGATCACGGCTCGGGTTAACCTCGACGATATCCGCGCCGAGAATCGGTACGCGCAGGCCCTGGATCAACTGAAGCACGTCACGTGTGGATAGACCGCCTGGCTCATGGTGCGAAACACCCGGTGCAAAGGCCGGATCGAGCACGTCCATGTCCAGTGAAAGGTAAAGCGGCCCTTCGAAATCCAGGCCTGTTTCAGGCGGCCACTTTCGCATCTCGATGACCTCAACACCAAATCGCTCCGCCTGGGTGCGCTGATGTGGGTTCATCGTCCGGATACCCACCTGAACTAAACGCCCGGCCAGGTTCTCCTCCATGATTCTGGCAAATGGACAGGCATTGGAGCAGCGGTTGCCTTCATACTCGTCGTAAAGGTCCGGATGGGCGTCCAGTTGAAGGATGTTCAGTTTGTGGTACCTTTTTCCGTATGCTCTCAGGATGGGATAGGTAATCGAATGATCACCGCCGAGTGACAGAACATAGACATCGCGTTCGAGCAGGCTTTCAATGGTTTTCTCGACTTGCTCTAACGCCGCAGCGCCACCAGCCAGTTCCAGGTCACCGAGGTCACGGAAACGAGGCTCCGTGCCAAGATCAATTCCTGTCTCAGAACAAAGGTTGGCCGAACCCGAGTGCAGCACCTCGCGTATCCGGGCTGGTGCCAACGCGGGCCCTCGCATGAACGACGAATTCTCGTCTGATGGAATGCCGACTACCGTGACCATCCCGGGTCGTAGGGCGTCGAATGATTCTCGAAAATCGCTCATTGCCCTATAGCGACCGCTCGTAAATGCGGTGCGCCTTGTAAAAGTCCACCCCCACTGCCTCCAATTCCCGCATCATCCGCGTGTTCTGCTCGTTGACCTGCGCCAGGTCGGCGTGCAGGAAGCCCCGCTCCTTGGCAGTCTTGTACATCTCATAGTATAGGACAGCGTTCACCCCCAGGCCCTGATACTTGGGCAGGATGCCCCCTCCATTGAAGTTGATCCAACGGGTGCGTTTGGACTCCCACAGGAGCAACGGCCAGCCGAAGGGGTAAAGCTGCCCCTTGCAGCGCTGCAGCGCTGCCGAGACGTCGGGGAAGCCCAGCACAAAGCCGACGATTTCTTCTCCCTTGGCGACGACTTTGACCAGGTCCGGCTGGGTCATATCAATCAGCCGCTGGGCAATCTTGTCTGCATCGTCGCCAGTAACGGGCACAAACTCCCGGTTCTCCGAGAAGGCGGCATTGTAGGCTTTGATCACGCGGGGAGCGGCGGCCCGCATTTCGCCCTTGTTACGGAAGCGGAGTACCTGGAATCCGCGCCGCTCCTTGATCTTTTCCGCGATGTGGCAGACTCGCTCCGGCATCTCAAAGTCCCCTGGTAGATAGCAGGAGTGGTAATCGGTCTGCTTGTAGAAGCCCGAGTCCTGGATGACGGCGTCGTAGTAAGGGTAGTTGTAGGTGATGCCCATCGCCGGACGGTGCTCAAAGCCCTTGACCAGGACCCCCAGGCTATCGCCGGGGAGGAGCCCTTCGGGGCCGCTGATCGTCTCCAGACCCCGGCTCCGCGCCCAGTCGAAGGCTGCGCCCAAAAGAGCACGGGCGATCTCGATGTCTTCCACTGCCTCAAACATGTGGAAGAAGGCACCCCGCTGGCCCCGGTAGGCATTGCGCTTGCGCGGCTCCAGCACCGCGATGCGTCCCATCACCTCACCGCCCTGGAGCGCTAAGAAAAAGTCGGCGTCAGAGTGGCGGTAGAAAGGGTGGCGCTCCCGGTTCAGTTGTTTGCAGGCGCTGGAGACCAGCGGCGGCACCCACTGGGGACAGTCACGATACAGGCGGAACGAGAACTGGACGAACCGCTCCACGTCCCGTGGGTCAGTGGTGTCTACCTTGTGAATCTCTACCATCTAGTCTTTCCTCCTTGGGCTTTTGCAGTGAAAGCCGGGAAGTACGAGGGGCTTGGTCGCGAGCCTTCAGCCCGAGCCCTTCGTCCCGCGTCTCGACTGAGCTCGACGAAGTCTTAGGGCGGAGCTCAGGCCGAGGGCTTATATGCATTGCAGGTTCAGCTTGCCTGTCTGCCGCATTGCGCCATTTCAGTGGTTTTCTTTGCTTGTTGTTCCCCTCTCCCCTTCTTGATTGCCAGTCTACGACTTATTGGACCTCTTCTGGAAGATGGCATAGATCGGCGTCGAAGGATATCTGGTAAATGAAAACCACGGCCCGGTCGTGATTGGTGTTGAACTTGAAGGTGTAGGGCTCTTCCCAGGTGTGATAGGCAGGGGCGCCATCGGGCATACCAATTACCCGAAGGATGTATTCATTATTGGTGCTGCCTCCCAAACCGATAAAGGCAAACCCCCCGTCATCTGTTGTGAGCGTCTGTCTGTTAAACTGTGACCAATGCTTTTTCACGTAAATCTCGACTACTCTACCTCTCACGGGCTGCCCGTCTGTATCGTAGACATAGCCCCTGACTTCCTGGGTGGCGCCTCCAATGTCTTCGATGCGCTGAAAGCGGGCATCGAAACAGGGCTTGGTTGGTGTCTTTGGCCCACAGCTCGCCAAGAGTAAAGCGAGAATAGAAATGGTGATGAATAGTGTGACGGACCTTCGCATTTGAACCTCCCTGTTTAGTTTGATATTTGAGATGATAAAACGGCCAGGAACTCAGAGGGGCGCGAGATGAGTATAAGCATCCTGGCAGCACTGTTCCTCATAGGACGACCTGCTCCATTAGCTCCGGTACAACCGCATCTGGCACCCCTAACTTCCGGAACCCATCGGCCAATGTCAGAGAAGCTTCCTCTTCGCCATGCACCACGAACATTTTCTTGAGCCGGCCGTTGTTGAGCGGCCGTACATAGTCCAGCAATTCACCGCGGTCGGCGTGGGCACTGTAGCCGTTAATCACCTCTACCTCAGCCCTGAGTTGATACTCTTCGCCAAAGATCTTTACTTTCTCCAAACGCTCCACCAGCTTTCGGCCCAGGGTGTTGGGAGCCTGCCAGCCGACGATGAGCACAGTGTTCCTATTGTCTTCGATGTTGTTCTTGAGGTGATGCAGGATGCGCCCGGCTTCGCACATGCCGGAAGCGCTGATGATGACCGCTGGCTCCCGCAGAAAGTTCAGCTCCTTGGAATCCTCCACGTCGCGGATGTAGCGCAACCGCTTGAAGCCAAAGGGGTCGGGGTGGCGGTCGCTCAGGATGAAGCGGGCCGTCTCCTCGTCGTAACATTCGGGGTGCAGCCGGAAGACCTCGGTCACGTTCACAGAGAGGGGGCTGTCTACAAAGATAGGAAGGTTGGGGATCTTGCGGGCCTCGCTCAGGCGGTGCAGGGTGTAGACGATTTCCTGGGTACGGCCCACCGAGAAGGCGGGGATGATGACTTTGCCACCGCGGTGGTAGGTCTCGGTCACCACGCGCCGCAAGGCAGCCTGGGCCTCCTCAGGGGTTTCGTGCTGGCGGTTGCCGTAGGTGCTCTCGATGATGAGATAGTCCACGTCATGGATCGGGCTGGGGTCCCGCAGGATGGGCAAGTTTTTGCGGCCCAGGTCCCCGCTGAAGGCCAGCCTGCACTGCTGGCCGTTCTCTTCGATATCGAGGACGGTAATGGCCGAACCCAGGATGTGGCCTGCGTCGCGAAAAGTGGCCCTGACTCCCGGAACCACGTCAAAGGTCCGGTCGTAGCCCACGCCTAAAAAGTATTTGAGACTTTCGTGGGCTTCTTGCTTGCTGTACAAAGCTTCCACCGGGGGGAGACCCTCGCGGGCTCGCTTTTTGTTGACGTAGGCCACATCTTGTTCCTGGATGTAAGCCGAATCGGGCAGCATGGCTGCGCACAGGTCGCGAGTGGCAAAGGTGGCGTAGATGTTGCCTCGAAAGCCGCTCTTAATCAGAGAGGGGACATTGCCGGAGTGGTCAATGTGGGCGTGGGAAAGGATAAAGGCATCCACCTCCCCGGCCTCGAAAGGCAGGTTGCGGTTGCGCTCGAAAGCCTCCTGCCGCCGCCCCTGGAAGAGACCGCAGTCGAGCAGGACGTTGCTCCCGTTGACGGTGAGCATGTGCATAGAACCAGTGACGGTGCGCACAGCACCCATGAAGCGTAGTTTCATGATAATGCCTCCTGACTTTTAGTAGTCTACATGGCCGCTCGCGGCGGATCGCCAGATCCATCGGGAGCAAGGTGTTCTTCAGAACAGGGATAACTGCTCGGCACCTGACTTGAAGCGCAGCGACTCAGGCAAGGTGTGGAACCCATTGGCCTTGGCCCACCGCTCATCTGGTCCTTCCCAGCCGAAGCGGCTCAGGTCAGTACGGCCCTTCTCGTCAAAAACGACGCCCTCCTCCTCCAGCAGGCGCTGTTGCTCCAATCCCTTGGTGCTGACCCTGCCCTGGGCGTTGATCACCCTTTGCCAGGGCACAGGCGGGTCAACACGCTGATAGCGCAGCGCGGCCATGGCCCCGCCTACCTCCCGGGCGTCGCACGGTGGCCCCACCACGGCCGCCACCTGGCCGTAGGTCGCTACCCGCCCTGGCGGAATGAGGCGGACGACAGTGTATACCCTCTCGTATAGCTCTTCTTCTCGCATCCGGTTTACCACTGTCATCTGGAAAAGCGGCCAAAGCCGCCACTCCGAACGTTTGAGAACTGCCGGCTACTTCCAGCGCGTTAGGATCGTCTCCCGTTGGAATAGCTTGACGGCGAAGTAGAGCACCACGCAATCCAGGGTCAGGGTGATGGCGGCCCCCATGATCACCATCGACACGCTCATAAACACTTTGCCCGCCAGCACCATCAAGCTGAGAGCGATGACGGGGACGACAAAGATGCCGGTCACCTGTTGCGCAGCGCGGGGGTCGTTCATTCGCGAGGAGACAATGACCCCGCTAAAGACGGAGAGTAAGGCCAGCAGCGGGCTGAGCAGCGCCATGCCAACGATCCAGACCGGCCGGATCATGGCCAGGAAAACCGACTCGGGCATGATGAAATAGCCGCCAACGATGAGGACCACAAAACTGAGCCAGGTCAGAACCACCGAAGGTATCACTGCTGCCAGGCTCTTGCCCACCAACAGTTCCCACACCGAGATTGGCGTCGCAAGCAACGGCTCCAGGCTCTTGGTCTCTTTCTCGCCTATGATGCTATAGGCAGCGATGTAAACTGGCATCATCATGGGAATGAGCAAAAAGTAGAACAGGTATTGGTCGTTCATCATGATCAAAAAGGCATGCACCGGATCCATGTCCTGCAACTCGGGCGGGATGAAGCCCATCTCGTCCTCGTCCATCCCATCCTCGACTTTGAGCATTAAAAACGCAGTACCCAACACCATCGCCACCAGCAGAATGGGGAGCAGGGCCATGCTAATGACGATCATTTTGTTTTTGCGAGCGTCGGCAATTTCCTTTTCCATGATCGCGACGACCTTGGCTCCGTTCATCATGCCGCCTCCTGCTCACCCTCTTCAATGAGCGAGAAATAGACATCCTCCAACGAATGACGCAACTCGTTGACAAATTGAACTGCGCCGCCAGCAGTGACGATTCGTTCCACCAGGATTGGGTTCTGCTCCTCTGGATTGTCCAGGCTGACCAGCAATGTGTTGTCCACCTGTTGCATCTCTTTGACAAAGGGCAAACCCTTCACGGCATCTCGCACCGGCTCAGTGACGGACGCCAGGTGGATAACCACCCGCCGGCCGTAGAGCGAGCGGCGCAGGTTCACCGGGCTGTCTACCTGGACCAGTTTTTGCTTGATGACACCAATCCGGTCAGCCAGCCGGTCGGCCTCGTCCAGGTTGTGGGTACAGAGAAAAATCGTGCGACCTGCCTCTTTCACCTCGCTGACAAAGTCACGCACTGTCCGCGCCGCTTCTGGATCCAACGCAGCCGTGGGCTCATCCAGGAAGAGCAATGGCGGCTCGTGCAAGAGCGCCCGCGCGATGGCCAGTTTCTGCTTCATCCCCTTGGAAAAGCCGCCCACCGGCTCATCCCGTCGTTCCCAAAGTCCCAACAGACGCAGGTACTTTTCCACCTGGCCCGCTACGTCGTCCACCTCGTATAACTTGGCGTAGAGTGTCAGGTTCTGAACGGCGTCCAGCCGCTCGTATAGGCCGGGGGCTTCGGTGAGGATACCCACGCTGCGCCGGACGTTCATGTCGTCCTTGCCCATTTCATGGCCATTCACCCAGGCCCGGCCAGCCGTGGGCGCAATCAACGCCGCCAGCATGCGTACCGTCGTCGTCTTGCCCGCCCCGTTCGGTCCCAGGAAGGCAAACACCTCACCCCGCTCTACGTGCAGGCTCAAGCCATCTACCGCCAGAGTATCACCAAATCGTTTGGTCAGTCCCTCGGTTTTGATCATCTATTCAACTCTCCGGCCCATTTACCTTGGTTTGAGGTCAAGCTTCGCTGGACGCTTACCCTGGTTTTGGGAATCAGATAAGCATCGTGTTCAGTCGCTCTACCAGCTTCCTGGTCGAACCGGGCTTCTTGGCTTCCATGTCCTCGATGACAGCCGTCATCCGCTGTCGCCTCGACGGGTTGAAGAACTCGTTGAAAGCGGGGTAATTGGGGGCGTAACCCACGGCTCTGAACAGGGTCCCCAACCTGAAGTTGAGCTGCTCCTCCTCGGACAGTTCCAGATACTTTCTGATGATGGAGAGCATGTGTTCTTTGTCCTCTGGCAGGTTGCCTCTGACGTCCATCAAAACGTTGGTCGAATGGTCGCTCACAAAGCCGCTGGTCACTTTCAGATTCTCGATCAACAACTCTTCTTCTCTGACCACCTCAGCGTCGCTAGCTTTCTCGAATTCGCCGCTCAATAGTTTCTCATACAGAGGCATGCCTTCTTTGATGGTCAATGTCCTGACCCGGATATAGTCGGGGTCCACCGCGT
>JBGVTF010000108.1:0-13613 GCA_041862415.1 Anaerolineae bacterium | reverse complement strand
AGGTGAGGGCGGTCACCCAGCAGGCGGGCACACCCTTGGAGGATGTAGAGATCGGAGGGGAAGTTCAGCACGTCGCTGACGATGCCGTCCCGCTCTGGTCGCATCGCCAGCGCGGACATCGTCAGTTTGAAGAGGTTGACCGAGGTGGAGTCGCTGACCACCACCTGGCCTGGCCCCGCGCCCACCAGCCGGGCGATTTTCTCTCCCACCCGGGTCGGGGCCTGGTACCAGCCAGCGTTCCAGCCTCGGATGAGATCGTGCCCCCATTCCACCTCCACCGCCGTCTGCACCCGCTCCACCGTCCGGCGGGGCAAGCGGCCCAGGGAGTTGCCGTCCACATAGATCAGGTCTGGATCGGCGATGACGAAGGCCTCCCGGAAAGGGGCCAGGTCGTCCTCTGCATCCAGTTGCTGGGCGAACGTCGGCCCCGGTTCAAAATCCAACTCTTCCACGCGCATCCTCCTCAATCAGTGAAATGGCTGTAGCGGCCCTGGGCCAGGCGAGCCTTCGCCTGTCCAGAAGTTCCGGGGGGATCACCCGCAGCGTCTCCCCGACGTTCGGGTCCTGCGATGTCGCTTTCACCGCCCCGCCTCGAGCGGCGCCAAGGTCTCGGCCATCAGTTCGCCGGAAGCTGATACTGCATCCAGGTCCAGTATTCCGTGCTCGTCAGGCGCGATGGGATCATACCTGAATATACCTCGCCGTATCCAGGGCTGAGTGTGTTCAGGTACGTACTTTCATCTGCAAGCCTTCGACTTGGCTCAGGACAGGGTGGTATCTAGGGGCCGAGGTGGATGAGCTCGTCCCCGAAATGAAACTCCTCTACGTTGTAGTAGTCCGGAAACCGCTCGACCAGGTCGTGTTCGACTTGCAGCAGGTGAAAGTGGCTGCTCTCCATCCGGCTGAGGTGCTGGAACATGGCCCGGGCGGATTCGCTCTGCGAACGGCGGGCCAGGTTGGCGTAAAAGCGTTCCGACGCCTGTTCCGCCTGCATGGCCACAGTCAGCAACTCCGGCACGCTCACCTTGCCCTCCAACCCTTCGGTTTCTACGCGCGGCACCAACGATTGAGCTGGCAACACCAACTCCACGTCCGGGAACTGACGGGCATACGCTTCCTCCAGCAGGGTGCGGTGTTCTAGCTCCTCCCCGCGCAGGAAATGTACCTTCTCCTTGAGGGCGCGGTTCTTTACCAGATTGGCCAACTGCTCATACGTCTCGGCCGCCTCGATTTCGGCCTTGATAGCCATGCCGAGGGCTTCCAGAGGGGTGAGTTGGACGTTATTGACCATTGTCGTCTCCTTCAGTCGGGGCATAGACTAACTCCTGGTTTAGAAGTATTATAACTCAAGAATTGAAATTTGTCAATCGGTGGGCTTGTCGAAACAGGCTTTGCTGTTTGACTCGTTGTGTGGTACAATGGCAACGTAGTGTCACCGGGCCTGGCGGCGACTCCCACTTATGGAATAGATGAGGATTGAACGCGACTCTATGGGCGAGGTGGAGTAAAGAAAAAGCTGCTGCGACTGGCACTCGCAGCAGCCCTCGTACGGGGAGAAACTCTCACGGCTTTCGAACCGATGGAGTCTTTTCTGCCCTCTATTTCAATTTGGGGAGAGCTGTTCCCCTTTACCTTGGAAGAGCGGAAGCGACGGGATTCGAACCCGCGATCTCCGGCTTGACAGGCCGGCATGTTAGGCCGCTACACCACGCCTCCGGTTGCTCATATATTATCACAAAACTCGCTTCGCGTCAAGCTGATGCGAGTTGAAGAATCGCGAGCGTTCAAGGTACCAGGCACTTTCTGAGCGGTTCTAAAAGCTTGGAAGAGCCATTCCCAATACTGATTATCGTTCCAGAGTTGCTTTGCAAGTGCCTGCACCTGCTGAAAGGGCTTGACAGGTGAAAGCCGTCATATCATTGAAGGCGGGGGCAAGTCGAGTATGAGAGGCCCTGGGTGTTCGTGGGATGGAGGGGAGGCCCAATCGTCCCTGGTGGTCATCGTTGGCCCTACCGCAGTGGGTAAAACCCGCCTGGCCCTGCGTCTGGCGGGGGAACTGGGGGCCGAGATTGTGTCCGCCGATTCACGGCAGATCTACCGGGGCATGGACATTGGCACAGATAAACCAACGACCGAGGAGCGCCAGCGCGTGTCCCATCACCTGGTTGACATCGTGGACCCCGATGAGGAGTTCACCCTGGCTCGGTATCAGGACATGGCTTACGCAGCCATAGATGAGGTGCTGGCCAGGAGCAGCGTGCCTCTCCTGGTGGGAGGCACGGGACTTTACATAAAAGCTGTAGTGGAAGGTTGGAGCATCCCCAGGGTGAGGCCCAATGAAGCCCTGCGGACGGAACTGTACCGGGAGGCCGAGGTCAAGGGCGGGGTGGCCCTCCACGCCCGTCTGCGCCAGGTGGATCCGCTCGCAGCGGAGAAGATTGACCCACGCAACGTGCGGCGGGTGATCAGGGCTTTGGAGGTTTACCTGGAGACGGGCAGGCCCATTTCCGAGTTGCAGCGCCGGAGGCCGCCTCCTTATCGGGTTCTGCAAATCGGGCTGACTATGGAACGCGCCGACCTCTACCAGCGCATAGATCAGCGGGTAGATCGCATGATCGAGAGAGGGTTGGTCGAGGAAGTGAGAGGGCTGGTGGAGCAGGGATACGGCTATGAGCTACCTGCCATGTCGGGGTTGGGATACCGGCAGGTAGGATGCTATCTGCGAGGTGAAATCAGTCTGGAGGAAGCCATCCGCCTCATCAAGCGAGATACGCGGCGCTTCGTGCGCCAGCAATACAACTGGTTCCGTCTGGACGACGAAGGGATACACTGGTTCCAGGCGCTAGATGACCCCTATGAGCGCATCAAAGGGGTCATCCTGCAATTCCTGGATTGAGAGCGTTCGGAAATTTTTCCTCTTGGCGCGACTAAAGTCGCTCCTGGAGGGCCTTTGGCCAAGCGTCGGCCTACGCCGACGCAGAGCCAGACCGCGCAGCGCCCTCAGGGAGCGGTTTCAACCCATTACATCATCTCGATGGACATGGCCACCGCCTCGCCGCCACCCAGGCACAGCGTCGCCAGGCCGGTCTTGAGCCCGCGATCTTTTAAGGCGTGGATCAGCGTCACCAGTACCCGTGCGCCACTACAGCCGATGGGATGGCCCAGGGCGATGGCTCCCCCGTTCACGTTCACCTTGTCCCAGTCCACGCCCAGGTCTCGGCCGTCGGCCAGGGTTTGGGCAGCAAAGGCCTCATTGATCTCGAAGAGGTCATAGTCGTCCAAAGTGGTGCCTGTCTTCTTCAACAGCTTGCGCACGGCAAAGATAGGGGCGGTAAAGATCTTGAGCGGCTCTACGGCGGCTTGATCGTAAGCGATGATACGGGCCAGAGGTTTAATGCCCAGCTCTTTGGCCTTCTCGGCGCTCATGACCACGACCGCCGCCGCCCCATCGGTGATACCAGGAGAGTTGCCAGCCGTGACCACGCCGTCTGGCTTGAAGGCCGGGCGCAGCCTGGCCAGGGCTTCCATTGAGGTGTCGCGCCGGGGGCACTCGTCGGTATCCACGAGGACGGGCGGTCCTTTGCGCTGGGGTACCTCCACTGGCACGATTTCCTCTTTGAATTTGCCGGCGTCTATGGCGGCCACGGCCTTCTGGTGGCTCTTCAGGGAGTACTCGTCCAGTTCCTCGCGGGTGAGGCCGTACTCGTTGGCGATCCATTCCGCGGAATTGCCCATGTGCTGATCCGTGAAGGGACACCACAGGCCATCGAGGACTGTGGCGTCCAGAATCTCGGCGTTGCCCAGGCGATAGCCGGTGCGGGCCCTGGAGAGCAGATATGGCCCCAGGCTCATGTTCTCCATGCCGCCAGCGACAAAGATCTCGCCGAACTCGGCCTTGATCATGTCGGCGGCCAGCATGACGGTCTTTAGCCCTGAGCCGCAGATCTTGTTGATGGTGGTGGCCCCCACTGTGGGTGGGAGACCAGCGTGGATGGCCGCCTGGCGGGCCGGGGCCTGGCCTTGACCAGCCGGCACCACACAGCCCATCAGCACCTCATCAATGGATTCCGGAGCGACTTTTCCGGCTCGCTTGACCGCTTCCTGGACGGCCACTGCCCCCAGGCGTGGAGCCGGGGTGGTGGACAGTCCCCCCAGGAAACGGCCCACGGGGGTGCGGCAAGCGCTGACGATGACCACTTCGCGTTGATCACTCATTGTTGATTCCTCCCTGATGTTTGCTTTTGGTTGATGGCTCACCAGTTATTGCGGCTCATAGCCTCTCACTTTGCGAGGTGATGAGCCAACAGCCGTTGGACATTTTACCAGAAAATGGGCTTTTTGACTAATATAAGCCTCCTCTCAAACCGATCATTCAAGCAGTTTTGCTGGAAGGCAAGAGTCCATACAAGAAGACTGCTCCTATCAGCCGTACTCCCCCGGCGATGAGGAGGGCCGTTCTGACGCTGGACAGGTCTGCCAGGAAGGTGCCTAACAGGGGGGCAAGGCAGGCCGTCACGTTGACCAGGCTGGTGTAGATGGCCACGTAACTGGGGCGGCGCTCTGGCGGGCAGACCTCTAGCATGAAATTGAAAGAACTCAGGTTATAGCCAGCCGAGAACGCTCCACCGATCACAGAGACAATGATCAGTGGCTCGAGGCGGGGCGAAAGGCCCGTCAGTGTCGGGTAGAGCGCCAGACCCAGGCTGGAGACGGTCAGCACCAGCCGGTTGCCTCGCTTTTCAGTTCCCCTGCCCCACCAGAGGTAGCTCAAGATGGTGGCGGCGCTCATGACCGTGGCCAGAAACCCAACCCAGGCGTCGCTGGCCTGCAAATCTCTGACCCGATAGATGGAGTAGAGGGCACTGGGCAGGTAGAGACCCCAGTGGAAGACAAAGATGGCCGCCGCAAAGCGCATGAAATCGCGTTGGCCGGTCACTGTCCTCACGAAGTGGCGGAGGCGTAGGGTCAACAGCTCCTTGGGACGGGCCTGATGGCGGGCGCTGACGGCGTCGGGCACCCGAATACGCTTGAGGTAATAGAGGCTGAGCATGGAGACACCGGTGCCCAGGCCAAAGAGCAATTGGTAGTTCAGGGGGAAAGGGATGAGGTCTAGAAACCTGCCACCCGCTAGCACCACGATCATGCCGACAGAAGAGAGGAGAACGTTGCGGATGCTCACCATCCTGGCCCTTTTCTCCATGGAGGTGAGGTCAGCCATGAGGGAGGTGATGGCCACGTTGATGATAGCGGTGGGCAGGGTGATCAAAGCGTTCAGGATGATCACGGCTTCGACGCGGTGGGTACAGACGAACAAGGGCATTAAAGCGATGAGGAGATAGCCCAGGCGTTGCAAGAAACCGGTCAGGAGGATGATGGGCAGGCGGCGCCGCTGGCCCTCGATGAGGCGGGCGGAAGGGATGAGCCAGAAAACGTTGACCAGGGCGGGCAGGGCGGCTAACCAGCCTATCTCTTTGTTGGAAGCACCCAGGCGGATGGCAAAGACGCTTACAAAGGTGGCGGCGATGCCGTTCAGGACGCCAAACCAGGCGGTATCAACGTAGAGGTTCCACAGGTTCTGCTCTTCGATGGTAGGCCGGGGTCGTTGCCACGGCAGACGGCTTGCCAGCCGGGCCAACGCGGTCCGCAGCGGCAGTCTGCGTCCGGCGCCAAGGGATAGGCGTTTCAGGGAAGGGCGGATTCGACGCCTGCCGGCCCTTCTGCCAATTCTTTTGCTCATCTACACAGATGCGCTTTCAACTTTTCGTAGGTATCGTCAAGCAGTTCGGGGATGACGCGCGTTTCGGCAAAGATGGGCATAAAGTTGGTGTCGCTCTCCCAGCGGGGCACAATGTGAAGGTGGACGTGGTCGTAGACGCCTGCTCCGGCGGCTTTGCCGATGTTCGCCCCCAGGTTAAAGCCCTGGGGGTTCATGCATTGGCGGAGGGCGACGAGGCACTTGCTGACCAGGAGCATCATCTCGGTCAGGGTCTCTTCTTCCAGCATCTCCAGGCTGGGCACGTGTTGGTAGGGGACCACCATGAGGTGGCCGTTGTTGTAGGGGTAGAGGTTGAGCATCACGTAGCAGGTGCGGCCACGGTGGAGGATGTGATTCTTCCTATCGTCGTTCTCAGCGACCTTATCACAGAAGACGCAGCCCTTTGTCTTGTTGCTGAGGATGTACTCCATGCGCCAGGGGGCCCACAGTCTTTTCATTCGCCTGTCTCTGCCTCGCTTGTGTTAGGGCTCGCAATAATATGACTTCCCGGTTTGCTCCGGCTGGATTTGTAATCCAGCCGCCGGATTGCGGATCCGGCGGGAGCGGAAGTTACTCTTTTGCGGACCCTTGTGATGGGTGATAAGCACAGAAGAGGGCAGGATTGCGGCCCTGCCCTTTGTTGGGTTGCTGGGGTCAATTATACTCCAGTCTGGCTGTCTTGGCAAGAATGAGGTCAGCCACAACTTGTTCTGCTACTCCGCAAAGCGAACAGAAACCCTGTATCAACGAGGGTCGGCATCGGGTACGCTCCAACCGGCCTCAGGGTCAATTTCAGCGGCTAAAATCTCTTCGACGCGTTCCGAGATGTGGGGTTCTTGACATTCTCCCAGATTCGCCAGAGTCAGAAGCGGATAGTCACTATCAACATCCGTAATTTGCTCGACAATTTGCAAGCGTACCCGCGTGTGTTCGGCCAGAGGGAGTGGCGTGGTGGGACGTAGAACGCCTTGTTCATAAATGGCAATAATGGTATCCATACTTGATTATCTCCTGAATAGGATTATATTGTAAAATATCCTCCAATCATAAGAAGAAGGACTCATTCCAGCGGAGCAAATTGTTGCGGGTCAGAGACGTCGTAGCCGCGTTGTTTCAGCAGTACCGCCGCCTGTGCCCTGACGAGTAGCATTTCGCGGTAGAGCGCCAGCAAAGCTTGTTCCTCAGCCTGTTCCTCGGCCGTCAGCCCTTCACGCTTTGGAGCCTCAAATTGGCATGGCTACTGGTTGATCCAAAAGGGCCAATGGCTCTACTCTCTTCCTCATGAGAGAGCACAGCAGCCTGAGTGGCGTCAGCTTGCCAGCCAGCGATCTTCCGGCGAATGGCCTGAATCTGAGCTATGGCCTGCGCTGCCCTTTCTCGCTGCACCAGCAGCATGGCGGCCTCGGTCATGGCTTCCGGCAAATCGCGGTATCGCCCTCGCTGCACGAGCAACTCCAATTCGCGAGCCACTTCTTGGGGTGGGACAAAAGCAATGGTTGCCACAGTCTCCCTCCTTTTTCGCAAGCCGGGCATTCGTCTCCTCACGGCTCCCCGCCCAGCGGTGAATTGAGATCGGTGTGGTCGAAAGGGTTCTCGACTGGCAGCCCTTCAGCGGTAGCAGCGTCCAGGGCCTGCTTGTCGCCGCCGACAAAGGTCAATGTGACCTCCTGAGCGGCGAGATGTTGCGCGACTTGAAGTCCGCTGGCCACCTGCACAGCGTCGTAGCCTTTCAGAGGATGACGTTGGGTCAGCTCGGCTGCCTGTTCGATAAGTGGTTGGGTGACCTGCCAGAGCTGGTAGATGCCTCTGTCTACCTCGTCGCTGAATTCCTGGTAAGCCATCCCACCTTGCCTGGGGCGCAGCTTTCCGGTCCGCACACAAATGGCAATGGCTGCTGATACCTCTACCAGTGAGATAGCACTTATTAGGATGACATTCGCCGGATCATCAATGAGAGTCCGTACCCAGATGCTTCCTGGTTCACGCACGTAGCGTTTGACCAGGGGCGCTGGCATCGAGGTAAAAAAGACTCATGATAAGGGTTCCCGGTGGCGGTTGTCAATGATGATCTGCGACAAGGGTGGATCCAGTTGCAGAGCGTCCATCTCCTGGCGGAATTGGCGTCTATCCTGTTCTGGCAAACGTCGCCAGGCTTCGGCTCGGGCCCGTACCAGGGGGCCGGGCTTGGTCAGAAGCCCCGTTGCCTGCAACAGGGCCAACAGCCGCTCCTTCTCACTGCCGGGTTCGGCCGCTGGAGCTATGTCTGAGGCTAATTTGGCCGCCTGTAGCTCGGCGACTACCTGTTCCAACCGCTCCACACGGGCAGCCAGCTCAGCCAGGCCTGTTCCGGAGACTGCCATAATACATTCTCCCTCCCGCTTTCCCTCTCTGCTATTATATCCCATCCGCCGTCAAAAATCAAACAGAATTGGCAACAGAAGGTCTGATAGAATTGCCCGCGCCGCCTCTGACTTGGTTGGCCAGTCCCGCCCCTCATTGTCCAACCGATAATAGCGCGGATGGTCGCGCCAGACCTGGTGCAACAGACCATCCAACCGAATCGCGTCCTCGATCTGCTCGGGGCGGTGTGCATCTGGCCACCTTGCGTATTGTGCTGGCGCGCCGTCTGCCGCCGCGACCAGGTGAATCACGGTGGTGTAGCGCTGGTAGTAGCCCCCTATTATTCTGCGTCTTCCGGCGGAACGATCTTTTCCAGCGCCGCGATCAAGTGTGGCAGATCTTGAGTAACGACTTCCCAAACAACGTCCTCATCCACATCCATATAGTCATGAACGATCTTGGAACGCATACCGGTAATCTCAAACCAGGGAATTTCAGGATGCGACGTACGACGCCTTTCGGGCCATATCCAAGATGTGCGCAAAGTATAGGCTGTCATCTTGCGACATATTGCACCTCCATCTCGGACAACACCCGATCGCGAATCCGACGGTTGAGGAATTTCGGTGTGACAAGATCAATCTCGTGGCCGAGCAGCGCCGAAAGCTCAGCCTGCATACGAATCAGCGCAAGCCCCGGTACGTGTCCCGGTTCAAACTCCACCAGCACGTCTATGTCACTATCAAGACGGAAGTCGTCTCGCAGGACGGAACCGAAGAAGGCCAACCTGCGGATGTGGTTTCGACGGCAAAAGTCCGCGACCTTGTCTTGGGGTACTTTGAGATTTTGCTTCATAGTGCTGTGTTCTCCTATCACATCCATCAGATGAACTCGAAAGAGCGCCAATCAGTTTCAGATATATCCTGCATGGACTGATTGGCGCTCTCCATTCATCTGCGTTCCCTCCCTAGACTTTCGCTGATGACAGTATGCCAGAGTGGATTCTGGAGTAGCGAAACTTGTTTCGCGTTGTACCAGGCGCGGAACAAGTTCCGCTACGCCGCGGTGACGACTGCTTTGAGCAAATGCCTTGAATGCAGTATATCACACTCTTGAAGAGAGGTCAACAGGAGCTAAAGCACTTCCTCTAACGCTTGTTTGACCCTACCCAACCGCTGCTCCCTGTCTTTGACAAAGCGCTCGATGCCGTCCAGCAGCCAGTCGGGGGAGAGGCGCGCTTCCTCCACCACCTCTTCCACTGTGCCGCCCGTCCGCCAGCGGTTGTCCCAGTCGGCCGAGAGGGAGTACTCCTCGGCAATTTTGTTATGCAGCCAGGGGTGCATCAGCCAGCGCGCCTGAGTGGTGATACACATGGAATCAAGCCAGTCGGCCGGGGACAGGATGCGCTCCTGGTATGCCCTGGGCTGCAAGCGGAAAAGCTCCGGGCTGATGGCGGCCACAATCTTGACGTTTGGCCCCGACCTGTCCAGCTCTGGCAGGATTTTGACCACGTTGGACATGGCGCTGGTCCCCTGCACGATCAGGGTGCCCATCCGCTTCTGGCCTGGCTTGTAGTCGCGCACCAGGTAGGCCCCTTTGGCCGCCTCGAAATGGGAGGCCATGCCCACCGCCTGGCGGTCGGGCACCTCGATGGCCGGGCGGGTCAGGTGCAGGGCGATGATGGGCACGTCCCGTTTCAGAGCCGCGCCCAGCACCACGGGCACCTCGTTGTGCTCCCAGGGATGCAGGTTGATGATCTGACCGTCGGGGAAGCACTGGGTGACCCCGGGCGAGAAGATGCCAAAGTGGGTGCGCGAGTCGTCGGCCGTCTCCGGGCCGGAGTGACCGGCTACCCAGATGACCTTGCCCATCTTGAGCTGGCAGTCCTGGGCCATCTGGCTGAAGAGGCGGAAGAGGCCATACTTGAGGTAGACGAAGGAGCCATAAGTGGAGCAGGCCCCGTAGAAGCCGTCGAACTCGGCCTCGGCGTCCTGGGCAAAGTTGACCGAGGCCATGCCCACCAGGATGCCGGCGTTGGCGAACTCGGTGATCTCCTGGGGCAGGAGCACCCCATCGGGGCCACCGTAGCGCTCGTACCAGCCGTAGCCGGAGAAGTCGCCCCAGGGCTTGGCAAAGCCGGAGATCATGGTCGAATCAGCCAGGTCGGCCGAGCAGACGATGAACAGGGGCCGCCCGTAATGCTCGTGGCCGAAGGCGTTCACCCAGCCTCCCCACTTGGACAGGGCGGCGCGGTTGGCCACTTTGGTGCCTGGGGCCACGTACAACTCCTGCGGATAGTCCTCGAAATCGTATACCCGCTCATCTTTGAAGGGGTTTTTCCCACTCAGCTTGAAAGTAGGGATTTCCTCTGGCACCGAATCGCCCAGGGCCACCAGGGTGTCGGCGATGTAGTCAATCAATTCCTGGTCACGGTGCAACACGTCGATGACCGCCTTCAGGTTGGCCTCATACTCGGCCCGCCACGTGTCTGGATTGTCAGGGGTACACTCTCCGAAGCCCTGGAAGGTCACCCCGTATTTCTCAGCGAAAGGCTGCTTGGTCTCCCAGAAGAGTTCGCAGTTTCGCTGGTGGGGGCTGCCGTGAGAAAGGTTATCGTATTTCAAATAGTCCCGCCCCTTGCGCGTCTTGACCCAGGTGACGCCGGGCGCTCCGTCAGGATTGGGAGAGTAGACCATCTCCAGGATGGCCTGCGTGACCGGACCCCACTCGTGGCCCTGCTCGGCGCTGAAGACCCGCCAGCCGTAGGGGGCGAACCAGTCGGTGGGGGTGCCGGGAACCACGGTGCTCAGCGGGTGGTCGTCAATGCCAAAGTCGTTCCAGTCCACCACGTAGTAGAGGTTGTCCACGGCCAGGCCCCAGGCCGAGTTCTTGGCCTCGTGCGTACCGCCAGGGGTGAGGCCGGCATCGCCCTCGAAGGCAAAGACCTTGACCTCACCGGCGCCAGCCCTCTTGAGGGCAAAGGCCTCCCCCACGGCTGGCGGCGAACCGTGGCCCGAGGGGCCGGTGTTAAATTTCAGAAAGAGGGTCTTGCCCTCCATCTCGGCGTGGCCGGAAAGGCCCTTGTTGTGCCGGAACTCTAGCAGGTCTTGCCAGTAAAGAGCCCGCTCTTCGGGGTTGGGAACCAGGTACTTGTCATCTCCCGTCTGCTGGTATTTGACCCGCAGGGCCTCGTTGAGCACGGCCAGAGTGGCGTAGACCAGGGGGATGGTGTGGCCAGCGATCAGGATGAAGCGGTCGCCGAACCGCTTCTCAGGGTGGCGGATGTCCCACCTCATCACCCCGCTGAGCAGGGTGACCACCAGAGCGTGGACCTTGGACCGCGATCCACCGGGGTGACCGCTCTGGCGGTAGTTGAGCATGAGGTCAATGAGCTGGTCAATCAGGTCCTTGGTTTTCTCCCACTGGGGGAAATGGTGGGCCAGTTCTTTGTACCTCGCAGCGATTTCTTTGTCGGTTGCCGTAGTCATTGATGCTCCTTTCGTTGGCCTGCACACAGCCATAGGGATGATTGGTCAGCGTTGGCTCACTGGGGGGGGCCAACGCCGATAAGTGTACCAGAAAAAGGCCATCCCGTCAAAGTAGCTTGACTTTAAGGTCTTTCTGTAGTAATCTTGACGCCATAGGAATCTTCTTCTGGAGTAGCGAACCCTTCGACTACGCTCAGGACAAGACTTGTTTCGCGTGGCGCAGAACAAGTTCTGCTACTCCGCCAGCGGGCCAAGTTCGGGCAGCATCGCCTGGGGAGGGTGACTGTGGAGAGGCTTTCGGTCGCAAGCATCAAAAAAGGACTGACGACGGCCTTCATTGGGCGTAAGATCATCTACTACCGCTCCATCGGCTCGACCAACGACGTGGCCAAGGAGTTGGCTGTTCAAGGTGCGCCCGAAGGGACACTGGTTATCACCGACGAACAGACGGCGGGCAAGGGGCGGCTGGGACGCCGCTGGCTGGCCCCGCCGCATACGAGCCTGCTCATCTCACTTCTCTTCCGCCCGGATCTGGCCGTCCATCAGGCCCAACGACTGACCATGATCTGCTCCCTGGCTGTCGTTGAGGCCATAGAGTCAGTGACTGGCCTCACGGCGGCCATCAAATGGCCCAACGACATCGTGGTGGAGGGCAAAAAGGCAGGGGGGATTCTGACCGAGCTGGGAGCCACCGGCGAGCGCCTGGGCTATGCCGTTGTGGGCCTGGGGCTGAACGTTAACCTGGATTTTGGAGCAGTGGAAGCAATGGGGGGTTTGGCTGCCACAGCCACCAGCCTGTCCCGGGAACTGGGGCGAGAGGTGTCGCGGCTGACACTGCTGTGGAGGATCCTGGAGAATGTCGAGAGCCGCTACCGGCATCTACAAGCTGGAAAGCTGCCTCACGACGAATGGGCCTCTCGCTTGGTAACTTTACATAATGATTTAGTGATAGACACTCCGCAGGGAGTGGTGGAAGGTTGGGCCGAGGGCGTGGATGCCGATGGGGCTCTTATCCTGCGCACCAACTGTGGTGAGCGCCAACGGGTTCTGGCTGGCGACGTGACGCTACGCAAAGGGTGAGTGGGGTGATGATCGAGCCAGGTGCGACGCACTTGCCAAGTGCGTCGCACCTGGACTTTGATGACCGTAGACGGTGCCAGATGACACTTGACTTTTGCGGGATTTCGCGCTATGCTATGGGTAGTCCAGGAAGGAGGTCACAGCCATGAGGGGCTTGAACATCAGGCATTGGTTGATTCTTTCGGTCCTGTTTTTCCTCAACGTCACGATTCTGGGTTGCCTCTTTCTGATGGTCGCCGAGAAGGTGGTGCCATAGTTGGCCTGCCGCCAGGCAGTGCCCTGAGAGGCCGCAGCACACCCAAGGGTGCTATGCGCCTTGCCTCCCGCCCTATTGCTTCTCGTACGGCTGCCCGTCGGCGGCGGGCCTTCGACTTGTTGCCCCGCATCTAGGCGGGCTCCGTGGAAACACAATCCATCATATCACTTGGGTTCAGCTTCTTGTTCGCTCTCTCTTGATCTACGGGGCAAAGGGAACTGTCTTGGGATCGAAAGCCGTCACGTGGCCCAGGGCGTTCTCCACCGCCACCTCGCCCCCACAGGCATTAAGCTAAGGCCAGCGACCGCTGGTTGAGTAGCTCGTAGCGTAGCGGCTTGGGTTGAGCCTGTCGAAACCAAGCGTATCGAAACCAAGGGAGCGGGTCTCGTAAAGCCGCTTGGTTTCGATGATTCTGTTGAAAAACGCCCCTCCAGTGGGAATCCCCCACTTGTTGGGGGCCTTCCCGTTTGCAGATTGACATCGTCGTGGGAACAACCCGAACAAGTTCGGGACTCCGGTGCTTCGTGATGCGGGTCTATCCCACAGCACCACGTTTTTCAACAAAGTCTTCGATACGGCCCTTTCACTGGCGTTTCAGGCCCTACTCAACCGGCGCTTTCGTCCATTCATAACGTTAGCTTAATGCGTATGCACCTCGCGCCCCCCCATGGCGACGTGCGCCAGCGGTGCCTCC
>JBGVTF010000107.1:0-7069 GCA_041862415.1 Anaerolineae bacterium | reverse complement strand
GGCGCAGGTACTCGAAACCCACCCAGCCGACAGCGGGCAAGAGCAGAGAGAAGCGGTAGCCCGTTCGCCGGTGGAAACCAGCCGTTCCATTGGGGATGCCGAGCAGGAAGATGATGCCCCCTACGATCAGAACGCCGACGAGCGGGAGAAACCCTACCGGGTCGCCGCGAAGGTATCCCAGGGGAAAAGTCTCAAGGAGAAAGATGCCCATCATGGTGGCCCAGGCGAGGGCTTGAAAGAGCTTGCCCTGCCAATCGGTGTTGGCGAAGATGAATTGAGCCACGATGACCGGCACAAAAGCCACCCAGGCCAGGTATCCAAGATCAAAGGGCGGGAAGCTGAGATAGAGCATGATTCCTGAGACGATGCTCAGGCCCAGGCCAATGACAAACCTGCCCGCCCTGGCCGGGCTTTCGGTTGACAAGATGCTCACTTGGGCTTTGTCTGGCATGAGATTGCCTCCTTCTGGGGGTGCTGACTATACATAGCAGGGGTTACGCGGCTGGGAGCCAAACCGTCGGTTGAGTAGGCCGCAGGCCGTATGGAAACCAGGTTTGAAGACCAGCCAGCGCGGTTCTTGGTCTCGATATGGCCCTGTAGGCCTACCGTTCGACAGGCTCAGGACACTACTCGACGGGCGAACTGCGTGACTCCTGCATAGTATATCATGAAGCAGCAAGGAAGGCAATAGTTTCGAGTTACATTGGGGGTATCTCACATACGCATTAAGCTAACGTTATGAATGGACGAAAGCGCCGGTTGAGTAGGGCCTGAAACGTCAGTGAAAGGGCCGTATCGAAACCAAGCGGCTTTACGAGACCCGCTCCCTTGGTTTCGATACGCTCTCCGCGGAGTTTATCCTGAGCCTGTCGAAGGGCTGCGAGCTACCCTTCGTCAAGCTCAGGACGGCGCTCAACCAGCGGTCGCTGGCCCTAGCTTAATGCCTGTGGGGTATCTCGCCCCAGACCTGCCTACGCATCGCCCCTGCAACCGCACCACATGGTGACATTTTCCAGCAAAGGTGGTATAATTATGACACAAATTGTCATGATACTGTGCTACAATAGGTTTAACTCCAGGGGAAAGGGCAAATGGGCAATGTCGCTACGCGGCTGATTTCCATCATCTTTATCCTGCAATCCAAACCCAGCGTCAAGGCCGCCGAGTTAGCTGAGGAGCTAGGGGTCTCGGAGCGGACCATCCATCGCTACATGGGTATGCTGGACGAACTGGGTATCCCCATCTACTCCGAAAGGGGACCCTACGGTGGCTTTTCGCTGGTGAGGGGATACAAGTTGCCACCGCTGATCTTTACTGCAGAGGAGGCCACGGTCCTCTATCTGGGAGCCAACCTGATCAAGGAAGTGTGGGGCAAATCCTACCGTGACGCCGCCCGCTCGGCCACGGCCAAACTGGACAACGTGTTGCCCGATGAGTTGCTTCAGGAGGTGAGCCGGGCCCAGGAAGCGTTGGTGGTGACGGGCTTGCACCGCTTCGACTACAGCCCCTGGGAGCACTTCCTTGACGACCTGCGTCGCTGCATCGAGGGCCGGCGGCGGGTGCACCTGGTCTACCATGCGCTTAGCCGCCAGGAGACCACGGAGCGGGAGGTGGACCCCTACGCCCTGGTGCACCAGTGGGGGGTCTGGTATCTGGTCGGCCACTGCCACCTGCGCGGCGAGATGCGCACCTTCCGCGTGGACCGCATTCAGGCTCTGACACCGCTGGAGACCGCCTTCGTCAGGCCGGCCGATTTCTCGGTTACGGAATACATGGCCCGATCATTCCAGCCGCCGGAGCCGGTCTATGAGGTAGAGGTGAGGTTCGATCCACAGGTGGCCCCCTTCGTCAAGGATGAACGCGCCGACTGGCAACACCTGACGGAGAACCCCGATGGCTCGGTGACGGTTACTTTCATGTCCCCGGAGCTGGACTGGCCGGCCAGCTTTGTCCTGCGCTACGGGGAGGCGGCAACTGTGATCCGACCGCCAGAATTGGTGGAGAAAGTAAGAGAGGCAGCCCAGGCCATCACCCAGAAATATGAGAGTGGGGAAAAAAGCAGAGCGTAACGTTCACTGGCAGAGCGATCCCCAGTAAAGATAAGATCGTGCCGCCCTGCGATTTCACCTACCAGAGGAGGAGATGATGAAAGCTGTTGCCTTAGTGGTCAGTGCGAGAAAGCATGGAAACTGCTATGACTTCGCGCGATCCATGCTCGACAGACTGGAGCGAGATGGGGTCGAGACGGAGCTCGTGAATCTTTACGACTATCAGATCACACCCTGTCAGCACTGCGCCTATGAATGCCTGCAACGCTGGGACCCTCAAAAGGGGGCCGACGCACCCTGTCCCATTGATGATGACGTGCGCTCTCTTTGGGAAAAGGTATGGGGAGCCGACATCCTGCTGCTCCTCGTCCCAAACTACGGAGGTATGCCACCGGCCCTTTGGATCGCTTTTTCCCAGCGATCCCAGGCTTTCTTCCGAGAAGCGCCCCACGAGAAGCTGAAGCGCTCCGTGGTCAGTGCTGTGGTGTTGGCTGCACCCCACCTGTCCAGTGGTCCGCAGTGGGCGCCGGCTCTCATCGCAGCCGAGGTGAAAGACATGGGCCGGAAAGTGGCCGGTTTTGAGGTTATCAACAACGACGGTTTCGAGACCGAGTGTCTCTTTGGGAGGCTCATCAGCGAGGAAGAGATAGGCAGGCGGCTGGATTTTCTGGCTGAACGAACGCTGAAGATAGCGGGAGATTTGCAGAGTAAAAGCTCAGCATGACCACGAAGACGACTGTCTATCGTCGCAAATTGACTGAACTTTGCCATCCATCCACCGGACCTCATTGAGGAGGGGGTGTGACGGCTGGACCGAGCACTTACGCCTGGAGGCCTGCAAAGAAAGTGGACCCATCTCGACTCGACGTCAGAAAGCCGTGACGGTCTGAACTCCGTGAGAAAACACACGGAGGTGACAAATGCTAAACTGGTTAAACCTTTCAGTACAGCAGGAGCGCTATAAGGATCTGTTGTGCGAGGTGGAACAGTATCGTCTTATCAGGAAGGCCTTGGCTGATCACCCGAGGCGCGCCTGTCTTCACTACCGGGCACTGGCCTGGCTGTGGCGTTGGCTGTTGGTCTGGGGCTGCGACTTGCTGGAGCGATACGGTGCTGTAGCCGAGGCCCCGAGGTTGCTGCTCGAGAATAGAAGGAGCCAGTGAGGGCCCCATCTTCCATATATTAAGTGACGCGAGAGGTTAGGCAGACGCTTTGCTGCCCCACGCCCTTGAGAGGAGAACGGAGCATGAATGTCAAACGATTGTTGCTGGCCGGGAGTATCACCGGCATCCTGTTTGGGCTGTGCGACGCCGTTCTGGGTTTCATCAGCATGTCCCTGTTTCAACTGCCCCTGTTCGCCTCTGACCCGGCTCTCTGGAAAACGACTTTCAACCCAGTGATGGGGCTGGTCGTTGATTTCATCTACGGCCTGTTGCTGGCCCTGATTTTCGCCGTCCTATACCCCAGCCTGCCCGGCCGACGTTGGGGCAAGGGGCTATCCTTCGCCCTGATCCTCTGGTTCCTGCGGGTGGTGATGGGGGTAGTCTCAATGCGGGTTATGCTCAACGTGCCCGATCCCATCCTGGGCTACTGGCTGGTCTCGGGATTGGCTGAGATGCTGGTGCTGGGCCTGGCCCTGAGCGGGCTCTACGGGCTCACCAACTGAAATTGGCTATATGGTCGAAATCATGGTAGACAAAGGAGGCTTTGCCATGTTACCCCGCGTCATTCTGCACAATGCAGTGAGTCTCGATGGACGGATAGATTGGTTCACACCGGACATCGGCCAGTTTTATGAACTGGCCTCATGCTGGAAAGAGGACGCCACCCTTGCGGGCAGCAACACGATATTCAACCCAGAGGAGGAAGTGCCCGAAGAAGACGAAGCAGCGTTCAAGCCGCCGGAGAGGAATCCCGATGATCCACGGCCACTGCTCGTTGTTGCCGATAGTCGAGGGCGGGTACGCAACTGGCATCAACTGCGAAAGTGGCCGTATTGGCGAGACACGGTGGCGCTGTGCTCTCGTTCCACGCCGAGAAGCTATCTGGATTATCTGCAGAAGAGGCATATAGATTGCATTGTTGCGGGTGATGATCACGTGGATTTGCGAGTGGCGTTGGAAGAGCTCAACGCTCGTTACGGGGTCAGAACAGTTCGTGTGGACAGCGGGGGTACGCTCAATGGTGTTCTTCTCCGTGCCGGCCTGGTAGACGAGGTGAGTGTACTCATCAGCCCTTGCCTTGTGGGAGGTATGGCACCGCGCTCCATGTTCCGTGCACACGACCTGACCTCGTCAGAAGGTGTCATTGGGCTCAAACTGACCCACGTTGAGAAGCTGAAAGGCGATGTCGTCTGGCTGCGGTACGAGGTAGTCAGGTAAGGGCCACCACTCGTCTTGAGACCGGTGTCTTCAAAGCAAGATACAAGGAGGCTGACAGATGACTGACTGGCGAAACGTTCCTGGCGGCGATCCCATTCCCTGGTTGCTCGAGCCGGACAACCCTTCGGTGCGCTACTTCACCCTGACGGACATCCTCGACCGGGCCACAACTGAGCCTGAGGTGCAGGAAGCCAAGGCGGCTATCGTGGACTCGGCGATCGTGCGGGAGATCTTGGCCGCCCAGCATCCCGATGGCTACTGGAAGAAGAAGGGATCCGGCTACTTCCCTCAGTACAAGGGCACCGTCTGGCAGATCATCCTGCTGGCGGAGCTGGGCGTGGATGGAGACGAGCGGGTGCGGCGTGGCTGCGAGCAGGTGCTGGCTGGCAGCCTACGAAGCAACGGCGACTTTGCTGCTTTCAGCTTTTTGGGTTGGAAAATCCCCACGCCGGTGCCCAACACCTGCCTGCCCGGCAACCTGATTCGAGCCTTGCTTCGGTTGGGCTACGGCAGCGACCAGCGGGTAGCTGGGGCCATTGAGCGACTGGCAGAGCGCTGCCGCGACACCGCGTGGATCTGCCTGCCAACCAAGCCCAACCCCTGCCTGTGGGGCGTGGTCAAGGCTTTGTCCGCTTTCGCCGAGCTGCCGGCCGACGCCCGCTCCCCGGCGGTGAAGGAGGCCATCAGCGATGGCACCGAGCTGTTCCTCTCCTTCCGCTTCGCCGATGAGGGAAACGAGCGCACCATCACTGACCCCAACTGGCGTCGCTTCGGCTTTCCCCTCTACTACCAGAGCGATCTGCTGGAAGCGCTGGGAGTGCTGACCCGGTTGGGCTACGGCAGCGACGAGCGTCTCCAGGCCCTGCTGCCGCTGATCCTGGCCAAGCAGGACGAGCAGGGCCGATGGCCTCTGGAGCACGACGGCAACTGGCTGGGCCAGGGGCTGGTGACCATCGAGAGGGCGGGCCAGCCCAGCAAGTGGGTTACCCTCAACGCCCTGCGGGTGCTAAAACAGGTTATGGCTAACTGATTCAATGGAATCAAGAAACAATCAGGCAACTACCTCGACTGGCGAGGCAGCCAAGCGGGGGTGCTCAGCCAGGACGTACTCGTGGTAAGCCCACTCCAGGGCTTCGTGCAGAGTGACGCCCCGCAGGCCTGTGTCAACTGTATGGCGGTGAACAGTGCCGTCAGGGTCCACACTCATCAACGTCTTCTGAACGTCAAAACGCATGGACAGAGCGGGCACCACGCCTGGCTCGTACAGGTGAGGGATAAAATCGAAGAAGTCGAGGATCTCAAAGCCGCTGATTTCGTGGTCGTGCTCTCGATCATAGTGAATCAGAAATCCATGTTCACCACCTCCCACTATGGAGGGGCGGTTAGGCAGGATGATCGCATCCAGAATATCTTTGTCAGCGAAATAAGCAATATCTAGCTGTCTTCGGCGCTCCACAGCAATTTCCCTCGCTTCACTTTGGACACGTACCACGCTAATTCCAGTATACCACGAGGCAAGGGCAGCGTCAAGCACACATGCTAAGCCTGTTTTTCGCACCTCCCGCTATCCTATCCGTTTCCAAAGGCGTTCTTAAGGGTTGGAGTGGAGCCTTCAGGCGGGTTTTAGGGCAGAGAACCGGCTAAAGCCTCGACTCCAGAAAGCCCAGATAGGAATTTCAAGGGTGCGAAATGTAGGCTAAGGGGCATATCCCAGAACCGTCGGTGAACAGGCACACTGCCTGTCATTGCGAGCGACTGAAGGGAGCGAAGCAATCTCCTGACTTGGCCAAACGAGATTGCTTCGTCGCCGCCCGCCACGCTTCGCTCGCGGCTTCGGCTCCTCGCAATGACAATACCACCGACACCTTTGTGCTATACTCATATAAGAGAAGTGAGCGATTGAGAGGAGGACAATGGCCAATCCAGACCAATGGGCGCAGTTGAAGGCCGAGATCGTGGCCTGTACCGCCTGTCCCAGGCTGGTGCAGTGGCGGCAGAAAGTGGCCCAGGAGAAGCGCCGTGCTTTCCAGGACTGGGACTATTGGGGACGGCCGGTGCCCGGCTTCGGTGACCGGCAGGCCAGGCTGGTCATCATCGGCCTGGCACCGGCGGCCCACGGGGCCAACCGCACCGGGCGCATGTTCACCGGCAACGGCTCGGGCGACACTCTGACCGCAGCCCTCTACCGCGCCGGGTTCGCCAACCAACCCATCTCTCGCCACCGCGACGACGGCCTGCAACTGCGGGACGCCTTTCTGACGGCTGTGGCACGCTGCGCCCCACCCGGGAACAGGCCGACCGGCGATGAAATGGACAACTGCCAGGGTTTTCTGGTCCGAGAGCTGGCTCTGCTGGCTTCAACCCGCGTGGTGTTGACTCTGGGCCGGATCGCTTTCGACCGCTACCGGCGGCTGCTGCAGGAGCAGGGCGCGACCCTCCCCCGCCTGACCTTCCAACACGGAGCCTGCTACCGCCTGGAGCCCCCGCTGCCGACGCTGGCTGTCTCCTACCACCCCAGCCGCCAGAACACCCAGACCGGGCGGCTGACTGAGGAGATGCTGGACGAGGTGTTTGCGCAGGTTCGCAGGCTGTTGGACGAAGGAAAGGAGTGAGTGGCTGATGGAGGGGGACGACTGATTC
>JBGVTF010000106.1:0-8481 GCA_041862415.1 Anaerolineae bacterium | reverse complement strand
GCGAAACCTCGACCTGTCCACCTAGGCGGGTTGCCCTCTCCAGGTGAATTAACAGGATAGAGATGTCAGTGGGGTTGACGCCGTGGATACGTGAGGCCTGGCCTACATTGATGGGGCGGAATCTCGTCAGTTTCTCCCTGGCCTCGTTGCGCAACCCTACCACCCTTGCGTAGTCGAACCCTCGGGGGATGTGCCGTTCCTCCAGCCGCTTCATCCGCTCCACCTGGCGACGCTGTTTCTCGATATACCCCGCGTACTTGGCCTCAATGGTGACCTGCCGGATAACCTCAGGAGATAGAGGATGAGGGCCAGGGGATAGGGTTTCGATGATGTCATAAGTCACTTCAGGTCGGCGCAGAAAGTGCAAGGCATTAACGCCGTCCCCCAGTGGCTCCAATCCAAAGTCGCCCAACCTGGCGTTGACCTCGGCCGTCGGCTTGAGCCATGTGTCCCTCAGGCGCTTCAATTCCCTCTCAACAACCTGCCGCTTTCGCTCCACCGCCTCGTACCTCTCCCGTGGCAGAAGCCCCACCTCATAGCCGATGGGCGACAGGCGCAGATCGGCGTTGTCCTGGCGCAAGAGGAGACGATACTCGGCTCGCGAGGTCATGATGCGGTAAGGTTCATCAATCTCCTTGGTGATCAGGTCGTCAATGAGCACGCCCATGTAGGCCCTATCCCGGCTGAGGATGATGGGCTCTCTCCCTTGCACCTTGCGGGCAGCGTTGATCCCGGCCACGATCCCTTGAGCTGCCGCCTCCTCGTAACCCGAGGTGCCATTGATCTGACCGGCGTGGAACAGCCCCTCCACCAGCTTGGTTTCCAGCGAAGGGGTGAGCTGGCTGGTGGGCACATAATCGTATTCGATGGCGTAGCCAACCCGCGTGATCTCCACCTGGCGGGTGGCAGGGATGCTGTGCAGCATAGCCAGTTGCACGTCTTCAGGCAGGCCGGTGAAGAAACCCTGCACGTAGACTTCCCCTGTGACCCAACCCTCTGGCTCCAGAAACAGTTGGTGCGATTCCTTGTGAGCGAAACGCACCACCTTCTCTTCAAAGGAAGGACAGTAGCGGGGTCCAACAGTCTCTATGGCCCCGGGAGCGATGGGAGAGCGATGCAGGTTCTGGCGCACGATGCGGTGAGTCTCAGCGTTGGTGTGGATCAAGTAGCAGGGCAACTGCGGCCGCCAGTCCCTTTGCCTGGGAATGGGGTAGACAGGGTTGGGCGGTTGGTGCAGGAACTGAGGAATCGAGGATTGAGAGTTGGGGCTTGGGAATTGAAAGTACAGCGGCGTATCGCTCCCCAGTTGCGGAACCGTTTGCGAGAAGTCAATGGTGCGGGCATCAATGCGCGGCGGGGTATTGGTCTGCAAGCGGCCCATAGTGAAGCCCAGTTCGCGCAGGGAGGCGGACAGGCCTGTTGCAGGGAACTCACCTGCTCGCCCGGCGGGCCAGGTATGTTCACCGCTGAGGATGCGCCCGGCCAGGAAGGTGCCGGGGGTCAGGATCACTGTCCGCCCGTGGTAAATCTGTCCGGTGTTGGTGGCCACCCCCTTCACTCGATCCCCCTCGACCAGAACCTTCTCCGCCATGGCCTGCCTGAGCTGGAGGTTGGGTGTGCTCTCCAGGGTGTGTTTCATGGAGAGGGAATACAGCCACTTATCGGCCTGAGCGCGCAGGGCCTGGACAGCCGGCCCCTTCGATGAGTTAAGCAAGCGAATCTGGATGAAGGTGCGATCAATGTTGCGGGCCATCTCACCGCCCAGAGCGTCAATCTCCCGCACCAGGTGGCCCTTGGCCGGCCCTCCGATGGAGGGATTGCAGGGCATCTGAGCTATCAGGTCCAGGTTCATGGTCAACAGGAGCGTCCTTGCTCCCATGCGCGCCGCTGCCAGAGCCGCCTCGCAACCAGCGTGCCCGGCCCCGACGACAATGACATCGTACACGTTCACCTCCACCGTCTCGAATCCAGAGAAAAGAGCGAGGCCGGGGATCAAATCCGGCCTCGAACTTTTGGAGAAGCCTGGGGTCCATCAGTGCCCCCGACTGGACTCGAACCAGCACGCCCTTGCGGGCACAGGTCCTCAACCTGCCGCGTATACCTATTCCGCCACAGGGGCACTTTTTACTATTATAACCCCTATCGGCCCTCCTGTCAACTTTTTTAGAACTGCAGCATAATCTGTCCAGCCACGGTTAGGTGCAGAGCTATCGGTTGGCTCAATTCTGGAAAGAACCCTTCACCTGTATTTCCTCCACACGGACCAGGCGTTGCGCAGGTAATTGGGGGCTATCTGAAACAGTGCGGAGATCAGACTTCTCGGCGGCTCACGGTATTTTGGAATCGGCTCCATTTGGATGGCATGCTGCTTGTCGCAGGCTACCGCGCACAGCCCACAGCCGATGCACCGCTCCGTCAGATGCTGATATGACTTGCCCTTGACGTCCACGACTGTTGCACCCACGGGGCAGACCTTGGCGCACCGGCCGCAGTACGTGCACTTGGTGAGGTCTGTCTTGGGCATAAAGTGCGGCGGCGCAATCATGCCCGGCGCGTTGAACTCGCTGATCATGCGCAGTGCGCCGCAGCAGCACCCACAGCAAGAGCACGAGGCCCCGCCGCTGCTTTTGCCCAGATCCGTTTCGAACATCCAGGTAGCCAGCCCCGCGGCCTCAGCCTCGGCCTTGATCTCCAGGACATTCTTCTTTTCTACCCGCCGCATCTTGCCATTGCGGATGAGGAGTTCGGCCACGTTGCCAAAGCCGACGCAGTTTTCCAAGGACCTGCCGCAGCCCCGGCTCACGATCTCCTCGGCCATCCGACATTGGCACAGACCCACCGCGAACACCTTGTAGCGGTCTAGGACCTCCTCCAGCCGATCCGAGGGCAAGGCCATGGGATGGGCCTCGATAGTCTGTCCCACCGGCACGTAGCGCACTGTTGAGAAAGGATACTCGGCGTAATCTACAAAGTATCCGGTCTCGTAGAGCGCGGCGATCAACTCGGCGAAGCGGCGATGCCAAGCGGTGAGCGTGTCCAGTGAGGTCCGTATCAGGACCATCTCGAACGCCCCCGGCATGAGCGGCAGCAAATAGTAACGTTTCTTGTTCCCTGTGCCGGAACTGAGCAGGACGAACTTTTCGAGGGCCAGTCGCTCCAGGATGGGGCGCACCTCCTCCACTGGCCGGTGTGCAGCAGCAGCCACCGCCGCTGCGGTCTTGCCGGGAAGGGCCTTAAGATGGCAGACCAGTGACGCTTCCTCCTCCGTATATATATGCTCGACGAGCGCGATCAGCTCATCGCAGATCGGAGGGCCCAAAAGCAGCGGGTTGGAGTAAATCTTGGCCACTTCCAGGTAAGGCGCGGGGACGCCTGGATAGTCGCTAATCTTTTTGGGCCTGACCGACCTGAGCCGCGGTTCTGTCGGGCCAATGACGCCGTCTTTTATCCGTATGATCTGGCCAGCGCTGGGGTCGCTTGTGGCCAATGTCACTCCCCCCTTTTTCCCTATTATTGGCACCGGTTGCGACCGGGCAACGATAAAGCAGCCGTCAGACCGGCGAAAGCTCCCGGGGCGCAGCGTACATGGCGATGATGTTCTCCAGGGGCGTGTCAGCCTGGATGTAATGGGCCGAAGCGCAGATGTAACCCCCGCCCCGGCCCAGCACCCGGCAGCGTTCCTGCACCTCGGCCCGCACCTCCTGGGGCGTGCCCCTGGGCAGAGTCTGCTGGATGTCAACGGCCCCGTAGAACGACAGCCGGTCACCGAACTCTCTCTTGATGCGAGCTGCGTCCATGCCGACCGCCCGGGGCTGCAAGGGGTTGAGCACGTCAATACCCATCTCGTCGGCCAGGGCTCCGATGAGAGGATAAATCGCTCCGCAGGAGTGGTACATGATCTTGACCGGGAAGCGGCGGATGGCCGCGTTCAGCCGCAGGTGACGGGGCAGAACGAACTCCCGCCACATGGCTTCCGAGATAAGCATACCCCGCTGGGTGCCCATGTCGTCGTAGGTGTAGACCATGTCAATACGGCCGTCGGCTGCCTCCAGCACACGGGTCACGTTGGCGATGTAAAGGTCGCTGTAGCAGTCCATGATAGCGCAGGCTATCTCCGGTTGGACCACCAAGTCCATCAAGAACTGCTCAAAGCCGCGCAGCCCCCACGACCACTCGAAGATGCCCCCCACCTCGTAACACAGCCAATATTCCGTCTCCCGGTTGAGGGCCTGGATCTTGCCTTTCAGGGCGCTGACATCCCAATGCTCCGTCAGAGGCCAGCCCGGCCAGCTCTCCACCTCGGCCACCGTCTGGACATCGGCCAAAGGGTGGCCAGCGTACTCCTCGTAGGTGCAGAATTCGTTAGATACCGGGCGGCGGTGGGTGCCCAAAGCGTCGTAATAGCTGCCGTCCTCCTGTACGATGGGCGCTGGCCCCACGTAATCGGGGCGTACCCAGCGGCAGTCAACGCCCAGCAGACGCAGAACATCCCCATCGTCGTCTGTATCCAGATAGCGGCGCAGCGTCGCCCACACTTCCGGCACAGCCCAGAAATCGAAAGGCACCCGATCGGGTTCCTCGTGCTGCAGAGCCACGGCCACCCGCTGGCGGGGGGTGATGGGCGCCGCTTCAGGCTGTCCATAATGCGCCTGCAAACAAGCCCGCGCTTCGGCGGGCGAAGTTGAAATTTGTTTCATGGTTGTTGCCACAATGGTCTTATGACTGGATGCACCGTAGCAGGCGCAGTTTGGTCACCCGGGGATCTATGATAACCTCATCGGCCTCAAAGTCCAGCTTCATCCGCCACTTCTGGAGGGTCGCCGCGCCGATGCCCACCGGCTCGGAGAGTCCCGGAATCAGCATAAACTCGTCCGAGAACCGAAATCCATCCAAGTAGAAATTGAGGCCTACCCTTTCGGTGGCGGTCAGTTCCTCTTCCTCCTTGGCCATGCTAAAGTCCATCGGCTCAGGAAGTGACAAAACGACTTCCAACTTTCCCGGTAGTTCGGGTTGAATGCACGAATAGGTGGCCCCCGAATCGAAAATGGCCACTACCATTTGCCCGCCTTTGGAGCCAGCCAATCTTATCTCTTTTTGAATGACTGCCATATTTCTCTCCTTCCTTCCCAAAGTACCAGCCCATCGCCGTAACTTCACAAGAGGGCACAACGCAGCGGGCACGGAGTTGTTATAATGGACTGGACGAGGTTCAGCATTTGACTGCTACTGTTTCTCGTAGGGCTGCCCGTCGGCGGCGGGAGGGATGGCCCGCCCAATGACGCCAGCCAGGATGACCATGGTCAGGATATAGGGAGCCATTTGGAGGAACTCTGGCGGCAGGGCCACTTTGAGGGCCTGCATCTTACCCTGTACCGCGTCGGCAAAGCCGAAGATGAGAGCGGCGAAAAAGCTGCCCAGCGGCGTCCAGTTGCCAAAGATCATGGCCGCCAGGGCGATGAACCCCTGGCCATGGGTCATGTTATCCTCAAATTGGCCCAACCCCAGGGAGAAATAGGCCCCCCCGACGCCAGCGATGAGCCCACCGATGATGACGTTCATGTAGCGCGTGCGGATCACGTCAATGCCCACTGTGTCGGCGGCCCGGGGGTGCTCGCCCACTGACCGGGTGCGCAGGCCCCATGGGGTGTAAAACATGATAAACTGGACCACCACCAGCAAGACCAGCATAATGAACACGGTGGGGTTGTTCTCAAAGAACTTGCCTACGATGGGCAGGTCCACCAGGAAAGGAATGCGCATGGTAGGGATAGGCCCCGGGCTGTTCAGGCCGGCCGGTGCCAGCAGGCGGAGCTTCATGTAGCGCGTGGCTCCCACAGCCAGGATGTTGATGACCGTGCCGCTGATGATCTGGTCCACCTTGTAGGTCACCGACAACACGGCGTGCAAGGCAGCCATCAGACCGCTAACCAGCACGGCAGCCAGCATCCCGATCCAGTGGTTGCCGCCGCTCAGGGAAGTGGCAGCGATGGCGGCAAAGGCTCCAAAGAGCATCATGCCCTCGATGGCGATGTTGATCACCGCCGCCCGCTCGCAGAACACGCCGCTGAGGGCACCCAGGGTCAGCGGTGTGGCTGAGGTCAGGGTGGTCTGCAGCAAGCCCGGCAGGTTCATCCTCTGGCCGCTGGTAATGCCGATGAGGAACGAAGCCACAGCCAGGAAACCAACGGTGCCCAGCAGCACGTTGATGGAGCGGAAACCCTTGTAGAGCTGCCAGCCGCCGACGAAGCAACACAGCGCTCCCAGAATATACAGCGTGGACTGGGAAGGCGGGGCGAACAAGGTGCCGAGTTTGTCGTCAAAGAACTGGGCCACCTGTCCACCTTCGACAAATAGATAGGAAACAGCGATGATGATCAGCCCTATGATCACCGAAACGATCCCTAGGACTCGCTCCCGACTGAGAAATTCACGCCATTCTTCGAACATACGCTTCCTCCTTTAGCTGCCCCAGCCCCGAGTGATCACCGTCGGCACTGTCTCTTCTTCCTTCCGCAGACCGTACAGGGCGCGTACAATGTCCGGCGCGGCGATAAAGATGATGACCATAGACTGGACAATGGCAGTGATCTCCAGGGGGATGGCGGCTGTGGACATCATCCGCGTGCCGCCTGCCCGCAAGGCTCCGAAGAGAAAGCTGGCCAGCACCACGCCCAGGGGGTGGCTGCCGCCCAGCAAGGCCAGGGCAATCGAGTCGAAACCATAGCCAGCCTGGAAACCCAGGCTCATGTTGCGGGTCACGCCCAAGGACTCTCCGGCGCCAGCCAGGCCGGCCAGAGCGCCACTCAGCAACATAGCCAATACGATGTTGCGACCAATGTTGATGCCCCCGTAGCGGGCGGCATTGGGGTTGGCCCCCACGGTCCGTAGCTCAAATCCCCAGGTCGTCTTCCACAGAAACCAGTAGACAAAGACGGCCGCTGCCAGGGCGACCAACAGGCCGGCATGGAGGCGGATAGGATGGGGGAAGAGACGCGGCAGTTCAGCCGTGGGCAAGATTTCGGGCGTGCGGTGGGTGCCCTGGGCCTTCTCCAGAGGTTCCCTCAGCAGCCACTCCGTCAGCCGGAAAGCGAGCCAGTTCAACATAATCGTGTTAATCACCTCGTGGGCTCCGGTCCAGGCCTTGAGGACGCCAGCGACAGCAGCCCACAGCCCGGCTGCCACCGCCCCGGCCAGAACCGCCAAGGGCAGGTGGATGTAGGCTGGCAGGCCCGTGACCGAATAGCCCACCACCACCGAACACAGCCCGCCGATGACAAACTGCCCCTCAGCGCCGATATTGAACAGCCCCGCCCGGAAGCCCAGGGCCACAGCCAGGCCAGCCAGAATGTAGGGTATGGACTTGGTGATGCTCTCCGAGATGGGCCGCATCGCGGAGGTAAATGGCTTGGCATCGCCCCCCACGATCCAGGCCTCCAACCCGGCCGAGATTTTGGCTGGGCTACCTATAGAGCCCTCCCATAAGCCCTGGTAGGCAGCGCTGATGGCCTGCCAGGCTAATTGCAGCACAGTGGCTGGATCCTGTAAAAAACTGGGAAGGGCAGCAAGCACCTGCGGATCGGTGGCTGCGATCACGATGGCCCCGATGACCAGGGCTGTGACCACCGCCAGCACGGGAATGACCGCCCCCCGCAGCCAGGCCAGGGAACCGCTCAAGACAGTGACCAGAGCCAGCGCCATCAGCACCAGCAGGCCAAGCAGAGGCAAGATGAACTTGATCCCTGTCTTGCTGATGACGATGCCAGCGATGGTCAGGATGATCAGAGCCACCACCCCCCAGCAGATGCCCAGAAGCAGGCGGCGATGGGTCTGCAAAGAAGAGGGGCGCTCCACTTCGGCCACAGCTTCAGTTGTCTCACCCCTAGCAGGTAATGCGACTTCTCTCTCGCTCAAGGGTCTCACTCCTTACGTTTATCGTTACGAATGATGGCTACAGAAATTCTCTTGCAGTAGCGAAATTTGTTTCGCCTTTGGCCGGCGCAGAACAAGTTCTGCTACTCCGCCATCGGGCCAAGTTCACTCCGGTTGAGTTGCTATCTCTTCTCTCCGTCCACCGGTCATCCACAGCCCCAACTTTTCGCGGATGGCCTTGTTGGCCTTCACAGTGTACACGATTTTGCCCTCGTACATCACGGCAATTCGGTCAGAAAGGCTCATGATCTCGTCCAATTCGGCTGAGACCAGCAGCACGGCTGCCCCGTCGTCCCGCTTTTCGACCAGGCGTTTGTGGATAAACTCGATGGAGCCTACGTCCAGGCCCCGCGTTGGCTGGGAGGCAATGAGAAGTTTGATGGGCCGGGACAGCTCCCGGGCCACGATCAGTTTCTGCTGGTTGCCCCCAGACAGGTTATTGGCTGGCAGGGCGATGGTCGGCGTGCGGATGTCAAAAGTCCTCACCAGCTCATCGGCCTGCCTGAAGACGGCCTCTTGGTTGATCACAACACCTCTGGCGAAAGGAGGCTG
>JBGVTF010000105.1:0-4381 GCA_041862415.1 Anaerolineae bacterium | reverse complement strand
CGCCATGCGGCAAGCCGATGTAGTCTGAGCAAAACCGGCGTTGATCGGGCCGCGCGTCATGGCTGATGAACCCTCCAGGTCAACGGTCATGTGGTCACCCGCCACATCCACCCGTATCTTGATAGGTGCGGGGCCATTTCCGAGACCGTCGTCGTCGAGGAAACCGCTAGCCGTGTAGGTGCCGTCCGGGATGGCAGCAACGGCCTCGCGTTCCAATTGCTCCGATTGGCGAAAGATCTCGTCGCGCGCAGCGAGCACGGTTTCGTAGCCGAAACGATTCAAAATGGAGTGAAACCGCGCTTCCCCGGTACGCATCGCGGCCACTTGGGCGTTAAGGTCCCCGATGAGTAAGTGACCAAAACGGCTGTTGCACCTCAAAACCTCCATGATGTCCTGGCGCGGTTCGCCGTTTTGATAGATGCGGGTGGGAGGCCAGCGCATGCCTTCCTGGTAAATCTCACAAGAATCCGTTGTCTGGCTCGGATCCTTTCCTCCTACGTCCAGCCAGTGGGCGCGGCTGGCCGAGAAACCCACCCGTTTACCTTGCCAGAAGATCGGGGCAAAGATGGTGGCATCGTTCAGGTGGGTGCCCTGCATGTAGGCGTCGTTCATGTAGAAAATGTCACCGGGCTGAAAGGCGTCCCAGCCGTGTATTTCGGCGGTGAGCTTGACACAGACTTCCAAATTGCCCAGAAAGAGTGGCACGCCCACTGCCTGAGCCAAAACGTCTCCATTCTCGTCCAGCAGGGCCACCGCGCAGTCTCTTCCCTCGTAGATAACCGGTGTGTAGGCGCTGCGGAACAGTGCGGCGTTCATATCCTGGGCAATGGAGACAAAGGCGTTGCGAATGATCTCCGTGGTGATGGGGTCAACTTTTGTCATCATGCTTTCTCCACCTTGATGATGATATTGCCAAGGTCGTCCACGCGAGCCTGATAACCAGGGGGAACGATCGTGGTGGCACTCTCCTCCTCAACGATAAGGGGACCTCTGAACTGCGACCCTTTCTCAATCCGATTGCGCCACAGGATAGGGGTCTCGTGGGGCTTTCCGTCGAAGATGGCATCCCGTGTGCCGATGACCGGGTCCCCCACTTCCTTCGCAATCTTAAAGTGTGCGTCCTCCTCCTTCGCCAGGCGGCCCAGGGCTGCCAGTCGCAGGTTCACGAACTCCACCGGGTCGCCGGGCGTTGAGTGTCCGTAGCGCGTGGCGTGAGCATTGTGGAATAACGTATCAATCTCTCCAAGATCGATCTTATCCCCAACTCGCACGTTTACTGAGTATTCCTGGCCGACGTAGCGCATATCGGTCGAACGTTCAAAGTACATATCTTCAGGCTCAAAGCCTTCTTCGCGCAGCGCAGCCATTCCTTCTTCGTGTAACTCTTCGTAAACCCGCTCAATCTCTTTCGGATCCATACCATCCAGCGGACGATAGAAGTTCCGCGTCAGGTCGTGGCGCAAGTCTGTCTGGAGCATCCCCCAGGCCGAGAACGTGCCAGGGGTCCAGGGAGAGATGACTTCACCAATCTCCAGTTCCTTGGCCAGCCAGACCGCGTGCATGGGGCCAGCGCCGCCAAAGGCCACCAACGAGAATTCGCGGGGGTCAATCCCCTGCTCAATGGTGATGGTGCGCATGGCGTCGGCCATCCTGGCATTGATGATCGAGAGCATGCCTTCGGCAAAGGCCACGTCGTCCAGTCCCACCTGCTGGGCCATCTTGTGGATGGCCTTAGCCGTCAGCTTCTCGTCCAGCCACATCCGCCCCCCCAGCAAAGACTTCGGGCCAAGGCGCTTGAGGAAAAGGTTGGCGTCGGTCACTGTGGGCTGCGTGCCGCCTCGACCGTAGCAGACGGGGCCAGGATCAGCCCCGGCGCTTTGCGGGCCGACCCGCATGGCCCCGGCTTCCAGCCAGGCTAACGACCCGCCTCCAGCGCCGATGGTGTGAATATCCACAATGGACATCAACAATGACAGTCCTTCCAATGCGGTCTCAGAGGTGATGTTGGGTTTGCCATCCACGATCAGGCTCATATCGAACGAGGTGCCGCCCATGTCAATACACAACAGATTGGGACGATGGATGGCCTGCGAGAGCGCCATGCCCCCAATCGTGCCCCCCACCGGTCCGGAGAGAAGCGTATATACAGACTGCCTACGAGCGGCCTCCACAGTCATGACCCCACCGCTAGACTGCATCACGTACAGGGTAGCTTCCACTCCCAGGTCGCGCATCTCTTTCCCCAAGCTCGTGAGATAGCGCTCGACGATAGGGGCGATGTAGGCGTTCATTATAGCCGTGGAGGCTCGCTCGTACTCGCGCCACTCGCGGGCCACTTCGTGCGAGAGCGTGACCGACAGGTTGGGAAGCGCCTCGGCTAGAATCTCGCGCGCCCGGAGTTCATGTTGTGGGTAGGCGTAGGAGTGAATGAAGCAAACGGCAACGGCGTCAATGTTCTCGTCCTTGATTTTTCGGATGATGGGCTCAAAGTCCTCTTCGTGCAGCGGTTCCAGGACAGTCCCGTCCCATTTCAAACGTTCGCGCACCTCATGAACGTCGCGGCGGGGCACGAGACGCTCTGCCTTTCGGTACTGGAGCGTGTACAGTTCTTTTCGGTCGCCGCGAGCAATAGAGTAGGAATCGCGCAAGCCGGCAGTCGTAATCAGGAGGACCCGCGCCCCCTTTCGCTCTAGAAAGGCGTTTAGACCCACTGTCGTCCCATGCACCAGAAAGCCAATATCGGGTGGGTTGGGAATGAGATCCTGGAGGCCATCAATGACCGCCCGCGCGGCGTTCTCAGGCGTGGAAGGCACTTTGCCGGTGAAAACCCCTCCAGTCTCTTCGTCGGCTACAACAAAGTCGGTGAAAGTCCCACCAATGTCTACTGACACACGGTATTTAGCCATGCTTCATCAAGCTCCTTTTGTAACTGCTCAGCTGCCTCATCAAGTCTCCCGTCTCGATAGGGTATCTAGCGACACGGCAAAGATAATGATGATGCCTTGAAAGATACCCTGGTAGAACGGGGGCACATTCAGGAGGTTGAACCCATTGCCAATGAGGCGCAGGAGCAGGACACCAACCACCGTGCGCCAGATCGCTCCTTCGCCTCCCAGGATACTTGTCCCGCCGATTACGGTTGCAGCGATGGCGTCCAGCTCAACTCCTACGCCAATGTCCGCTACGCCTTGAGCAATGCGAGATACAGTAATCACGCCAGCGAGTCCGCCGGCGAGGCCGGTCAGACACAACGTGAGTGTGCGGATGAGGTCGACCCTGACACCGGACAGGCGGGCCGCCTCTGCGTTGCCCCCGATGGCGTAAACGTAGCGGCCGAAAGTTGTGCGCGAGAGGATAAACCAAGTAAAGATCACAAAGCCGACGAAAATGAACACCGGGTACCTGATATCCAGGAAACGGCCTTGTCCGAGGACGGCAAATTTCGGGTCAGGCACAATGATGAGGAGCCCGCCCGTCAACACGAGGCCTAATCCACGGATGATCAGGCTCGTGGCCAGTGTGGCGATGAAAGAGTTGATTCGCAAAAGCGTGATGATTGCACCATTCACGAGGCCAAGTACAAGACCAACCAGCAGGCCTGTGAGGATGCCAATCTCGGTATAACCGGCCCGGGCGATGATCGCCGCCAGCGACCCGGCGATGGCGAATGTGGCGCCGACGGAAAGATCAAAACAGCCGCCAATGATCACAATCGTCATCGCGCAGGCGACGATGCCAACGTGAGCCGACTGATCAACGATGTTGTGCAGGTTTCTGGCCGACGAGAAAGCTGGAGAGACGATGGCGAGAACCACAAACAGTACGACGAAGGCCATGACGGTTCCGTAATCTCGGAGGATGTCCAGCCGGATATATTTTGGCAAGATGCGTTTGGCCTCAGGCGTAGCCTGGGCTTGACTGTGAGTTTCTGTCTTATCGTTCATCTCAGTTTGAATTTTGATTGACTTGTGGTGTGGCGAAAACAGCGTGCATGACCGCGTCTTCCGTCAGCGATGATCCTTCAAATTCTGCCACGACGCGACCTTGACGCATGGCATAAACCCGGTGAGCGAGTCCCAGCACTTCTTCAATCTCCGACGAGATGAGAAGCACCCCCATCCCTTGTTCAGCGAGGGAATTGAGCAACCCATAGATGGCCTGCTTGGCCCCCACATCCACGCCCCTGGTCGGCTCGTCAGCGATCAGGATTCGAGGCCGCCGAAACAACCACTTTGCAAATAAGACCTTCTGCTGATTACCTCCGGACAGGCTGGTCACCTTCACCCGTGGCTCCGGCGGCCTGACGTCAAGATCGGCTAGCAGGTCCTTCGTCTCATGATGTTCCTGATGCCCTCGGATCAACGTGGCGCGGCTCAGCGTA
>JBGVTF010000104.1:0-3500 GCA_041862415.1 Anaerolineae bacterium | reverse complement strand
TGGGCCATTGCCTGCCTGGTTTTCATGGTTGTGCCGGAACAGGCTATAGTGATTGAGGGGCCAGTGGCTGGCCCACCCGCGTTAGCGGGTGTAGTCACTCATGACTCACGAAATGGCCCTCTCTTCCCCTGGCAGCCCAGGCACCGTTGGCGCAAGTGGGTATGGCGGCGGTATTGTGCCTTGCGGCGAGGCCATCGTCGTGCAGTATGGGTGGCGCGCTTGGCCCGACTGGCCTTGATGGGGGCACTGACCCTGGCCCAGTTGGTGGACCTGATCACCCAATCGCAGTTACGGCGGCATCTGGGGGCCTTGCCGGTTTTGTACGCGCTGCTGGAAGTGCTGCGAGTACGTGAAATCATCAATCGCCACTGTCCCACGGCGGCCGAGGTAGACCACGGCACGGTGGCCATGGTGCTGATTCTCAACCGGTTGATGGCTCCCCGGCCTCTCTATCGAGTGGCGGATTGGCTGGCCTGGACTGTGCTGATCTACACGCTAGGCGTGTCAGCAGAGAAGTTCAACGACGACCGTCTGGGGCGGACGTTGGACGCTATCAGCCAACACAAATGTGACATCTGGCAAGACATTGTCCAGCGAGCCTTCGTTCAAGCGGAGATAGACCTCTCGCTCATTTTCTACGACTTGACGGCTTTCGTCGTGCATGGAGCCTACGCCGATAGTCAATACGCAGACTTTGGCTTTGCTCACAACACGCCGATGAACAAACGCAAGTTCAAGGCCGGTCTGAACGTGACGGCTGATGGCAACATTCCTGCGGAGTATGGGCCGTGGTCCGGTCGAACGGCAGACTTGGCCACCGTACAAGAGAACATGGAGCGGCTGTGCCGCCTCTTGAAGCGACACGGCTGGCCGGTGGAAGAGGTGGTCATCATCGGCGACCGGGCCAATCTGAATGACGAACTGGCGGTCGCTTACGATACCCATCATCTGCGCTATCTGGCCGGGCTTCAACCGCAGAAGAGGAGACACCGTGAGTTATTGGTGGCGATTCCTGAACGGCAGTTCTACACCTCCCCCTTGACAGACGAACGCGGGCCACGAGGCTACTGGGGAAGGCCTTGCCAGGTGGTTTTCGAGCATGAGGGCCGTCAGGTCATCCATCGTGGCCTGGTGGTTCTCAGCGGGCCGATGCGCACTGCCCTGCGCCAGACGCGGGCAGCCCACTTGAGAGCGTTGCGCCAAGCCTTGAGCGAGGTGCAGGCCAAGATTGGACGGCCTCGCTATCGAACAGTTGAGGCCGTTCAGAAACGGGCCAATACTCAACTGAAAAAATCACCCGCAGGCAAGTTCATGCGGGCCGAGGCTTACACCGACGGGGAGGGTCTGGTTTGTCTTCGTTGGTGGGTGGACCGCTACGCCCTCTGGCAAGCCATGCAGCGTGATGGCCGTTACCTGCTGGTCACCAACGACTGGTCGCTTTCGCCCCGGCGCATGTTAGCCCTCTATCGGCAGAAGGACGGCGTAGAGAAACGCTTCACGGTCTCCAAAAGTGACCTGGAGGTCTCGCCCATCTATCTGCACAAAGACGAGCGCATCGAAGCCATGTTGCTCATCAACATGCTGGCCTTGCTCGTCTATAGCCTGCTGGAGCGTCAGGTTCGCCAGGCCGGGTTGCAAATGACGACCCGGCGCATCATCGAAAAACTCGAGAGTCTGGATGTCATTGAAACCCTCTGCTGGGACGGAAGTCGCCTGCACCGGCTTTTCCCTGTGAACGAAGAACAGGCTGCTCTCTTGGAAGTCTTGGCTCATATCTTGGCGAAACTCCGACTCCCCCGCTGGCCTCATCCCCTGCTCCCCGCCGGGGACACCCCGTCTCTGGCCTTGCCGCCTCCCAGAGGTTGGCAGGTTGCTGCATAGGCCCGGACTGTCGGGAGGGGTGAGGTGCGCCCAAGGCCAAGGGGAAAGCCAACCTCACCCCCAAAGCCAGCGGGAGTGGCCCCCTCATGGCCCAGACTTTTACCCTGCACTCTTAAAATGAGACAGGAAGGCCCCATAGCTAGATAAACTTTGCTCTCTATTCGGTTGAAAAGGTGCGAAATATAGGCTAAGGAACACTTCGGAGCTGTAGGATTCCCACTGTTCCTCAAACTTTTCGTGTGTGGGAGCCTCATCACCTGCCCCCTGACGTTTCTTTCCGTACTCGTCTACGATGAACTTCTTGGGATTGTAACTCAGCTTCTTCTCCCAAAGTGCTGAATAACCACCTGAAAGCTGCCAAACAAAGAAGAACAACGCGCTCAGTGCGAAACCAACGGCATCTGATGTGAACACACCAGCACCTACAGCAAAGGCGGCCACCCACAATTGGGCATTGTCGCTGCCGGTGGAAGAAGCGAATAGCTGTCTTACGAAGCATTGGCCCTGTCGTGTCGCTGCGAGGCTCAGGACGACGACAAGATAGAACAGAATTCCGAGAGGTCTATATCTCATCTCTCTGGGCATGTTGATCACCTCCTAATACTTGCACCAGCGGGCTCAGAATCGCGGTACCTGTATTATCCATCCTGCACCCTAACGGAAAAGGAGATGCCAGGCGGGTTTGCAGCGTGCCTCTCTGCCCAAGACAGTTCGCAACAACAAGACTGGTTTCAAATTCGAACCGTGATTAGCCTAGTCAGCTCCAGCAAATTGTTGGGCAGCGCGCTCTGCACGCGCTCGTGGCTATCAGTGTGTCTAGCATAGTACCTCTACAGCAAGGAACAACACGTTGAACAAACTCTGGCGCATGTCCAGGAAACGTTGCCACACGGCTGGCATAGAGGACACATTATGCGCACCGTAGTTCCTCAGCCCATACGCGATTGCCAAGTCCGCCGCTATAGGTGAAGGGCTACTGCCATCTCGAAACCTGAATCCTCTGTCAAGTAGGTTTGTCAGAGCCGCTTCGAAGTCACTCTCGAATGCTTGGTTGACCTGTTCCTGTAGCATCTGCTGATTCAAGCCTAGTTTAGCCTGTCCTGACAGAAACACGGCATGCATTGAGAAACTTCGCTGACCAGGATTATGTGCTCTGATCGTTGCATCGATGACCAGAATTAGATCAAACAACAGGTTGGTTTCGAGTTGACCTGCAAAACCGCTTCGTAGTGCATAGTCAGGTCCTCTGTCCAGAAGGAAAAACCGGCCCAGCGTGTAAGCGAACAGGAACACCACATCCAAACTCGGTGGGTTAACCAGGAACCGTGTGCGGAACTCATCCAGTTGCAGGGTTCTGTTAAGTGATGTGCAATAGGATGTAAGAAAGCCATCCAGAAATTCGGCTAGAGACAGTGGCCAGTGCCTGAAAGCCTGATTGACATTATCGTAGTCTAGGACCGCAAAGGCGAATGCAGGGGTCTGGGGGTGGTCGGTGTTGTGCGTTCGGATATCCTCTTCGAGCGCTTGATGCATCAACGCATAGCCCAAGTCAAGCTCACCTCTGGAAATGGCAGCCATTCCCCAGAAGTAGAACGGCGTGCCTTTGTGAATAAACTCCC
>JBGVTF010000103.1:0-6304 GCA_041862415.1 Anaerolineae bacterium | reverse complement strand
CGTTGATGGCCACGACCGCCCCGGCAGCGGCGAATTGGGTCGCTATCACGGCCGGCAGATTGCGCGCCGCACCGGTCACCAGGGCCACGTGGCCGGCCAGAGACACATCGTATGCCAGTGTCATGCTTGCCTCCTTAATTCGCTATTCGCTATTCGCCACTCACTATATGACAGGCCACCAGGTGCCCATCAGCAGTGTCGAGAAGAGCCGGTTGACGGTCGCGGCACAGGGGGCGAGCTTCGGGGCAGCGCTCGTGGAACACACAGCCAACCGGCCGCTCGAACAGGCTGGGCGGCTCCCCTTCCAGCAGAATACGCTGTCTCCGGGTCTCAGGGTCGGGGATGGGAATGGCCGAAAGCAGAGCCCGGGTGTAGTGATGAAGCGGCCGCTCAAAGATGTCATCGGTCTGGCCAGCCTCGATGATCTGCCCAGCGTACATCACCAGCACCCGATTGCACAACGCCCGCACCGTGCTCAGATCGTGGGAGATGAACAGATACGTCATCCCCAACTCGTCCTGAAGACGCTTCAATAGAGCGATGATGTGGATGCGGATGGACATGTCCAGCGAAGAAGCGGGCTCGTCCAGGGCCACAAACTGGGGCTCGGTGATGATGGCCCGGGCGATGCCTACCCGCTGCTTTTGCCCGCCGCTGAGTTGGTGTGGATAACGGTCGAGGAAGGTCGGTTCCAAATTCACCCGCATCATCGTCTCGTGCAGCCGCTCTTCCATCAAACGATTCTTCCTCCGGAGTCCCGAACTTGTTCGGGCACCCAGATGATGCAGACGCAATGGCTCGGCCAAGGTACGGCGGATGGTGAAACGGGGATTGAGGGAGGTGTTGGGGTCCTGAAAAACCATCTGGATGTGACGGCGTTGAGCGCGCATCTCCCGCTCGGAGAGTTGGCCCAGGTCGGTGCCAGCCAGGTAGACGCGGCCGCTGGCCGGCCGGATCAGCCGCAAGATGCAGCGGGCAGTGGTCGTCTTGCCGCAACCGCTCTCGCCCACCAGCCCCACCGCCTCGCCGCGGAAGACCTCAAAACTTAAACCGCTCACGGCCCAGATGGTAACCTGGCCTTGCCTGAACGTCTTGACCAATTCCTCGACACGCAACAATGGTTCCATAAATCCAATTTCTAATCTCTAGTTTCTAATTTCCAACAAGCAGCCCAGTGTTCTGACCCCCACTCTCTGATGAGAGGCCGCTCTTCCCAGCAGCGGGGCAACACCAGCGAACACCGGGGCGCAAATCGGCACCCTGTCACTCCGTAGGTCACTTCGTCGCTGGGGATCAGGTCCACCTGAGGAATTTCCACCGCCCGATCCACCCGCAGGACAGATTGCAGCAGGCGTTGGGTGTAGGGGTGAAGCGGCCTGGCGAAGAGGGACTCCACCGGCGCGGTCTCCATCACCTGGCCGGCGTACATCACCACGACGTAGCGACAGGTTTCAGCTACCACCCCCAGATCATGCGTGATGAGCAGGATAGAAGCACCGGTCGCCTTTTGCACGTCCTTGATGAGTTCAAAGATCTGAGCCTGAATGGTCACGTCCAGTCCGGTGGTGGGCTCGTCGGCAATCAGCAAGGCTGGCTCACAGGCGACCATCATGGCGACGAGCACCCGCTGGCACATCCCGCCGCTAAGTTGATGAGGGTAAGCCCGAGCTCGGCGTTCAGCCTGGGGGATGCCCATGCGTCCCAGGATTTCCACCGCCTGCTGATAGGCTTCGGCCGGGCTCAGTCCTCGCTGAATCTGGTAGGCCCGAGCTACCTGGTCCCCGACGCGCATCAAAGGATTGAGCGCACTGCGCGTGCTCTGAAAGATCATGGCAATCTGCTGGCCTCGAATCCGCTGCATCCCGCCTGTGTCAAGACGAAGAAGGTCCATTCCCTTGAACCAGACGTGGCCGCCAGTCACCTGGGCTGACGGCGGCAGGAATCCCATCACGGATAGCGAAGTCAGGGTTTTGCCCGATCCGCTCTCCCCCACCAGGCCCGCGATCTCATTACGACCAACCTCAAAGGAGACCTGGTCCAGGATTGTCACCTTCTCATCTCGCACAGGGAAAGCGACGCTGAGGTTCTCAATCCGCAGCAGACCGTGATCCTGCTCCACCCTCATCGCTCCTCCGGGGCAGTGATGTCGCGCAGGCTGTCGCTCACCAGATTAAAACCCAGGGCGGTGAAGACGATGACTGCGCCGGGGAAGACGCTGGTCCACCAGTGGCCGGAGATGATGTTCTGTGCGCCCTCGCTGACCAGGACCCCCCACTCAGGCGTGGGCGGCCGGATGCCCAGCCCCAGAAAAGCCAGGCCCGAGGCGTCCAGGATGGCCCAACCCAGGCACAGCGTGGCCTGCACCAGGCTAGGTGTCAGGCAATTGGGCAAAAGATGCACGTACATGATCCGCCAGTCGGGGTTACCGACGCAACGGGCCGCGTCGGCATAGTCCAGCTCACGGGCCCTGAGGATTTCGCCTCGAGACAGGCGGATGAAGTAGGGAATGTAGGCTACGGCGATGGCGATGATGACGTTGAAGGTGGTGTTGCCCAGCATGGCGGTGATGGCCATGGCCAGGATGAACGAAGGGAAAGCAAACAACACGTCGGTGACCCGCATGACCACATCGTCCACCAGGCCGCCGTAGTAGCCCGATAGTGTACCCACCATGGAGCCGATGCCCAGGGCGATGGCCACCACCGAGAAGGCAATGAGCAGGTCCAAGCGGGCGCCGTGGATCACCCGACTCAGGATGTCACGGCCAAAGTTATCGGTGCCCATCGGATGCGCGCCCTCGGAAAAGCCTGTCCTGAGCCCCGCCGAAGGGAAGGAGGGAGCCTGCAGCTTGATGGCCGGGTTGGTCTTGAGCGGGCCATAAGGGGTCAGGGCTGGCCCAGCGGCCACGACGAACAGCACCACCGCCAGAATGAGCAGTCCTGCCAGCAGGGTGCGATGCTCCCGAATGGTGCGCCAGAAGCGGCGCAGTGCGCTTTCTCTTGTTGTCCGGGCGACATCCCATGCCGCCGCAATCTCTTCCACAGCCATGGACTACCTCCCCCGAACAAGACTTCGGCGAGTTCAGTCGAGCCGTTCGGGAGTCCGATGTTTGTCGGTCTACCCCAGGCGAATGCGGGGGTCAATCACACTGTACAGCAGGTCAATGACCAGATTCAGGAGAACGTACAGGGTGGCGATGAGAAGCACGAAACCCTGGATGGCTTCCACGTCCTTATTGTTGAGGGCATCCCAGGCATAGTAGCCCATGCCTGGCCAGGCGAAGATACGCTCCACCAGCACGTTGCCGGCCATCAGGTAGCCGAAGACGATGCCGATGGTGGTCAAGATGGGGATCATGGCGTTGCGCAGGCCATCGCGCAGGATGATCTGCCGGTGGGGCACACCGACGGTGCGGGCGGTGCGGATAAAGTCAGAATGAAGCACGTCCAGCATAGCCGCTCGAACGATCTTGATGATGGGCGCACTGACGACGAACCCCAGGGCAAGGGTCGGCAGGGTCAAGTGACCCAGGCTGCTTCGCAGCGCCAGCCAGTTACCTGTCACAAGGCTGTCAAGAGTGTAGAAACCGGTCAGCCGCGCTGGCGGAGCGATGCCCACGTCCAGCCGATCCAACGGGGCTGCGGCCCAGCCCAGCCGATAGTAGAAGAAGTAGATAAAAACCAGGGCCAGCCAGAAGATGGCCGTGGAGGCCCCCAGAATGGCAAAGATGCGCACTGCCTGGTCAAGCAACGAGTTCTGGTTGATGGCTGCCAGCAACCCCAGCACGTGGCCGACGATGATGGCTAGCACCGTCGCCGCTACTGCCAGCTCCAGTGTGGCCGGCAGCCGCTGCAGCAGGTCCTTACTGACTGGTTGGCCGGTACGCCAGCTCCGGCCCATGTCCCCGTGGCTCAACTTGACTAGGTAATCCCAGAACTGGGCCGGCAGTGGCTTGTCCAGCCCCATCTCTTTTTCGAGTTGCGCCAGCCGCTCCGCTGTGGCGTAGGGACCGGCCCGGACAGCAGCCGGGTTGCCCGGCAAGATGCGGGTCAGAATGAAAACAGCGACGATGACCCCCAAGAGGGTGACCACCGCCAGCAGCAGCCGTCGGGCGACGTAGCGTCGGAGCGAGATCATGTCCTCTCCCCATAAAAGATGCAGGATACAGGATGCGAAATACCAGAGACAGGGAATCAGGCCATCACGCAACACTTAACACGTGATGGCCCGATTCCTCTTGGGGCCTGGATTGCAAATCCAGACCGAGCGAAGTGGGCTATTTGATCTTACCCATGTAGCCGAAGCGCAGACACAGGTCATCCACTTTGGCGAAGCCGGTAAAGTCCTTGCTGACCGCCACGATCCAGTTGGGCTGGTGCAGGAAGGCCCACGGAGCCTCGTCAACGATGAGCTGTTGCGCCTCGTTCATGTACTCCTGCCGCTTGGCCTCGTCCAGGGTCCAGGTCGCCAGCCCGATCAGTTCATCCACCCGCGGGTTGCAGTAGTCGGCATAGTTGGTAAACTGACCGCACTGCAGCAGGAAGGTGAGCTGATAGGCCGGGTCGTTGCCCCACGAGTACCAGTCGTGGATAAAGAGGGGTAACTCGTGGGCGTTCAACTTGCCGAAGAAATCGGCGTCGGTCATCTTGTTGACGGTCACATTCACGCCGATCTCGGCCAGACTGGACTGGATCCAGACTGCCGCGTCCGCGTCCCAGGGGATGCTCAGGCGGACGGCCAACTCGACATTGAGGCCGTCAGCATAGCCAGCCTCGGTCAGCAGGGCCTTTGCCTTTTCCAGATCGGTGTCATAGTTCCAGTACTCGTCGTTGTGGGTCGGCATGCCCACCGGGATCGGACTGGTAGCCTTTTGAGCGTAGCCGTATAGCGACTCCTGGATGATGGTGTCGTAAGGCACGGCATACGAGAAAGCCTGCCGGACTTTTTGGTTGTCGAAGGGCGGGATCTTGTTGTTCATCCCCAGGTAGAACAACCGGGTGTACTTGATGTCGTAGACCTTGACGTTAGGGTCGGCCTTCAGGGCATCCACGTCCTTGAACGGCAGGCCCAGGGCCAGGTCAATGTCACCCTTCTTCAGCAGCAACTCCCGGTCCTCAGGCGAGGGGACCACCTTGGCGATGACGCGCGAGTTCTGGAAAAAGTCGGGACCTTGCCAGTAGTTGGGGTTGGGATCGAAGACGTATTCGACGCCCGGCTCCCACTTGGTGATGACGTAGGGACCGCTAGAGTTAGTGTTTTCGCGGTACCAGTCGAAGGCCCAGGGGTCTTCGGCCGTGGCGTGGGCTTCGGTGGTGGCCGGGTCCATGGCTCCGAACACCTGGAAGGCCAACTGCGGGATGAAGAGCGCGGCTGGCTGGTCCAGGTCGAACCTCAGGGTGTAATCGTCCACCACCACCAAATCGTCCGCGCTGTCAAAGCCCATGAACTGGGTGAGCAGCGGAATGTAGCTGCGTTCAGAGGTCAAAGCTCGGTCGAAGGTGTGCTTGAACGAATGGGCCGTAATGGCATTGCCGTTGGCGAACTTGGCCCCCTCACGAATCTTCAAGGTGGCCACCAGTCCGTCTTCGGAGACGGTGATGGATTCGGCCAGGCCGGGACCATACTCCAGCGTGCCCTCCAGCAGCCCTTCCTCCTCGCCGGCTGCCAGCTTCTGAAGCAGCAGCGGCTCGTAAAAGTTGGCCGTAGCATAGTAGCCAGCATCGCTGCGGAACTCCATCGGCTCGATGTGGTCAATGTCACTGTCCAGGGCCAACACGATGGTCGGCTTGGCCGCGGCCACCAGTTCCTCCGCCTCCGCCGGTGCGGGGATGAGGACCTTCCAGCCCGGCTGGATGATGTTGGGGTTCACAACCTGGGCGAAAGTCTCATCCTCTTCGTGCTTGGCATTGGTGGCCATCACGATGGCCCGGTAGGCCGGGCCGCTGCCCAGATACTTCTCGGCCAGCGCCCAGAGGTTGTCATCTTTCTGAACGGTGTAAGTGACTTCCTCCTGGGCCGGGGGTGCTGCGTTGGCCAGCCCTGCCATCGGCAGCAGGATCACGATTAACGCCAGGGTCAAGAAAATACGCCGTTTCATTTTTCTTCTCCTTCCGTTTTGTTCTAAAACATCGGTTTCGATATGCTTCGCTACTCAACCCAAGTGAGCGAACGCACGACCGTTGAGACCGGTATCTCGGACTTGTCCCTCACCTCCTTTCCTCACTGCTGGCACGCTATCCTCCAAACGCCTTGGGCATGATGGTCACCTGATCCCCATGCGCCAGGGGCGTGTCCAGGCCCTGCA
>JBGVTF010000102.1:0-4045 GCA_041862415.1 Anaerolineae bacterium | reverse complement strand
CGGTCCTGAGCTGGGTCGTATGTCAACCTCGTTTGACTGCTCCCATCGGCGTTCATCACGTAAATCTCCCCATTCCCGTCCCGATGGGAGACGAAAGCGATACGACGTCCGTCGGGTGACAAAGCCGGGAAGGCATCACTTCCTGGATGATATGTCAGGCGCGTCTGATTGCTGCCGTCGGCGTTCATGATATAAATTTCATCGTTGCCGTCCTGGGCCGAGTGGAAAGCTATCTTGCCAGCCAAGATTGGTTTGGGAGCGGGGGGCACGGACTCAGGAGGCTGGATCGGCGTTAACGTTGGCGTTGGCGCCTTGGTCTGTGTTGGGGTGATTGTGGGCGTCCCAGTCCGGGTCGGAGTGGGGGTGTCCAATACGGATGTAGAGGAAGTTCCCCCTGAAAGGGCAACTAGAACCCCCGCAGCCACTCCAGTCAATAGTAACACCGCTACAGCGACGATAAGCAGGCTGGCAACCACGAGCCCAAGCCTTACCAATCCTGGCGGTATCCTCGATGGCGCTATTTCCTCCAACAGTTCCTCCAACCATTTGCATTGCGGGACATCTGGTCCTGGGTCAGTAAGGGGTCCATACTTCCGTCTCGAGGTCAAAGACCATTATGCCATCTGGCGACATAACCCACACTTTGTTTCCCCCGACTGCCAGATCCACAACATAGTTGGACTTCTTCGGCTTGAAGACAGCGGATGCTATCCGACTTTGGTCGAAGGTGCTAACACCGCCCCCCCAAGTGCCAATCCACAGCCGTCCATCGGGGTCGGTAGCCAAGGCTGTGACAAAGTCACCGGCAAGGCCGTCGGCCTGGGTGTAGTACACCTCTGAGGCTCTCGGACGGAGTTGGATAAGCCCTGCCTGTGTGCCGACCCAGAGATCGTCTTCAAGGTCCTGCAACGCTGTGATTCGGTTCCATTTCTCGTTGTCGCCGAAACGGTAAGTTACTACCCGATCTTCTCGCCAACTGGTCAGGCCATCTCCCCACGTCCCAAGCCACACGGTGTCATCGCGGGCTACAGTGATGGCGCGAATGTCATTGCCGCTGAGGCCATCAGTTGATGTGTAGAAAGACCATCCCTCGCCATCGAAGCGAACTGCGCCGTCCCTCGTTCCGACCCAAACTCCTTCATGACGGTCGGAAACGATGGCTTGCACTGTGTTGGCCTCCGTCCCTCCCTCAAAGACGTAGCGTGTCCACTCATCGCCTTGCTGATAGTCGAGGCCGTCGCCTGCCAGCCCAACCCATAATTGTCCTCGTCCGTCCTGACCCACGGTTTGTATGGCACCGCCCCTTCCTTTCACTACAAGATGTGCCGGCCCGGAGGCCGAAGCTGGCACGGAAACGAGCAAGCTATCCCTCGCCCAAAGTAGGCGGTCGTCTGACCAGAAAATGTCCCCTGTCGCGGAGTCGTAGCGGGGTGGCAACAGAAACCAGGCAACCACAGCCGCTATGGACAAGGCAAGGATGCTCAACGCCAATGTCAGCCACCTCCGCCATCTGCGTCTCCGTGTACCCCCCGTGGGACCGGTCAGCGCGAGCGATATCCCACAGGCTTGGCAGTAGCGGGCCCCCAGGCGGTTCTCGGTCAGGCATTGAGGGCAGGTAATAGACGGTGCGGTCAATGCTGCCTGCATTTCCTGGCGAAACTCGGTTGCCGTTTGCGGCCGGCCGCTGGGGTCACGGGCCAGAGTCTGGTAGAGAAAGGCTTCTAGGCCGGCAGGGACGGCTGGATTGAGTTGGCGCGGTGGCGTGGGCGGGTGTACGGCCAAGGGGGGCGGTAATTCGCCAGTCAGCATGTGATACAGGCTAGCTCCCAAGGCGTAAAGGTCGCTGCGGGCGTCGGCTTGGCCGTTGAATTGTTCCAGGGGCATATATTCCACCGTGCCAACACGGGTCTTGGCCTTCTGGCCAGCGGCCACCAGGGCCGCGATGCCAAAGTCCAACACCTTGACCGTGCCATCAGGAAGCAGCATCATGTTCCCCGGCTTGATGTCCCGGTGGATAAGCCCCTGTGCGTGGGCGTACTCCAGGGCAGCGGCCACCTGATCGGCGATGCGCACCGCCAGGTTCACTGGCAACTTTCCCTGCCGGGCAATCAAGTCGTCCACCGCCTGGCCGTCCAGCCACTCCATGGCAATCCAGTACAGGCCTTGATCCACGCCGGCATCGTAGACGGCTACTATGTTTGGGTGCTTGAGCCGAGCCAGGATTTTGCTCTCGGCCCTGAACTTTTGCACAAAGTCAGTATCAGCGATGAGGTGGGGGTGCAATACCTTCAGAGCCGTCTCCCGTACCAGAACGATGTGCGTGGCTTTGTAAAGCGTGGCCTGTCCGCCCCGGACTACCTCGGCAACAATATGGTATGAGCCTAACGTTTTAGCGACCATGTTCATCTCCAATGTCGTTGCCCCAAGTCTTTGCTTCGTATCCTCGCATCACTTGACAATCTCAAAATTGAGCTCAGTAAGCTTGTGTTCGTCGAGGTAGATGATAGCCCTCCACGCCCCCAGGTTGTTCACCACCTTGGTACCAGAGATGTAGAGCCCGAAAACGCCGACGTGCACCTGTGCCTGTCCCGGAGCGACGATAATCGGTTTGCGGCGCTGGCGGACCCGGTAGAGCTGGCCGTCGGGGCTGTAGAACTGGACAAACATCCGGTGCTGGTGTTGGCGTTTCGGCTCCTGGTTGGCCAACTGCAGGCAGACGTACATGGCAGAATCATGGGTTCGGAAGCGGCTGACCGGTGGTCCTTTGGGCCTTTCGGTTTTGCGGTCGAACCCTCTATAGGTGTGCGCCTCCAGCAAGCGTAGCGACGAGACGGTCTCAGGGGCGACCAGGCTGGTCAGCGCAGCTTTCAACTCGTGGGCGTCCAGGCGCTGGTTAACCTGGTGGGTCAGAGCCTGGCCCAGCACCCCCTGTAGCCTGGGGGAGAGCTTTCCCAGGTAAGGGAAAGTGAAAGGGTGATCTCCCGGATCGTCACCCGTCAACAGATGATAGACGGTTGCTGCCAGACCGTAGACATCAGACTGAGGCTCGGCATAGCCGGCCGCCTGTTCCGGTGCCGCGTAGCCCAGAGTGCCCCAGGCGGCCGTGTCCAGCCCTCGACCGGCCTTGGGCTTGGCCACCCCAAAGTCCACCAGGATGGCCTGGGCCGGGTCGCCTCGCAGGATGATGTTGGCCGGTTTGACATCGCGATGGACCACCGGCGGCTTGCGGGTGGAGAGATAGACCAGGACATCACATATCTGGGCGGCGTATCTCAATACTTCGGCTTCCAGTAAAGGGCTCGAACGGGCCATGCGATCGGCCAGGCTGTCCCCCTCCACGTACTCCATGACCAGGTAGTAGCGGTCCCCTTCGATGAAATACTCGTAGATCTGAGGGATAGACGGATGGCGTAGCGAGGCCAGCAGTGCTGCCTCCCGCCTAAAGTTCCGCTCGGCTTCGGCTCTGTCGGCTGGAGACAGATGATGGGTTAGCATTTCCTTCACCACGCAAGGACGGTGGAAGAGTTGAGTGTCTTCAGCCTGATAGACGGCACCCATGCCGCCCTGAGCCAGTGACCGTCGGACCTGGTAGCGATTCTGTAGCAGAGGTACGCCAAGACGAAACCCGCACCGCCCGCAGAACTGGGCCGTTGGACGATTGCGCACTCCGCAACGAGCACAGGTCAGGCCCAGGCTGCTGCCACAGCCCTGACAGAAGCGGGCCGTCGGACGGTTAGTAGTGCCACAGGTGGGGCAGAGAAATGCCTGCATCACGAGTCCCCGACTCTAATCTGGCTCTTGCCTGCGCAGTCCCAAGAGCGACTGAACCCACTCCTTGTTGATGAGCCCCATGTTGCTCAAGGAAACTAGCAGCACAGTCATCGCTGCTGCTTCGTCCAGGTTGCCGACGATGGGCAAGTTGTCGGGGATCAACTCCAGAAGGCCGGCCGTGGGATTGATAAGGTAGATCAGGCAGATGATACCCACAATGATACTCACTGCCATTCGCAACCTGGGCGACTGGCCAACGACCTCCGATATAGGC
>JBGVTF010000101.1:0-4745 GCA_041862415.1 Anaerolineae bacterium | reverse complement strand
GAAGACCCGTTGGATCACGTGGTGAAACTCCCTCCCGCCAACGCTCTGCGCCCCTGATAGAGCCGAGATAAATTAGCGCAAGCGCGAAAGCGCTCCATGCACAGAGAAAGGAGGTGCGGTCAAAAGTCAAATTCAGCAAGCGCTGGATTCACAAACTCAAAAGTGCCGAAAAGTTTAGAGAAAGGAGGTGCGGTCAAAAGTAGATTCAGAATAGTCGAGTTTAGGGTCGTAGTAGCCAACGCTGTAACATCTAATTGGGGCATACAAGCCCAAGAAGAAAGGAGGAGGAAACATGTCTGGCAAGAGAATATGGGGGGCTCTGGTCCTGGTGCTTCTGCTGGCCCTGATCGCCGCTTGCGCTCCGACGCCAGCGGTTGTCGAGAAGGAGGTGGTGGTCGAGAAGCCAGTGGTCGAGACCGTCGTCGTCGAGAAGGAGGTGGTGGTCGAGAAGGAGGTGGTGGTCACACCGACGCCGGCGCCAGAGGCACCATGCCCCGATAGAATCACCATCTGTTGGACCCCACCCGACATCACAGGCGTCTTCAGGACAGCCACTGACTACTGGGAACTCTCGGCCGCCGACGCCATGACGCACGGGTTCAAGCTCGTCAGTCTCGTCTCTCAAGCGCCTACCAGCCACATAGCCTTCGGAGACCAAGTGGGCATCATCGAGGACTTTGTGGCCAGGGAGTGTGATGTCATCGGCATCTCCCCCATCGAGGTCGAGGTGGTCATCCCGGCCATCAAGAAAGCTAACGAAGCAGGAATCCCGGTGATCATCGTCAACCTGCTGGAGCCTATCGCCGGTGTGGAGGTGGCCTCCTACATCGGCTTTGACAACACCGTGGCTGGGCGTATCTCTGGCTTCGCCCTGGTGGACTACTTCGGAGGGCCGGGCGTCCTCGGCACGGGCCGCGAGGTCGAAGTCGAGCCCGGCACCTATCTCGATCTAGCCTGGTGGGAGGAGCTCTACGAGACCGTCACCGATGAGGAGAAGGCTGAGGTCGAGGGCAAGGTGGCCATCATCGAGGGCATCGCCGGTGGCTTCTTCTCCACGGCGCGCCTGAACGGCTTCCACAGCATCGTGGATGAATTCCCGGGCATCGAGATCGTGGGAGAGCCCTGCGCCGCAGATTGGAACCGCGAGAAGGGGATCGGGTGCGCCGAGGACTTCCTGACAGCTCACACCGATCTGGACGGCATCTGGGCTGCCTCCAACGAGATGGGCCTGGGGGCCATGCTCGCCTCCGAGGGCGCTGGCCGGCTGGAGCTTGCCGGGGAAGGTCCGGTGCTAGGTGATGATAAGGTAGCCGTCTTCACCAACGACGTCACGCCCGAGTCCGCCGACAGGGTAGCCGAGGGGAAGATGATAGCCGAGACCCATCATGGCTTCCCGGAGTGGGGTTGGTACGGGACCGAGTTCGGGGTGACCATGGTCTGTGGTGGGGAGGTCCCCCAGATCTTCGACATCCGGCCGCGGACCATGTATCAGGAGAACGCGCGCCTGTTCTACCCCGAGCCTGCGCTGGAGCCCATTGACTGGGCTACCATCAAAGAGGGTGGGTCCCCTCGCAAGTAGGAGCCAGCGTGCTGACTCTAGGACAAGGAAGGATCGCCTCCCGAAAAGGAGGCGATCCTTTCCCCTGAATAGGAACTGAAGCCTCCCCATGGGATGGACTTGAAACACGTGAAAGGAGGGGAGAATGAGACTCGTTGATAAAGTTGCTATCATTACAGGTGCAGGCGCAGGGATTGGTCGTGCCACCGCTCTCCTCTTCGCCAAGGAGGGGGCTAAGGTTGTGGTTGCCGACTGTGATTCAGAGAGAGGAGCAGAAACGGTCGGCATCATCAGAGAAGATGGAGGGGAAGCTACATTTGTTCAGGTAGATGTATCCAAGGCGGCCGATACAGAGAGAATGGCGAGCACAACCGTTGAAACGTACGGTAAACTCGACATCCTGGTGAACAACGCCGGCATCTACATGCAGGCTAACGCCGTGGAAATGACAGAGGAGGACTGGGATCGGATCCTGGATGTCAACCTTAAGGGGGTCTTCCTGTGTTCCAAGTACTGCATCCCCGAGATGATCAAAGTGGGGGGAGGCACTATCGTCAACATCGGCTCCGAGGCCGGAATCGTCGGCATCAGGAACCAGGTGGCTTACAATGTATCGAAAGGCGGGGTCATAGCCCTGACCAAAAGCATGGCCATAGATTTCGCTGCCCATAATATCAGGGTCAATTGTGTATGCCCTGGTACCACGGAGACCCCCCTGGTTAAGGCGGCCGTGGAAAGGGCGCCAGACCCGACGGCGGCACGCCGCGCCCTGGAAGAGGTTCGCCCTGCCAACAGGCTGGGGCGGCCAGAGGAGATAGCCGCTGGCATCCTCTATCTGGCCTCCGATGAGTCCCTTTACGCCACGGGTTCGATACTCTCGATAGATGGGGGTTATACGGCCCAATAGGGATTCTCGGGAGTGGTCCACCGGATAGAAAGGGACGTCCCCTCTGGCCCATTTGCCGGTGAAGTCAATCAGTGATATAATTGCAAATAGTGCCCTTATTCCCTTGATAGGAGACTTCATCCACCAAGGAGGTTACGCAATTCATGTCTTCTTCGTTATTCTTGCGGGCTGAGGCCATTGACAAGAGCTACCCGGGCGTCCACGCCCTTGATCACGTGGATTTCGACCTCTACGAGGGAGAGGTCCATGTTCTTCTGGGCGAGAACGGTGCGGGCAAGTCAACCTTCATGAAAATCCTCAGCGGCTCTCTGCCGAAGGATAGTGGTCGGATTTCCCTTCGTGGCCAGGAGGTCGAGATCGCAAGCCCGATGCATGCTCGAGAATTGGGCATAGGCATGGTCTATCAAGAACTGAGCGTCATCCGCAGTCTCAGTGTAGCCGAAAACATCTTCCTGGGCAGACTCCCCAAGCGTAGACCGTTCGGGACCGTTGATTGGTCCGAAGCGACGTCGCAGGCCAAGAGGATCCTGGATGATCTGGGCGTTGATATTGACCCCCGGGAGCGTGTCGGCAACCTCAGCATGGGCGAACAGCAATTGACCGAGATCGCCAAGACCTTGTCCATGAAGGCGCAGATCCTGCTGTTGGATGAGCCCTCCTCGGCTCTATCCGATGAGGAGCGAGAGCGGCTCTTCAGCATCATGCGGGGGCTTCAAGAGAAGGGGGTGGCGATCATCTATGTCTCCCACCGCTTGGTCGAGGTTCCCCAGATCGGCCAGCGAGTGACTGTTCTTCGTGATGGCGCGAAGATAGACACCCTCCCAGTGGACCAAGCTGATGAAGCCACCTTGATTCGGATGATGGTGGGCCGGGAGCTTGAGGAGAAATTCCCCAAAGAGGAGATAGAATCCGGTAGAGAACTCTTGAGGATTCAAGGTTTGACGGTGAAGGGTGTGCTGAACGATCTTAGCCTGAGCCTGCATGAGGGTGAGATTCTGGGCATCTTTGGCGTGTTGGGGGCGGGTCGCACGGATTTTGCTCGCGCCCTCTTTGGGATTGACCCAATTGATGGCGGTGAGGTCTTTCTCGATGGGAGGAAGGTCGAAATCTCCTCCCCCTCAAAGGCCATCGAGCTGGGCCTAGGCTATCTCACCGAGGACAGGAAGGATGGACTCGTGCCGCGACTGCCCATCCCGGCCAACATCACTTTAGCCAGTCTAAGAAAGATGTGTCGTTTGGGCTTCCTCAAGCACGATGAAGAAAGAATGTCAGCAGAGAAATACGTCGAGGAGTTGAACATCCATACACCCAGGTTGAGCCAAAGGATCGAGTTCCTCAGCGGTGGCAATCAGCAAAAGGTTGCCTTGGCCAAGTGGTTGTGTTGCCAGGCGAAGATCTTGCTTTTCGACGAGCCTACCAGAGGGATTGATGTGGGGGCCAAGGTGGAGGTCTTCCGCTTGATGAACGACCTGGCGAAAGAAGGGGTGGGGATTATCATGATTTCCTCTGAGTTGCCAGAGGTTTTGGCCATGGCTGACCGTATTCTGGTGATGGCTGGTGGTTCCTTCGTAGCCGAGTACGAGGGAGGGCAGGCTTCCCAGGAAGATCTCATGAGAGATGCTGTGGTGATGAGAAAGGAGCACACAAATGGCTGAAAATCCTTCGGGGGCGAGCGTTTCAGGCTTGGGACGGGTCAAGACATGGGTAGCCACACCTGAACTGAGGGTACGGCTTGGGATCAGGGCCGTACTGGTGTTTGCCGTGATTCTATTTGTCTACTATGTCTCGACAGCGCCCCGTTTCTTCAGTGTTACCAATGTAACCAACGTGGGAGCGCGAACAGCACCGGGCATCATCGTGGCCGTGGCCCAGACGATGGTCATCATCTCGGCGGGCATTGACTTGTCTGTAGGGGCCATCCTCGCCTTTTCAGGCTCATTGGCTTCGGTAGCCTATTGTTATTGGGGCGTCCCCGTTTGGCCGGCCATACTGCTCGGTCTCGCAGCCGGGGCCCTGCTGGGTTGCATCAACGGCCTGATCATCACTAAGGGAAGGATCCCCGATTTCATCGCTACCTTGGGGATGATGGTTACAGCCCGTGGCCTGGCCCTGATCCTGACTGGCGGGTTGCCCGTTCCCTCCCACCTGACAGCCATCACCCTCAAGGCCTACCTGCCACGGGAGATCATCTGGCTGGGGAGCGGGGATATCCTCGGCTTCCCCACAGGGGCCCTCATCGGCGTGCTCGTCGTCGTCGCCGGTTGGGTGATCTTGATGCAC
>JBGVTF010000100.1:0-3531 GCA_041862415.1 Anaerolineae bacterium | reverse complement strand
TTGGTTTGGACGGGTGGTCCCAGACCGCACCCTCGCCAGGGGGCTAAGCCTGGGACTTTTCTGCGTGGTAGAAGGTGATTTGTTTCTTGTTGATCAGCAAGAGATCTCTATGACTCGGTACGGCCACCTTAGGTGCAAACAAAGGGAAAATAGCAACGTCGGTTATGGGAAGGAAGGTGTCGGTCAGGGAATCAAGCATGCCTCTGAAGCGCGTTTCGCCGCCTAGGTGGAAATCGGCCCGGATGACAAACAGGGGCAGATAGACGATCGCCCTCTCGACTCTTTTGAGCAGATTCAGCGCCGAGCGATCTTCCTCGTCAACAAGATAAATAAACAAGGCATCGTTTTTACTCAGGACGATTTCCTCGAGGGCGAAAGAACTCAGGGGACCGCTGGCAGAAAGGGAGGATACGGTCACCTGGCGTATCAACATTGACTCCCACTCCGGATTGTTGAGGGCGTTCATCAAGTGACCAATAGGTTCCAGTTGCCCTTCAATCTTGAAAGAGTGAGTGAATATCTCTGCCGGATAGGACCTTCTGGGTGGTCCCGAGATTTCCATTTCCCCCCTCCTCTTGTGTTCAGTGGAAGCGCCAGCTCGCTCCTACGGTTCGCCCTTACAGCCCGGGGACTGGCCTGGGAGGAGCGCACACCTACGCCCAATCATCGTTAGCACACCTCAAAGTTGACAGCAAGCAAACGTTTTGCTAGACTAGTCTCTGTCTGGAGACTAGCGGGCCGATCTCCCACGCCCGGCATCCGGCGGCCCTTCGGCTGCGCTCAGGACAGGCATGGGAGCCGCCTCTGCTGGGGTTTCCAGACAAGAACTGAACTAACCCAGAGCCAAGGGTCCCCTCTCGGGGAAAGAGTCACATCGGGAAAGAGCAAGAGAGCCTTATGTCTGATCTCACAACCCAGGCGGTGATCGCCTTCTGCGTCCTGCTCGTGATCTGGTACGTCGTGGGCTGGCAGATGAACCGAAGGCACGGGAGACGCCTGCTGGAATGGGTCCTCCAGGGTCTACGAGCCTTGGGTGCTCAGATCACCGTCAGTCGGCTGGGCACTTCAGGGTTCCAGGTGAACGTGAGAAAGGCCCAGCCCCCTTTCAAAAGGATAGAAGCGACCATCCTCCTGGCGCCCAGGGAAATGCTCTTGTTCTGGATATTTAATCTCCTGCGGGGAAGGGCAGACTACCTGATTCTCAAGGGAACTCTGCGTGCTTCGCCCCGAGGTGAGGTGGAAGTGACAAAGAAGAGAGGGCGCCTGGCCAGGCGAGTGCTGAAGGGCCTCCATGAGAAAGCCTGGACCCGCCAGGAGGCAGCCGGTGGCCTGGTGATAGCCTGCCGAGGCAAACAAGGTCAGCGACAAGCAGATGCTATTTCTCATCTGGTGGAGGATCTCAGCCCTCGTCTGCTGAGGTTATCGCTTGGCAGGAAAGCCCCCCACCTTCTGGTGAGCCTTTCCCTGGCTGGACTGGATGAACAGTCGGCGCTTCTTCTCCTCTCTTCCCTACAGGACTTGGCTCAGACTGTTGCCCCTGGTGGCCGCTAGGACAATCTGAGACCTCTAAGCTGCACCCTCATCACCCGTTTCATCCTTCTCTTCACCCTCTCCTTCCCTTTCACCCACCAAACTGCCTGTGGACCGCCTTCTTTCCAGGGCTGCCTTGGCTCGCTGAGCGTATGGAGACAATGGCCAGACGTCAATGGTCTCGTTGAACTCGCGTACGGCCCGGCCTTCCCTGCCCAGCCGCATGTAGGCCACACCCAGATTGTAGTGACAGGCGGATTCGTGTTTGGGCTGCAAGCGTTCCTTCCCTTTCTCTAGAACTGCCTCCAGAATACGGATAGCCTCCTCCAAGGCTCCCACACGCACCAGCACAGCGCCGTAACTAATGAGGGCGGTGAGACGAACGGGGAAATCCGGCCCCAACCGCATAGCCAGCCGGTAAACAGACAAGGCCAGTTGGTGGCTTCCCCTGGAAGAAAGCAGATTCCCCAGGTCAATCAATATCCGACAGCGCATGACCATCAGATAGAGAAAGATCAGAAAGAGAATAGGGTTCAGGCTAAGGCCAGTCAACAAGGAAACCCCGATGCTCAGGCCGGTAAGAACCAATACCTCTACAGCAAGCTGAAGGGAAGGCTCTTCCTTTCTCAGCACAGGCAGGCCGCCAAAGACCAGGATAAACAGCAAAGCCACCAAAAGAGTGAGCAAATGGGGGTTCATAGTCCGTCCTTAACATCTATCCGAGAATAGCTGGTCGGGCTCCCACGCCCGGCATTCGGCGGCGTGGGAGCCGCCTCTGCGGGGCTTCTCGGATGGGTAACGTCAAGCCCCCGCTATCCCGTCTCGGACAGCAGGGGCTCCTCTGCTGAAATACGCCCCTCTCAGCCAAACATGGCCTGAGCGGTGCGCTCCAGCATTTCAACGCCCCGCACCTCTGTCTCAAAGAGGGGGACAATAGCCCGCACATTGAGGAAGCTGCGCCAGATTTCTTCCATGTACTCTTCTTGCATCTTCAAACGGTTTTTCACGAACTCCGGGGCGTCCTCTCCAACCGCGGCCTCCTCAATCTTCATGTTCACCACCACGCCACCGACAGGAATGCCGAAATCGTGGAACCAGGCGATGAAGCGTTTGATGACAGCGATGGGCAACGCTTCGGGCAAGGTCACGAAGAAGAAGGCCGTCTTCTGGTCATCGGTCAAGAGTTGCTTGGCATGCCCCATGCGCTTCTGAAATTGCAAAAGATACTCGAGAAGAGGGTCTTTCTCCTGCTTCTTGCTATAGGAGAGCAACTCCCTCAGGCTCTTGGCCTCCTCGCGGCTCTTGAGCATCTTGTTGACCCACATGGAATAGACGCTGGACATGCCCAGGAGGCGTCGGGCGTTGGCCGTAGGTGCGGTGTCAAAGACATAGGCCTCGTACTTGTCCTCAAACATGAGGTCAATCATGTTCTCGAACATGGCCGACTCCTCGAAGGCCGGGTTCATGGTTGCCGACTCGACGAACTCGTCGGCTTTGGTCTTGACGTCAGCGAACCTGAGGAACCAACTGATTTTGTCACGGATCTCAACCTTGGACTTTTCGATGGTGTCCTTGGTGTCAATCTCGTAGGCGTAAAAGTTATCTACGCCCTCCACCAGGGTGGGAGCGCCAAAGACGTCCTGATCCAGCATGCTGGTCAGGCTGTGCACCGGGTTGGTCGAGGCCAGCAGGGTGCGCCTACCCTGACGGGCGAACCACAGAGCCGCAGCTCCGGCCAGTACCGTCTTGCCGACCCCGCCCTTGCCTCCGAAGAAAACGTATTTCATGCCCGAATGCTCAGCCAGGAACTGCTGCGTCGTCTTTTCGATCATTGCCCACCTCCGAACATGGCCTCAGCCATCTTCCCAATCATGTCCAGGCCGGTTATATCTCGCTCGAACTCAGGGATACGAGCCAGCACCTGGTCGCTAAACAGCTCGTCTATCCTCTTAAGATAACCATCCTGCATGTCCAGGCGATGCCGCAGGTATTCGGGAATGT
>JBGVTF010000099.1:0-6216 GCA_041862415.1 Anaerolineae bacterium | reverse complement strand
TGGCTGGCCGTCCTGCGGTCCCGCCAGAGCAGCGCTGATCTGAGCCAGGAACTGGCGGTCGGTGGACGACTGAAGCGTGATGGCCTTGGAGGGGCAGGCCGTGGCGCAGTTGCCGCAGCCCTTGCACAGCAGAGGCACAATCCGTGCCGTGCTCAAGACCCCCTCACCCCTCTCCAGACTGATGGCCTGGAAGGCACAGGTCTCCACACAGGTGCCGCAGCCAGCACACAGCCGCTCATCAACCACGGCTACAGAGGCCTCGCTGGTCACCACACCCGCTGCCAGATGATGCAGGGCCTTGGAGGCTGCACTGTAAGCCTGGAACAGACTCTCGTTAGTGTCGGCCGGGTAATGGGCGTTCCCACAGATGTAGATGCCGGGGTCAATATAATTCCGTGGTCGCAGCCTGACGTGGACGTCGGGGAAAAAACCATTGTCATCCAAAGGAAGGTGCAAGAGATTAGCCAACCTGCTGGCGCCATCTGGGGCCACAAGGGGAGTGGACAACACCACCAGATCGTAGGGGAGGCTCAGGTCAGCCCCACTCAGCAGGTCGTGGACCTCGACCGCATCGTCCCTCACTACAGGCTTTGAATCTGTCCCAAAGTGGACAAAGTTGATCCCCCGCTGCCTGGCTCTGAGAATTTCATCCTCGCACCATTCGCCAAAGCTCTGCAGATCTCCGAAGAGGATAGAAATGTTTGCCTCCGGCTTCATTTCCTTCAAGAGAATGGCGTTCTTGAGGACGGTCATACAGTACACACTGGAACTGTAAGATCGCTCTTCCTCGCATTCAGCACCGTGGATCATGACAATGTTCTGAGCGTCAACAGGGCCCCGTCCTGAACTCTGCCCTGAGCGCAGTCGAAGGGCTGACGAAGGCCCCGCTTTCAGCTTGCCCTCCAATTCAAGTTGAGTGATCACCCTCCGGCCGTCGTACCTGAACAGGCCATGAGGAGGGAAGGGCTGGGCACCGGTAGCCACGATGATCGTCCCCACATCGAAGGCAGCTTTGTGACCATTGCTGCCGACAGTGACGTGGTAGTTACCGGCCGAACCGCTGATATCGAGAATCTGGGCTTCGGTCAGAACCTCAATGTTGGGGTTGCTTTGGACAGTCTTGATCCTCTCTGAGATGAACTCTTCGGCCCGCTGCATGGTAGGGTAGAGAATGTGCAACCTGCGCACCAGGCCGCCCAGTTCCTGTTCCCGCTCGACCAATTTGACGGGGAATCCACCGTTGGCCAGGGTAAGGGCTGCGGTCAGGCCGGCCGTCCCTGCCCCGATGACCAGGGCAGCCGGTGTCACTTTAGCCTCTGACTTATCCCTCACCTCCCAAAGGGCCGCTTTGGCGACCGCCATACGTATCAGGTCCAGCGCTTTGGCTGTGGCCCTCTGCCGCTCATCGGTGTGCACCCAGGCGCACTGCTCGCGGATGTTGGCCATCTCAAAGGGGGAGCCGTTCAGGCCCGCCTCTTCACAGAGGGTCCGGAAAAGCGGCTCGTGGGTGCGCGGCGTACAACCAGCCACCACAACCCGATTCAGACCTTGTTCAGCGATGGCTTGCTTCATCCTCTTCTGCCCCTCTCTGGAGCAGTTATACAATCCACGTTGTACCAGGGCTACGTGGGGCAAATCCCTTACCCTGTCCCCCAGCGCCTTGGTATCTAGGAAACTGGCAATTTCTGTCCCACAATCACAGATGAAAACACCTATCTTGGCCTCAGTCTCCACTTATGCGCTCCTGATCTCTTGTGATAACCAAATCCAGTAGATCACATTTTTGCTCACGGCGGATCTGTAATCCGCCGCTCGGCCGCTGGATTGCCTGTGGCGCAACAGTGCTGCCAATCCAGCGGGAGCGATCTGTAATCTACTGAGTCTCCTCAGCGAGGAGCCTTTCATAGTCTGTGACGGGCTCGGGGATCAGATAATGATCGCCGCAGATGCGGCATTGCACAGTCTCAAAGTCCGAAGCCCAATGGTGCACCAGCTTAGGCTCCCCGATGTCCTCCAGTTTGATAGCCCCCGTGGGGCAAATGAAGACACAGGTGCTGCAACCTATACAATCTCTGGAAGCAATCTCGAAGGGCGGTTTGACCTTCTTGTCAACGCCTCGGTTCACCAGGCTGATGGCGCTGACGCCCACGATGTCTTTGCAGGCTCTGACGCACAGACCGCACAGAATGCAGTCGTTAGACTCTAGCTGCACCCGGGGCTCAGTGACTCCCAACTGAGCTGCCAACTCTTGGATCAGCAGGATGTGCGCCGACGAGGCCATGAGCAACCCCACTGTGGTGCGGCACGAACAGCGGACCATATCTGAATCCGTATGCACTATCGCTCCCTCTTCACAGGGATAGACACAAGAGGCCACCAATTGGGAGCTCGGTCCTCTCTCCAGTTCTACCACGCATAGCCGACAAGCACCGTAGGGCTCCAGTGCCTCGTGGTAACAAAGGGTGGGGATCTCAATGCCGTTCTCCCGCGCTGCTTCCAATATGGTCAGCCCCTCGGGGACCTGCAGTTTGCGACCGTCAATGGTGATGTTGATCACCGCTTTAACCTCCATGCATCATCTACGAACATTTTCTGGATAGGCTCTAAGCCTCGACCAGGACCGGTACGCTGGCCTCAGCCGGAACCTCGGCGGCCTGTTCCTCGCGATAGTCACAGCGCAGGCAACGCAGTGCCTCCTGGACCGCCACCTCTTTGATGCATACCTCTTCTACCTCAGCGAAACCACGTCGTCGCTCATCCGGGGCCAGCTTGGTTGTTTCGAGACGGCCATACGGTACCGGCTCGGCCTCGGGATCGAAGGGGGTATCCGGCGATTTTGTCCCTTGCCAGGGGTAGACCCTGCTGTCATCCTTGGAAAGGTATTGGTCAATAGCTACTGCTGCCCGCTCACCAGCAGCGATGGCCCAGATCACCGTCGCCGGGCCTGTGACCGCATCACCGCCAGCGAAAATGTAAGGGACAGTGGTCCGGCCGTCCTTATCCACTTTGATTGTGCCATCGCGATTGAGTTCCAGGCCCAGGCCGTTCGACAGGGAGGTGGTGTCTGGGGTCTGGCCTATGGCGGAAATGACCATGTCCACATCAAGGCGGAACCGAGAGTCCTCCACGGGCAGAGGCCGCCGCCGACCGCTGCGATCGAATTCTCCCAGACACATGCGCAGGCACTCCAACCCTTCGATGCCACCGTTTTGAGAGATCACCTGGGCGGGCGTGGCCAGCAACTCAAGCTTTACTCCCTCCCCCACTGCGTCCTCAATCTCTGAGCGTTGGGCAGGCATCTCGTTCCTCGTGCGGCGGTAGACGATGGTGACCCCGTCCGCGCCCAGGCGCAGCGCTGTCCGGGCAGCGTCAATGGCGGCATTGCCGCCGCCCAGCACCGCTACCCTCTGCCCTACGCGGACTTTTCCACCGTTGAGGTTAACTTCCCGCAGAAAGTCAACGGCGTCCACCATGAAGTTCTCACCAGGGATGTTCAGTTTGCGGCCGCGATGCGCCCCTACGCTGATGAAGATAGCCTCGTAGCCTTGCTGGCGCAACTCTGGTATGGTGACGTCCCCACCGATGGAGATCCCCGTTCTTATCTCCACGCCCATCTTTTCGATGAATTCGATCTCCCGATTCAAGACATCTGTGGGCAGCCGATATTCGGGTATGCCTACAGCCAGCATACCACCAGCCACCGGCAGCTTCTCGAACACCGCAGGCCGGTAGCCGAGGCGTGCCAGGAAGTAAGCGCAGCTCAACCCCGCTGGGCCTGAGCCGACAATGGCTACCTTGGGTTTCTGGCCATCTGTCTCCACTCGCGGTCTGTCATAGATTGCAGACGGTATACCCTGAGCCGCCACGTAGTCGGCCGCGAAGCGCTTGAGTTCACGGATGGCCACCGGATCATCAATCTGGCTGCGACGGCACTTGGCCTCGCAGGGATGATCGCACACCCGTCCGCAGACTGAGGGGAAGGGATTGCGATCCAGGATCACCTCCAGGGCTTCCTCGACGCGCCCTTCACCGATGAGGGATACATAGGCGGGCACATTCAGTCCGGCCGGACACTCGTTCTGACAAGGGGAGTAAACCAGGTCCTGACACACCCCGGCCGTACAGCGTTTATCCCTGATGTGCGCCTCATACTCGTCGCGGAAGTAGCGGATCGTGGACAGCACTGGGTTGGGCGCGGTCTGGCCCAGGCCACACAGCGAGGAGCGCTTGATCTCCTGGCCCAACTCTACCAGATATTCAATGTCACCTTCCTGCCCCTGGCCCTGCGTGATGCGGGTCACCACTTCCAGCATGATTTTGGTGCCTACACGACAGGGGACGCACTTACCGCACGATTCCTCCTGCACAAAATTCAGAAAGAAACGGGCTAACTCTACCATGCAGGTATCATCATCGCAGATCACCATACCGCCGGAGCCCATGATGGCTCCCAGTTCCTGGAGTGTGGTGTAATCAATGGGGACGTTGAGGTGTTCTCTGGGGATGCAGCCACCTGAGGGGCCACCCAATTGCGCCGCCTTGAAATTTTTGCCTTTAGGGATGCCGCCACCGATGTCGAAGACGATATCGCCCAACGGGACGCCAATGGGCACTTCCACTAGGCCAGTGTTGTTGATATTGCCCACCACTGAGAAGATTTTCGTCCCTCCGCTGTGCTCAGTGCCAAACTGATGGTACCAATCGCCTCCTCTAACTATAATCGCCGGCACGTTGGCCCAGGTCTCCACATTGTTGATGTTGGTCGGCTTGCCCCACAGCCCACTCTGGGCAGGAAACGGCGGCCTTGGCCTGGGCTCACCAGTTCGGCCTTCTATGGAGGCCATCAGAGCGGTCTCCTCCCCGCAGACAAAAGCACCCGCACCCTTGCTGATATGGATCCGGAAATCCATGCCCGAACCGAAGATATTCTCACCCAAGAAGCCATACTCTTCGGCCTGCTGGATGGCCGTGGTGAGTATCTCAACAGCCAAAGGATACTCTGCGCGAACGTAGATGTATCCCTCAGCAGCGCCGATGGCATAGGCGCCGATGATCATCCCTTCTACAACGCTGTGCGGATCCCCTTCAAGGACGCTCCTGTCCATGTAAGCGCCTGGGTCTCCCTCATCGGCATTGCAGATGACGTATTTGACATCGCCTTTGGCTTGTCGGGCGAATTTCCATTTGAGCCCCGTTGGGAAGCCTGCACCTCCTCTACCCCTCAAGCCCGATTTGGTGATCTCTTCTATGACTTCCTCAGGGGACAAACTGTTGAGGACCTTGTGTAGTGCCTGATACCCACCTCTGGCAATATACTCGTCAATGTCCTTAGGATCAATGAACCCGCAGTTTCGCAGGACGATCCTTGACTGATTTTTGAACAGCCCCAGTTCTTTGTACAAGGGGATTTTGTTCGTCACTCCGATCCCGCTGGTCAAGTAACTCCGCTTTGTGCCTTCAATAAGGTTTTCATCTTCGTCGAGTCTCCCTATCGCCAACTCTTTGGCGATCTCATCTCGGATCAGCGCTTCCAAGATTTCAGGCACCTTTTGAGCGGTCATTTCCCCATAGGTTATGCGCGGCTTTCCAGGCGCCAGGACATCAACCAGCGGTTCCTGGCAGCACCACCCTATACATCCGACTTGACCAAGGGATACATCTAACTCCCTTCTGTCAATCTCGTCCACCAGCATATCGTAGACTTCTTGAGCCCCGGCCGCCCGGCCGCAGGTTGCCATGCCCACCATTATTTTCGTCTTCGAGGGGTAGAGGGATCTGGTGCCTCTTTCCTTGGCTTTTTCTAGGTCCTCCAGGGTCGTTATTCTCATTCGTCCAATGCCTCTTTTTCACGCTCATATTTCTCGAGTATCCTGCGCACCTGTGTCTGCGTCAGGTGAGCGTAGGTATCGTCATCAACCCGTATTACTGGCGACAAGCTGCAGCACCCCAGACAGCGGACCTCTTCCACTGTGAACTGAAAGTCCTCTGTCGTCTCCCCCGAATCCAAATTGAGTTCTCGCTTTATCTTGTCCAATATGTGGCCCCCGCCTCTAACGTGGCAAGAAGTGCCCAGGCAAACGCTTACCAGGTGCTTGCCTTTAGGGACCAAGCTGAAGGCATTGTAAAAAGTAGCCACGCTGTAGGTCTGGCTGAGAGGTATGCCCAGCCACTCACTGACCAGGATCATGGCATCCCTGGGTAAGTAGCGGTAGCGAG
>JBGVTF010000098.1:0-10281 GCA_041862415.1 Anaerolineae bacterium | reverse complement strand
CCTGAGGGCATACTTGAAAGCAGCCCGACCTTGGCGCAGGGCCAACCCCTTGCCACCTCGCGGACCATACATGTCTTCAAGCGCCTGTTCAATAGCGCTAAATTCATCAAAACTAAACTGGAGGTCGAGGTTACTAGGCGGATAGTTGTTGACTCGATGCTTTAGCTTAGCCAAGTTGAGGACAGCATTCACTCCGTTTCTGCCCATCACGTCCTCCAAGGCCAGGAGAGCAATGCGCCCCATTTTGTTAGGCCAGTAGTACTTCACTTCGGCGGCAGGGGTTTCATCCTTGCCTTCTGGCATGCCTTGTACCTCCTGGTGACATAATCAAAGCGCAGATAACTGGAAGCTGGCTTGTTTAGCGAGGGTCCGAGGAGCAGTTCGGATTCCCAAGCGGCCCCTTGTCTTCAACTGGGGCTGGCAGGCCACCCATCGTCGTACCGAGGAAAGAGAACTGCGGGGGGCATCCCCGCGCCTCTAATCCACACGCAAGATCCGAGCGGTAGGCTCGCGAACATACAATTACGAAGCCAGGAAATCCAACAGAACACTGGTAAATCGTTCTGGCTCATCGAGCATAGGAAAATGTTTGGAGCCATTCATCCACTCCACTCGGGCGCCCCTTACTTGCTCACCAATAATCCTCGCCTGAGATGGGTGGACGATGTTGTCTTTCTTGCCGTAAACAGCTAAAGTCGGCACTTTGATCTGGCTAAGGTATGGCTTTAGGTTAATTTCTCGTAACGAAGCTATGCTCCACCAGAACGCTTCTACAGTCGTCCGGGAGAGGTCTTTTTCAATCATTGTGTAAAGCTTCGGGCCATCTTTGGCCCATTGAGAAGAGAGTATTCTCAGACCTAAGCGCAGAAGGTCAAGATTGCTCCAGACGAGAGAAGCGACAAATTGATGGCCGGCAAGCTTGAGCAGAATGTTAAGAGAACTGCCTATCATAGGAGAACCTATGACAACGACCTTCTCGACACGGGCGGGGTGTTCCAAAGCTAGATTCATGGCCACTGTCCCGCCCATCGAATGGCCAATCACTGGAACCTGAGCGATGCCCATTATTTCCATGAACTGATCTACCATGAATACATATGAGGAGATGGTAAAGAAGGGAGCGCTCTTTTTCGCTGAGTCACCAAAGCCCCAGAAATCCAGTGCGTAGATTTTGTATTGACGCAGACTTGAGATGGACAGCATGGTGTGCCGCCAGACATCCCATGAACCCAACCAACCATGCAGAAAAACGAGGGGTTTGCCACGTCCGTCTACTTCATAATGAACGATTCCCTTATCTGTAACTATGGAACTCAACCTACCCCTCCACTACAGGTGGCTGGGTCTGAGCGGTTAGGCGGCTGGCTACCTGGAACCTAATCACCGGACTCGACTCGATCAGACCACCCTTGCTAGATCCTTAGTAGCCCGCCTCATATCAAGAGACCTGATTTCGCCTGCCGTCGAATCAGGACTGTCAGAACCGCTTTCTCACCCGTTGACATCAGAAATGTGTGGGCTTTCGCCCCTGATGTAGACCTTGAACCAGCATGCCCTCTCCCAACTCGATGGCGATACACTTACCGAGGGGGAGCATGGCCGAGCCCCACTTCTCCACGCCAGTGAGCAGCGATGAAGCCATGATCAGACCTTTGACGCTGAGCGGTGATAGCCTCCTCTTCCCTTCAGAGGCCAGCTATTCCTCCGGCGTCTCTTCCAAAATGGAATATAGGAGTTCCAAAAGGACGTTTTTGACGCTTTCTTTGTCGGTGGCTACACAGGGTAGGACTTTCACATTCCGGTCTATCTTCAGAGCGATGCGTAGGTCCTCGGGCGACCATGCATCAGGCAAATCTTGTTTGTTGGCGGCCACAATGAAGGGCGTAGTGGCACCATAGCCGCTGAAGACGTCAAGGATGCGCCTCGCCTCACGGAAGGTCTCGGGGCGAACACTGTCTATGAGCACGATGAAGCCTAACATCCCTTCAGACAGAATCTCCCACATGAAATCGAAGCGCTTTTGACCAGGTGTGCCAAAAAGGTATAAGACCAAATCCTCATCAACAGTGATGCGCCCAAAGTCCATGGCCACTGTTGTCTCCTCCTTAACACGCTGGGACGATTCATCAGTGATTTTGCGCTCGGTGGATACGACGTCAATCTCGCTGATGGTTTTGATGAATTCTGTTTTGCCAGCGCTGAAGGGGCCTGTGACGACCATTTTCACCGTTTGCATTTTGGCTCTCTACCTCTTCTCTTTCAGCATGAACGGAAGGGCGATGAGGAACGATCCCTTCCCAGCTCTCCGCCTCAGGAGTTTTCTATATCTTTTTGATCCTATCAATCAGACGCAGGATCACCCCCCGCTTCACCGCCGGTGGCGGTTCCGCAGTCCTTGGGCGTCCAGGTGGCATCGACGGTCTTACCTCACCCCCTTCCGGTCTCACCAATTCCACCAAGCCAGCCTGGAGCATGCCATAGACGATTTTCCGAATTTGGAAATCGTCCATGTTGTTAGATTGGGCTATCTGTTTGATGGTGTTGCGAGGATTTATGAAGGAAATAACCCGCCATTCTTCCACGCTTAGGTTAATGCCACGGAGCTTTGTATCAGGCCGGTCTGTGAACCTCAAGGCCCTGTTCAAGTCAGGGAGTTCATCCTGCAATCTTTCCCACTCCTTGAGCCGGCGACTCCCCTCCATAATAACGTTTTCGAGGTTGATAGGTACGGTGATCTTGTCTTCTGAGGGAAGGAGATTGGGCTCGAAATAAAACAGGCCCTCTACCCACGTGAAGAGCGTGTAAACCACATCCAAAATGTGGACCTTTACGCTCTGCACAATATCGTTCTGGCTGACATAGCCAGCGTTGATCAAAAGAAGCCCAAGCTCTTTATCAGAGTCAACCTCAGAATGCGCCTGGATCGCTCTGGATTGCTCAGTGCTGAGCTTGCCCGCTTTAAGCAACATGTGAGCCAGGTGTCCATCGCGATCACCCAAAGAGGCATGGATCAGCTTCCCTTCTCTGAAGAACAACTTGGCCGAGGTCCCCTGCGCTTCAATGGTCAAGACGCCTGTTTTGCGCGCCAGGTTGATGAGATTGAGAAGCTGGGTAGTGCTAAAGTCCCTCAGATTTCCCTTAAGTGCCATGTTCTTTCACCTTCGCTTTAGTAGTGAACTTTCGTTTCTAGACAGGCCGCTATTTGAAAAAGCGTACATTGAAATTATACCCTCACTCTCGCTTTAAGTCAACTGTTTGAAAGGGCAGTTTATGTGTAGATACTCAATACAGTGATAGATTGATAGCGGCGCCTTGTTATCACTACCATCTCTCTGGCTGTTCTGACTCCTCTGATCCGAAGCCTCCCTTTTAACATACCACAACCCCCGTGAAAGTCAATGGGAAAGAGGTACCAGAAGTAGCCTAATTTGTCCAGATGTGCTATAATTACCATTAGAGCATCAGGTCAGCCTTCCTTAGTGAAGTATCACCCTTACTTTAGGAGGTGTCCATCACCGTGTTCAGGTCTCGCTTTCCGCTTTTATCCTTCTGCATTCTGATGACTTGGCTAACGCTACTGGTATCTGGTGCCAGTGGCTGTTCTCCACCCAGTCCCTCTGTCACAACGCTCACACCTACCAAGCCTCCCAAATCAATTGCTCAACCACAGTCAACGGCTGCGCTCACTTTCACAGCCACTCTGGTTCCGTCCCCAACGGAGGTCCCAACTGTGGAGGCTTTGCCCACGCTATCCCCCGACGTCTGCCCCCTCTCAGGTGAGAAGGTTAGTGATCCCAACGTTCTGGAGCGCCGTCCCCTGGCCGTGAAGATCTCCAACTTCCCTAACGCTGTCCGGCCTCAAGCCGGACTCAACCGGGCCGACATCGTCTTTGAGCATTTGACAGAAGCTAACCTGACACGTTTCACAGCCATCTTCCTCTGCCAGGAGGCTGAGAAGATAGGTTGCATCCGCAGTGCGCGCCTCATTGACCTGGAAATCCCTGCCATGTATAAAACCATCCTCGTCTTCTCTGGAGTCAGCCCCGGTCTGGTGCCCCGTTTTGAGGAATGTGATTTCAACGACCGACTGCTGTCTCCTGACCCCCTGTTCAGAGACCCGGACTCAGATGACATTATCTATCGGGTCCCAGCAGAGGGCAAGGCCTATGAGAATACTCTCTTCACCGACACCGAAACGTTGTCGCAGGCCGCCGAAAAGAGGGGGTGGAATAGCCGCCAGGACTTGTCAGGACTGGTTTTTGCTGATGAACCACCAGATGGAGGAAGCCCGGCCACTCACCTTTCCATAGTCTACCATGCCAAGTATGCCACGGCCGAATACCAATACGATCCTGACCGCCAGGCCTATCTGCGTTCAGCGGTGGGTGAGCCCCACCTCGATGAAGTGACAGGGGAACAGATTACCGTCCGAAATGTCGTTGTGCTCTACGTTAATCACGTTGAGACCGACATCGTTGAGGATGAATTGGGAGTTCATTCGATTGAAATCCAACTCTGGGGAGAGGGCCGTGCCGTCATCCTACGCGATGGGCAGGCCTACGAGGTCAAGTGGACCCGACATCGGCGGCCAGACATGTTGCGTTATGTGGATGGCGAAGGGAGGCCCTTTCCTCTCAAGCCCGGCAATACGTGGGTGCAAGTAGTACCCCTCGATTACGAAGTCGAGCTAGAATAACGAAAGGTCACCTTGAGCCAGGGTCTTCCTTTCTCTTTCCCTTACGGCAGATGAGAGGCGGGTGAGAACCGGCCGGCGAAAATAAGAAGAGCCACCTACAACTTGGTAGGTGGCTCTTCCTGACCTCCGTTTCTCTTCCAAGGGGAGAAGCTGATGCTAGGTTGAATGAACCTGAGCCGACAGCGCCTTGTCACTGGGCGATGAAGCTCTGTCACCCCGGGCGGTTTGCCAAAAGGGAGTGTCGTTTACGCAATCCCTCTCCGACAATGGCCAACACTTCGTCGGCTTTCTCCAGAGGATTGATCAGATAATCGTAGGCGTTGTAACGGATAGCCTTGATGACCGTCTCCAACGTGGGGTAGTCAGTGGTCATGATGACCACGATGTCAGCATCCTGCTGCTTTATCTGACGCAGAATCTCCAGGCTATCCACGGTTGGCACCCTTATGTCGGCAATGACTAGGTCAAAGCCTCCGGTCTGCGTCTTTGTCAGCGCTTCATCCGCATTGTAGACCACGCTGACATGGTACCCACTATTCTGCAGGATGAGGCCAAGGGAGTCGCCAGTGGCTTTCCTCTCATCAATCACCAAAATGCGCCCGCCGTCCTCTCCCAGGCTCGTCATTCCCCAACTCCCCTCTCTGGTTTCGAGGTTCTTCTTTAAAGTAGTCTGTCATGATTATACCACCGCTATCACTTCTTGTGGGTAAAGATTGAGTAGAGGTTCAGTTGAGGTTTAGTTGAGGCATTCTGGGGGCTATAATCTGACCATTTGCCACGCGATGCCGTACCATAGGCGAAAACCGTGAATTTCAACGAATATGTAGGCAGCGTCCACCTTCATACCACCTGTTCTGATGGCACCGCCCCCCACGAGGAAATCGCTCGCGTTGCCCAAAGTGTAGGGCTGGACTTTGTCATCCCTACTGATCACAACGTCTTGGTCAAAGGAAAAGAGGGCTGGTATGGGCACACCCTTCTCCTCGTGGGCGAAGAGGTTCACGACACCCGGCGGATGCCTGAGGCCAACCACTATCTGGCTTTCGATATCACCAGAGATGTAGCCCCCTATGCCAAAGACCCCCAGGCTGTCATCAACGCCGTGAATGCCCAGGGAGGCTTTGGCTTCATCGCTCACCCCTTTGAGCACAGTTCTCCTTTGGTCAATGAGGCGGCACTCCCCTGGGTGGATTGGACAGTGACAGGCTACACGGGCCTGGAACTCTGGAACTACATGTCCGAGTTCAAGGCCTATCTCCCTAACATACTTCGGGGTGTCCTCCTGGCCTATTTCCCCCAGGCAGCTATGAAGGGACCTTTTCCAGAGACCCTGGCCCAATGGGATAAACTCTTGCGGAGCAGAAAAGTCGTAGCCATCTGTGGCTCCGATGCCCACGCTCGCACCTACCGTTTCGGTCCCCTGAGCAGGGAGGTGTTCTCATACCAGCACCTGTTCCGGGCCAGCAATCTTCATATCCTGACTGAAGAGGTCTTCAGCGGGCAGTTGGATCACGACAAAAAAGCGATCTACGACGCATTGAAAGAAGGGCACTGTTTCACGGCGTACGATTTGCTGGGCGACACGCGGGGTTTTCGTTTCACGGCCAGAAGCGGCGCAGCCGAAGCCATCATGGGCGATGAGATCACCCTTCAGAGTCAGATTGTGTTTGAAGTCTCTTCGCCACAGCGGGCTCACATCCGGCTGCTCAGGGATGGGACCGCCATAGCCCGCACAAGGGGGAAGAAGCTGCAGTATACGGCCAGAGAGCAAGGAGTCTACAGAGTCGAAGCCTATCGCCGCTATTTCTTCAGAAAACGGGGCTGGGTCTTCACCAACCCTATCTACGTCAGAGTGCCCAACTCGTCATAGATGGCCTCTCCCACCGCTTTCATCATGGTCCTGTCATAGGAGCGTAGCCTTCTCCGGCCAATTCGGCCCTGGGGACGGAGGGCTCGGCGGGTTTGCCAGAGAGGCCGAATAAGAACGCCGCCTCCGCCCTAAGGCAGAGACGGCATCCAGATATGAATAGATTCTGAGCAACCACATTCTCTTGTGCCTCCGTCGGCACGAGAGAGTCAGTCTCAAAAACTGTCCTAATACGTCAAAACAGGGGAATAGTATCTCTTGCCCGCTCCCGCCGGATTGCCAAATCCGGCGGGTATGGCCTGGATTTGGCAATCCAGGCCGAGCGCAGGAGGATTCTCTGACTACTCGTTCTCCCACTTTGATGTGCTAAAAACTGTGATGTATTTGGCCCTCAGAAGGGAAGTTCCTCCTCGCCCTCCTCAAGCCCAGGCGGCGGTTCCTCGAGAGTGACACCGGGTTCCACCTCCACGGCCTCGCCGCGCCCTCCCAGGAACCTGACAGTGTCGGCATGGACTTCAAAAGATGCACCCGCAGTGCCATCCGGCCGCGTCCAGATGCGCGGCCCACCGGTCTCGGGGTCAGGCCGCAACCGTCCTTCGATAAAGACCTGCCGTCCCTTGGATAGATACTGGTTGCAGATCTCGCCCAGCTTGCCCCAGGCGGAGATGCGGTACCAGGTGGTCTCCTCACCTGGTGTGCCATCGGCGTTGGTCCACTTGCGATTGGTGGCCACCGAGAAGTTGGTGACCGGCGTGCCCTGCGGGGTGTAACGCATCTCTGGATCGCGCCCCAGGTTCCCCACGATAATGATTTTGTGATACATACCCCTCCTCCTTTCGTAGGTAAGCGCCCAGCCTTGCCACGCGCCCTGATAAAGTCACTTTAAATATACCCCAAAACCTAGAGTTTGTCAATCACGATCCTAGTTTCCACCATTAGCCAAACCAAAGCACTTTTAGCTACACCCTTCTTCTACCACTGCTGCATCACTATTGCAGTACAGGCGGTACAGGTCTCAGACGCCGACGAACCTTCTAGCTGTCTCTTTGGCCGTGGTTGCGTTGGAGCAATAGGCATCAGCCCCGATCTGCTGGGCAAAGTCGGACGTCACCGGCGCGCCACCTATCATGATCTGGACCAGATCTCGCAGGCCAGCCTCCTTCAGTGCCTCGATGGTACGGTCCATGGCCCGCATGGTCGTGGTCAGCAGGGCCGACATGCCCACGATGTCCGGCTTGTGCTCTTTGACGGCCTGGACGAAGGCCTCTGGCGGCACGTCGTTGCCCAAATCGAACACCTCGAAGCCAGCCCCCTCTATCATCATGGCCACCAGGTTCTTGCCGATGTCATGCAGGTCGCCTTGCACGGTACCGATGACCAGCTTGCCGGTCATTTTGGCCCCGCTTTCGACCAGCCTGGGCTTGAGGATGTCCATTGCGGCCTGCATGACATGGGCTGAGAGGAGCACGTCAGGCACGAACATCTCAGCTCTCTTGAAGGCCTCACCCACATGATCCATACCCGGCATCAAACCCTTGTCCAGGATCTCTTTGGCGTTCAATCCCTCGCTCAGGGCCTTTTCCGTCAGCATGGCCATGCCCTGGGACTTGCCCTCGATCACGGCCGTCGTTATCTCGGCTAGCAACTCGCTCATATTGTGTCCTCCTTGAATAGGATCGCTCCACAGGAACTACCTCGCTTGCCCGGATGCAACCGAGGGGTGGTCACTCGATTCACTCATCCTTCTCAAGATAAGATTATATCACAAGGGAGCCCACATGACAAGAAGACCAGAATGTGATATAATCTAAAGGAGACCGCTACAATAACCAGCAGGTGTTTTACTGAGGGCATGGTGAAGAAAGTTGATGCAGAGTTGCTGGAAAAGCTGAAAGCCGATCCAGAGGCCGAATTCAGACTGATTGTCAAGACCGAAGGGGAGCCTGGCCAATATCTTACTCGCCTTCTGGCTTGGGGCATAGAGGTGCGACGTAAGTTCAGATTGACCAGGTCCCTGGCTATCACAGCCAGGGCTGATGCCGCTTTACAACTGGCTGATGAAGCCTGGGTTGAGAAAATCGAGGAAGACCAAATCGTGAGGACAATGTAGAGCTTGGGGACACCTCTGGGACCCTGACAAGGGTGTTCCCTTGCACCCCCATGCAAAGGAGGGAGGGAAATGTGCGCTGCCAAGTTTAGCCAGGCTCTGGCGCAGACGATGAGAGCCAGTGCTGATGACCAGGAAATCCGTGTCATCGTCAAGTACCGTAGAGACGTGGTCGTGGCACAGCGCCTGATCGAGGGGGCCACACTGGGTTATCACTACAGGATCATACCCGCTACAGCCATGAAGGCCAAAGCCAGGGACATCCAGGCTCTCAGCGAAGCCCCCGGCGTGGAGAGGGTTTGGCTGGACCTGCCCGTCCACACCTGTCTGGATGTCTCCTTGCCCCTGATTGGGGTGCCGCGAGTATGGTCAGAAGGGGGCTACCGGGGTCGAGGGATCAAGATAGGTATCGCGGACACCGGCATTGACCCCGACCATCCCGACTTTGCTGGCCGCATCGCGGCGGGCAAGGGTTTCACCGGGGGGAGCTATGTTGATGACAATGGGCACGGCACTCACGTGGCGGGCATTGCCGCCGGGAGTGGCTCGGCCAGCGGAGGCCGCTATATGGGCATCGCTACAGAGGCTAGCCTGTATATCGCCAAAGTCCTCCTGGCCGATGGCTCTGGCATGATGAGCGATGTCATGGCCGGCATCGAGTGGGCTGTGGAGCAGGGGGTGCATGTTATTGGCCTTTCCCTGAGTGGGCCTGCTCCGTGCGATGGCACCGACGCTCTTTCCGAGACGTGCGACGCTGCGGTTGAAGCCGGTGTGGTCGTTTGCGCCGCGGCGGGCAACCAGGGGCCTGGGGCCCTCACTGTGGGCTCACCTGGCTGCGCGCGTCAGGTTATCACCGTCGGTGCCTCTACCGACGACGATACCGTGGCCCACTTCTCGTCGCGAGGCCCGACCAGTGACAACCGTGTCAAGCCCGACATCGTCTTCCCCGGCGTGGACATCATCTCCTGCCGGGCGAAGGGGACAGGCATGGCCAATGTCATTGATGACTACTACACCGAGGCTTCGGGCACCAGCATGGCCACTCCCCATGCCGTGGGGACAGCGGCCCTGCTCTTGCAAGCCAAGCCCGACCTGAGGCCTGCCCAGGTTAAGGAATTCATGATGGCTACAGCCCTGAACCTGAATTTGGGCCCCAACACCCAGGGCTCAGGACGAGCCGACGCCTACAAAGCCTTCGTCGAGCTTGCCCCTGCGCCAGAACCAACACCGGAGCCCACGCCAGAGCCCACACCTGAACCTCCGCCGCTGGGACGTGACGGTTGTCGGGAAGCCATTGTACGCCTGTTCACCAGGCGCTGACCCACTTTCAGAGGAGTCAGGCGAGGGCCATCGCTCGTTTTATGGCCCTCGCCTTTTGTTTGGTCCTGTGTAAGCAGATTTGGGCGTGTGAAGGGCTTTCGCTGCGCACCACCACCGCGAGACCGTTCCGCGTTGGGGACGGATTCTCAATGGCGAGGTGGAGGCTTCGGTCGGAACTGCCTACCTGAAGGCTTCGCCGTGAGTGCCTGTCTTCAGGGTTCAGGGGCAGGCACTTAGAAACTAGCTGGCCGGGCTCCCACGCCCGGCAATCCGGCGGCCCTTCGGCTGCGC